>CAYMZV010000225.1:0-7351 GCA_964394965.1 uncultured Chryseobacterium sp.
TATGCTTATCGCAATCACCATTCCCGGAACAGGCCCTTCAAAAGGGAAAACGGCCGATGCAGCATGCCTTGGAATTCTCATCGAGCAAAAAGTAACGCCAAAAGTCGGTTTCTAACCGCTCAACACATTCTCCATTTTTTGCCCCGTCTTCTTCCCGAATGACGGGGCTTTTTTATTTTCTTTGTCCCTCAAACCACAACCATGCATTACAGATCCATACTTCACGCAACAACTGCCGCAATACTCATTGCCGCTGCCGGTGAAAAAGAAAAAAAATGGGATGTCAATAATCCTCCGGGGGATTACAAAGACGTTTCATTTACAGTTACTGAAGGGACATGGATGAATCTGGATGTGAGTCCCGATGGAAAAACAATTGCATTTGATTTATTGGGAGACATTTATTCCATTCCAGTTACCGGCGGAACCGCCACTCCCCTGCAAACCGGTCATGCCTGGCAATGCCAACCGCGTTACAGTCCAGATGGAAAAAAAATCTGCTTTACAAGTGATGGCGGCGGCGGCGATAATGTTTGGGTCATGAAATCGGATGGTTCGGATGCCAAACAGGTTACAACTGAAAATTTCCGTTTGCTGAACAATGGCGTGTGGAGTTCGGATGGCGAATACATCATTGCACGAAAACATTTTACCTCCACCCGTTCCCTCGGTGCCGGTGAAATGTGGATGTACCATTATACAGGTGGTGATGGAATACAACTTACAGAAAAGAAAAATGCACAGCAGGATGTGAATGAACCAAGCGCATCGGCCGATGGAAAATACCTATACTACAGCGAAGACATGTATCCCGGCGGATATTTCCAATACAACAAGGATCCCAACAATCAGATTTATGTCATCAACCGTTATGATTTGAAAACGGGCGAAACAGAACAGGTCACCGGCGGCCCGGGCGGTGCTTGCCGCCCACAGGTTTCCCACGACGGAAAAACACTTGCATTCGTGCGCCGCGTGCGTGAGAAAACAGTTTTGTATTTGCGCAATCTTGAAACGGGAGAGGAATGGCCGGTGTACGATGACTTGAGCAAAGACCAACAGGAAGCGTGGTGCATCTTCGGTGTCTATACCGGATTCAGTTGGATGCCCGACAATAAACACATTGTCATTTGGGCGAAAGGGAAAATCAAGAACATTGACATTGCCACAAAAAAGGCAACTGACATTCCATTTTCCGTTACCTGCAACCATCGCATTTATAAAGCGCTTCATTTCAAACAGTATCCTGCTCCCGATCAATTCACGGTGAAAATGATTCGTGGTGCCGTTACTTCTCCCGATGAAAAAACATTGGTCTTCAATGCCGCCGGTTATCTCTGGAAAAAACAATTGCCCGATGGAAAACCCGTTCGACTCACAAGCGGAAAAGATTTTGAATTCGAGCCTTCATTTTCCGCTGACGGAAGCAAATTGGTTTACGATACATGGAACGACACAGCAATGGGCGCAGTCATGACAATCAATGTGAATGCGCCTGCTGCACCGACAAAAATCACAAGGGAAAAAGGAATTTTCCGCATGCCGTCTTTTTCTCCCGATGGGAAAACGGTTGTATTTTGGAAAGAGTCAGGCAACGATCATCAGGGATTTGCATTCTGTGTGAAGCCTGGAATCTATACGGTGCCCGCTTCCGGAGGAAATGCAACTTTCCTTTTTGACGAAGGCGCGCAGAAATCGACTTTCTCTTCCGATGGAAAGGAAATATTTTATTTCATCGATAATGGTGACAGCAAGGAATTGCGCGCGTACGATTTGGAAAAGAAATCCAGCCACTCCGTTGCAACGTCCAAATACGCAACTGAAATTGTCCCGAGTCCCGATAACAAGTGGATCGCTTTCCGCGAATTGTTCAAGGTTTATGTTTGTGCATTCCCCCCTTCCGGAAAATCGCTTGATCTCGGAAAAGATATGGGATCGGTTCCTGAAAATTGTGTGACACGCGATGCGGGGCAAAGTCTCGGTTGGAGTGCCGACAGTAAAAAATTGCATTGGACAATGGGCGACAGGTATTTCTCAAGGGAAATTTCTAAAACCTTTTCTTTCGTTCTGAACGCACCCGATTCACTTCCCGGATTGGATACAACGGGAATAAAAATCGGATTGGTGTTGAACAGCGATAAACCGAAAGGGACAATTGCCTTTACGAATGCAAGAATCATTACCGTTGACGCAAATAATTCCGTGATTGAAAACGGGATTGTGGTGGTAACGGAAAACAGGATTGTCGCCGTTGGAAAAACCGGTGATGTGAAAATCCCTTCCGATGCAAAAGTGATTGATTGCCAGGGAAAAACGATCATGCCCGGATTGGTTGACGTGCATTCGCACATGGGAACTTTCCGTCAGGGATTGTCGCCGCAAAAACAATGGAGCTATTATGCGAATCTCGCTTTCGGTGTAACGACAACGCACGATCCTTCTTCCAATACCGAAATGGTTTTTTCACAATCGGAAGCGGTGAAAGCGGGAAACATGGTTGGCCCAAGGATTTTTTCAACCGGATGGATTCTCTATGGAGCGGAAGGCGATTTCAAGGCGGTGATCAACAATTACAACGATGCACGCTCTGCCGTTTACCGTACACAGGCATGTGGCGCATTTTCAGTGAAGAGTTACAACCAGCCTCGACGCGAACAGCGTCAGCAGGTAATCACTGCAGCGAGGGATTTGAAAATGGAAGTCGTACCGGAAGGCGGATCATTTTTCTATCACAACATGACCATGATTCTCGATGGTCACACAGGAATCGAACACAACATTCCCGTCGCTCCTGTTTATGACGACGTTGTGAAACTGTGGGCGGCAAGTGAAACCGGTTACACCCCTACCCTCATTGTAACTTACGGTGCAATGAATGGCGAATGTTATTGGTACGAGCATTCCAACGTTTGGGAAAATAAAAGACTGCTCGAATTTTATCCCCGCGGTGAAATCGATTCGCGTTCACGCCATCGTGTAATGACTCCCGACGAAGAATATCAGAACGGATTCATTTTGGTTTCACAGTCTGTGAAAAAATTGGCGGATGCCGGAGTGAAAGTGAATCTAGGTGCGCACGGACAATTGCAAGGGCTCGGTGCGCATTGGGAATTGTGGATGCTCGCAATGGGTGGCATGTCGCCCATGCAGGCAATCCGTTGCGCAACCATGAACGGTGCCGGATACATTGGAATGGACAAAGACATCGGTTCGATTGAAACAGGAAAATTGGCCGACATCATTGTTCTCGATAAAAATCCGTTGGATGATATTCACAACAGCCAATACGTGCACTACACGATGATCAACGGAAGATTGTATGATTCCGAAACGATGAATGAAATCGGCAATTACGATAACAAGCGCGGGGAATTCTGGTGGGAAGCCAACCGTTACAGCCCTGATTTCAATTGGCATGAGGAAACACATTCCTTCATGGAAGATCAGTGCGGTGAGGATAATTAATTTGGAATGAATTTTGTTTTGACAAAGGCGGAACTTTACAATGTCCGCCTTTGTTGTAATTTAGTCTCATCATGAAAAACATTCTTTCGCTTCTCGCAACCCTTTTCATTTCCACTTTCATTTCCGCCCAGGACACCACTCATTTTGTCACACATTACAGGGACGGAAAAGTGAATGAGAAATACATCATCAATTCCAAAAAGGAAAAAAACGGCGAGTACATCCGTTACACGCGCTACGGGAAAAAATATATTTCCGGTCAATATAAAGATGGTGAACCCGTTGGCGTTTGGGAATATTTCAGTTCCGATACAACCGGTGTGCTCGTTCAGAAATTGGATTTCGATGCACACAAGGAATTGTTTGTGGATCCGTTGCGTGTACATTCTCTCATTTGCGGACCCAGGTATTTTGGAGGAAGCATGATTGAAAATGAATTCATCGCCCATCACATTGAAACGGATTTTACGACGGAAGAAAAAACGTTTTACCACGGACAAAGTTTCACCGTTACGTTTACCATTGACAGTGTAAGTCTAAAACCGGTTGGAATTACCGTTGACGATCAGAAATTGCCGACAGCCTTTTCCGCAAAAATGATTGCCGCAGTTTCCGCCATGCCAGTGTGGCTTCGTCCTGTTTGTTCGGAAGGGAAAAATGAAGTGTGGCGGTTTTCTGTTGTGTTTACTTTTTGAGAAAATGATTTTCACCCATTGAGTATTTGAAAACGATTTATTCCCTTCTCCTTTTCTTGCTTGTATTTTCCTGCAATCCTTCGAGTGAAAATCACAAGATGATTTCCTCCGATTCGGTTATCGCAAAAAACAGGGATTCCATAATGGAAGATGATTATTCAAAGGATGATGGTGACGACAGTGTTTCCTGTGAGGAATTGGGAAATAAAAAAATCATCTCGCATTTTATCGAGGAAGCCCGCAGTGAGATTGGAGTATTCGAGACTGCCGACACATCCAATATGTTTTTGGTAAACGGACATTTCACGGATAAGAACAGCACGCAGACATTGGTTTGGATTGAAGCTTACGGATTGCCTTCTTCCGGCGATGGTTCCAATCTGCTGATGCTGTTCAGTTGCGGAAAAAATGCGAAAATGATTTTTTGTACAACGTGCGGTGTCTTTTCCAAAAACGACATACGCGATTTGAATGGCGATGGTTTATCGGACATGATTTCAGAAAGTTCCATTGACCGTATGGGAGAATGTCATGACGATTATCGGATTTTCAACTTGAAGGATATCAAAATGAATTTGCTGTACGAAGCGAGAAATGATTCCTACATCTGCGACAGCTCGGATAATTATGATTTCCTGAAACGTGGAGATACGATCGAAAGATCCATTTCACATCAACTGACCGATAAAAACAACGATCATGTTTTTGAAATACGGCAGGTCAGAAAGATCACAACGTTTTACGGTGGAAAAACAAAATCCGAAATTGCAAAACGCGAAAAAACAACTGTTGATTCCTGTATTATTCCCTTGAAAAAATAATTTTCGCCTCTTCAAATATCAAATCATTGAATTCTTGAATTTTTCCCCCCTACCTTTGTAATTCAATGCACTCTCCTAAATCCATCCTGAATCAATATTGGGGCTTTGATGATTTCCGTCCGTTGCAGGAAGATATCATCCAGAGCGTGTTGGATGGAAAGGATACGCTTGCGTTGTTGCCGACCGGCGGGGGAAAATCAATTTGTTTTCAGGTGCCTGCCTTGTGCAAGGATGGAATCTGTGTGGTCGTTTCCCCGCTCATCGCGCTCATGCATGATCAGGTGGATAACCTGAAGCGTCGTGGCATTCCTGCCATTGCAGTGACTTCCGCCATGCGGAAACGTGAATTGGATATTGCATTCGACAATTGTGTTTACGGAAAAATCAAATTCCTTTATTTATCACCCGAGCGTTTGCAAACGGAATTGGCGCGCGTGCGCATTTCGAAAATGAATGTGAGCTTGATTGCAGTGGATGAAGCGCATTGCATTTCCCAATGGGGTTACGATTTCCGTCCACCGTATTTGCAGGTTGCTGAATTGAAAGAATTGTGCCCGAATGTTCCTGTTCTTGCCTTGACTGCAACCGCAACCGCAAAAGTTGTGGATGACATTCAGGAAAAATTATTGTTCAGGAAAAAAAATGTTTTCCGTACGAGTTTTGCAAGAAACAATCTTTCCTACAACGTAAAAAAAACGGAAGACAAACTTTCTCCTGTCCTGAAACTTTCGCAACAATCAACCGGCAGTGGAATTGTTTATGCGCGCAGCAGGAAAAAGACTCAGGAGATTGCCAACTTCCTTTTCCGCAACGGAATACAATCCACTTTTTATCACGCAGGATTGAATGCACAGGAACGGAATTTGCGTCAACAGCAATGGTTGAGCGGACAGGCAAAAGTGATTGTCGCAACAAATGCTTTCGGAATGGGAATCGACAAACCCGATGTGCGTTTTGTTGTGCATTTGGATTTGCCCGATACACCCGAAGCCTATTTTCAGGAAGCCGGTCGTGCAGGACGTGATGGAAATCCGGCGGGAGCGATTTTATATTGGAACACCAATGATATTGAGGATCTGAAAAAAAACTTCGAATCATCGTTTCCTTCACTCGAGGAAATCCGCAGAACCTATCAGGGATTGGCGAACATGTATGAAATTCCAATTGGGGCGGGAGAAGGAATGACCGTGATTTTCGATCAGCAGAAATTGTGCAGCACTTACAAATTGGATCCGCTGGTTGTCTTCAACAGCTTGAAATTCCTCGAACGCGAAAATTATATTGCCGTGAGCGATGCGGTTTATACACCGGGACGGATGAAGATGACCGCAAGCAATGAAACGCTTTATCAGTTTGAAGTTGCGAATCCTTCCTATGAAAATATCCTGAAAACGGTTTTGCGCATGTATGCGGGACTGTTTGACGAGTATGTGCGCATAAAGGAAAAGGACATTGCGCGGCGGTTGAACATTTCCGAAGACGAAGTGATCAGTTTGCTGAAAGAGCTTGAGAAATTGGATTTACTGAATTACATTCCGCAAAACGACAGGCCTGTCCTCACTTTCATTTCTTCGCGTGTGGATGCGAAAACACTTTACATTTCACCCGAACACCTTGCCGAACGGAAAAAATTGGCGGCGACAAGAATGGAAGCTATGAAGGAATTCGTAGTGGATGAAAAAGTGTGCCGTCAAGCGCGGCTCCTCTCCTACTTCGGCGAATCGGATGTGGCGGATTGCGGACGGTGTGATGTGTGCAGGAAAAAGGAAAACAGGAATAAAAAAACAGACCGCGAAGGAACAGCAAAAAAAATTGTCGAACTGATTTCCACCCAACCCAAAAAGGCAAAAGAGATTGCCGAATCATTTTCAGATATTCCGCAGGAAGAAATCACGTATGTGCTGCGGCAATTGATGGATGCCGGAAGAATCAAGTTCAATGCAAACCATCAGTTGACAAAAGCATAATCATTAATCCACGGGAATGGAACAACCCGAAAAAACTTTCTTACCTTTTATTTCTAAATTGCACACCAACTAAAAACAATCACATGAAACCAACCACACTCTTATCATCGATTTTCCTTTTCATGATCTTATTTTTCATTTCCCAACCCGCACATGCTATTTCAACCGACAAGGGGAAGATGGTGATTGTCATTACCAACAAAACCAACAAGGCGCAACTCGACTCCATACAGAAAGTGGTGACGGCACAAGGCGGCGAAATTGATTTCGATGGATTCATCTACAGCAATACCGGTGAACTGAAAAGCATTTCAGGAACAATTTCCTTTCCTCCGAAAACATCCGCAACATTCAAAAGCGATAACGTCGGAACCATCACCATTACAAAAAAAGGTGCCGCACT
>CAYMZV010000226.1:0-7349 GCA_964394965.1 uncultured Chryseobacterium sp.
AATTCCGGAACGCGCGGGAAAAAAACAGGACGATGCAAAACCTTCCCGATTGTTTTCACAAAATCCTTGTTCGTGGAATGTTCCGATGCTGATGCATTGTAAACACCTTCCATCTTTTCATCTTCGACCGCTTTCAGGAACAATGCGCACAAATCGTCAATGTGAATCCATGGCATCCATTGTTTTCCCGAAGCGAGTGGCGAACCGACACACCATTTCACCGGACCGCAAAGTCTTGGCAATGCACCTCCTTCCTTCGCAAGCACAACACCGATCCGCAACTTCACTGTCCGCATGCCTATCTCCTCCATCAAGTCGGCGGCACCTTCCCATTTCTTGCAGACTTCGCTGAGGAAATCTTTTCCCGGTGCATCATTTTCCTTGAAAACCGTTTCCGTAATTTCTTTTCCATACCAACCTTCTCCCGATGCAGACACAAAAACCTTTGGAATGTTTTTTTCGTGACGGAGAACTTTCGAAAGCAACTGCGGTCCTTTCACCCTGCTGTCAATAATTTCCTTTTTCCTTGCCTCACTCCAACGCCCATCGCCGATATTCGCGCCCGCAAGATGAATGATCGCTTCCGCCCAATGAATGGCATCGGTATCGACCGTTCCGTTTTCCAAATCCCACGTGTAAGTTGAAGTTTTTCCCGAAGTGTTTTTTTTTCTTCCGAGATGCGCCACTTCATGTCCTTTCCCAATCAGGAAATCTGTCAGATGGGAACCCACGAGTCCGGATGCGCCTGTGATCAATATCTTCATTGGGGATTTTGTCTGCAAATATATAACGTCTCATTGTGTAAATTTGCACATGGAGCTGATTTACGACAAACATATTTTCATTTGCACCAATCAACGCGCGGAAGGTGCACCGCGGAAAAGTTGCGGCGAAAAACACGGAATGGAAATCGTCGACGCATTCAAGTTGAAATTGAAAGAGAAAAAATTGCCCATCCGTGTACGCGCACAAAAAGCGGGATGCCTTGACATTTGCGATTTCGGACAAACCGTTGCAGTCTATCCCGATGGGGTTTTTTATGTCGGCGTGGAATTGAATGATGTCGATGAAATCATCAACGAACATATCATGAACAACCGTGTCGTGGAGCGATTGCGGTTCAAGAGAAAATGATTCGGATAATTTGAAAAACAACTCGGGCAAGACCGTTTGTCGAATGAGAAATTGAATGCTTGAATTTCGAATCAACCATGGAAGACAATTTCCCATCAACTCCGAATTTTTCGCTCGAACAAAATGATCTTGTGGAATCATTGCTTCCCGATGCGATTCAATTGCTGGAAAATGATTTCATCACTTCGGGAATTGATGTTCGGCTTTCGGGAAAAATTTACGGTGATGTTTTTGACTTGCGTGATGTGATAGCGCAACTCCTTGCAAAAACCGGAGGACCCGGATCGGAACAGTTTTACCGTTTGCTTTACCGTGTGGATATCCGCGAAACAAAAATCCGCGAATTGCTCGCTACGGCACCCGAGCGGTCTTTTGATTCGAAAGTGGCGGAAATGCTCATCATACGGTCGCTTCAAAAGGCGTTTTTCCGCAGGAAATACAAGGAATAGTGTAACATTTCCTTAATCATTTCCATGTAACTTTGCAGTACATTTTCATCACGAAGTTTGCAAAAGAAAAAATGGAAACAACAACTTATCTTGGCAATGCAGAGATCGGCGCGGTAGAGGATCTTTACAGGCAGTACCAATCCGATAAAAATTCCGTTGATGAATCGTGGAAACAATTCTTCGAGGGGTTTGAGTTCGCAAGAACGAATTTTGAGGAAGATGCCATCCCTTCATCCATTTCAAAGGAATTCTGTGTCGTCAATCTCATCAATGGTTACCGTGCGCGCGGACATTTGTTCACACATACGAATCCTGTTCGTGAGCGACGCGTGTATACACCTACACTCGACATTGAAAATTTCGGTTTGGAAAAAAGCGATCTCGACACCGTTTTCCATGCGGGCTCATTGATCGGAATCGGAAATGCAAAACTCAGCGACATACTTGCACATTTGAAACAAACCTATTGTTCAAACATAGGAGTCGAATATATGTACATGCGTCGCCCGGAAGTGTTGGAGTGGCTGCAGAAAAGAATGGAAAAAACGCGCAACACTCCCGATTTTTCCATTGGCGAGAAAAAAAACATTTTGCAGAAATTGAATGAGGCGGTTGTCTTCGAGAATTTCCTGCACACAAAATTCGTCGGGCAAAAAAGATTTTCATTGGAAGGCGGCGAAACACTGATTCCGGGAATGGACATGCTCATCGAACACGGTTCTGAAATGGGGATTTCGGATTATGTAATCGGCATGTCGCATCGGGGAAGATTGAGTGTACTCACCAACATCATGCACAAATCGTACGAAGATGTTTTTGAGGAATTCGAAGGGACACCTTCCGAAGATTCGCTGTTTGACGGTGATGTGAAATACCATTTGGGTTTCAGCAGCGACAGGATTTCAGCGAAAGGGAATAAAATCCACATCAGCCTCACTGCAAATCCCTCTCATCTCGAAGCGGTGAATTCGGTTGTGGAAGGGATTTCACGGGCAAAGATCGATCACATTCACAACAGTGATTTCAAAAAAGTCTGCCCGATTCTGATTCATGGCGATGCTGCAATTTCAGGTCAGGGGATTCTTTACGAAGTGATCCAGATGTCGCAACTCGCCGGATTCAAGACGGGAGGAACCATTCACATCGTTGTCAATAACCAACTTGGATTCACGACCAATTATATTGACGGCCGTTCATCGGTTTATTGTACCGATGTTGCAAAGGTTGTGCTCGCTCCTGTTTTCCATGTGAATGCGGACGATGTGGAAGCGGTTGCATTCGTTTCGCAACTCGCCATTGATTTCCGCCAGGAATTTGAACGCGATGTTTTCATTGACTTGCTCGGTTATAGGAAATACGGACACAACGAAGGTGATGAACCGCGTTTTACACAGCCTGTTTTGTACAAGGCAATTGCCGCACATCCGAATCCGAGGGAAATTTATATCCAAAAACTTTCGGAACACGGCGAGATAGAAGCTGCGCTTGCAAAGGAAATGGAAATCGGTTTCAAGAATCTCCTGCAGGAAAAACTGAATGAATCGAAAACGGTCGACAAGATAAAAGTCGGGAATTTCCTGAACGGGCAATGGGAAGGCTTGCGTCGTGCAACAGATGCGGATTTCGAAGTGTCTCCGAAAACATCAGTCGATGCAAATGTCTTCCTTGATCTGGCAAAAAAAACAACTCAACTTCCTTCCGATAAAAAATTCTTTTCCAAGATTGAAAATATTTTCCGCGAACGTCAGGCAATGATCGAGAAGGATTCCTACGATTGGGCGATGGGGGAATTATTGGCTTATGCAACACTGATTGATGAAGGTCATCAGGTTCGTTTCAGCGGACAGGATGTGGAGCGTGGAACTTTTTCACATCGCCATGCAGTTGTCACGGTGGAAGATTCCGAGGAAGAATACATCCCGTTGAATCACATCAGGGAAAATCAGCCACGACTCGACATTTACAATTCGCATCTTTCCGAATACGGTGTGCTCGGATTCGAATACGGTTATGCCATGGCGTCTCCCGAAACATTGACGATTTGGGAAGCGCAGTTTGGCGATTTTTTCAACGGGGCGCAAATCATCATCGATCAGTTCCTGGTTTGTGCGGAATATAAATGGAGACGGTTGAACGGAATCGTTTTGTTGCTTCCACACGGATATGAAGGCCAAGGTCCGGAACATTCTTCCGCGCGTATAGAACGTTTTTTACAGCAATGCGCGGAAAACAATATCCAAGTCATCAATGCAACAACTCCTGCGCAACAGTTTCATGCCTTGCGTCGGCAATTGAAACGCGATTTCAGGAAACCATTGATCTGTTTCACTCCGAAAAAATTGCTGCGTTACCCGAGTTGTGTTTCAAAATTGGAAGATTTCACACAAAAGAATTTCCGCGAAGTTCTAGACGATGAAAAGGCAAATCCATCGACAGTGAAAAAAATCGCGTTCTGTTCCGGAAAAATATTTTACGATTTGTCAGAGCAACGCGATAAAATCCGGAATACGGATACGGCCATCGTTCGCATTGAACAGCTTTATCCGTTTCCACAGACACAACTCAATGAAATTCTGGAAAAATATTCCGGCGCAACGGAATATTTCTGGGTGCAGGAAGAACCGGAAAATATGGGACCGTGGAGTTTCATATACATGCACTCGCGCGAACTGGAATTGAAATTCATCGGACGACATGAAGCTGCAAGTCCAGCGACCGGATTTTCAAAAGCGCATGCCGCCGAACAGAAAAAAATAGTTGATACGCTTTTTCCTACCACCGATTCGAAAAATACCACAACCTGATTTTACACAACTGACTACCGTCAGCCATCACATAACACACAAACTCTCTCATTATGGCCATCATCGATTTGAAAGTTCCCTCTCCTGGCGAATCCATCACCGAAGTCAACATCAGCCGCTGGATTGTTGTGGATGGAGATGTAGTGGAAAAAGATCAGGAACTCTGCGAAATTGAATCCGACAAGGCAACGCTTACACTCAATGCGGAAGAAGCGGGCGCAATAAAAATTCTTGTAAAGGAAGGACCTGCAAAAGTCGGTGATGTCGTTTGTCGAATTGATACGGGTGCAAAAGCACCTGACTCAAAAAAGACAGAGCAGAAAATCAAGATTCAGGATTCGAAAGTTGAAACAAAATCAACCGCCAAACAGGAAAATTCCGAATCAACCAATTATGCAACCGGCTTTCCTTCGCCCACTGCAAAAAAGCTGATGGAAGAAAAAAATATTCCTGCGGAAAAAATAAACGGCACAGGAAAAAACGGGCGCATTACGCAAGCGGATGTCGTGAATGCAAGTGAAAATGTGCCGGAAGAACATCCTGAAAACGGAGCTGAAAAAAAATCCGAAAAAAAGGAAACGGCAAAAAGCGAACAGCAAACAACAAACGGCAAACAGCAACCAATTTCTTCCCCGAAAAACAATTCCAGCGGAAAAAGAAATGAACGCCGCGAAAAGATGTCGCCTTTGCGGAAAAAATTGGCACAGCGTCTTGTTGCAGTGAAACAGGAAACCGCCATGCTGACCACGTTCAATGAAGTGGACATGAGCGAGATCAATCACCTTCGTGCCAAATACAAGGATGCGTTCAAGGAAAAATTCGGGGTGAACATTGGCTTCATGTCATTTTTTACAAAAGCGGTTTGCGAATCGCTGCAGAAATTTCCGGCGGTGAATGCATCCATTGATGGCGATGAATTCATTTTTCACGATTACTGCGATATCGGAATTGCCGTGAGCGCACCGAAAGGTTTGGTGGTTCCCGTTGTGCGCAATGCCGAAACAATGGGATTGGCCGATATCGAAAAGGAAATCAAGCGCCTTGCAATTCTGGCACGCGACAATAAAATCACGATCAACGATATGAGTGGCGGAACTTTTACGATTACCAACGGAGGTGTTTTCGGTTCGTTGATGAGCACTCCCATTTTGAATCCGCCACAAGCCGCCATTCTCGGCATGCACAACGTCGTCGACCGTCCGGTTGCCATTGATGGAAAAGTCGTGATCCGTCCGATGATGTACGTTGCATTGAGTTACGATCACCGGATCATTGATGGAAAAGAATCGGTGAGTTTCCTTGTCAGCGTAAAACAGCTTTTGGAAAATCCGTTGAAACTTCTGTTCGATGGAAAAGATCCGGAAGAGGTGGTGATGGGCTTGTGATATGGAGTGACAAGCGGCAAGGGACAGGTGAAAAGGGAAATGAGATACAGATTGCCAATGTAAAAAGGCAATTGATTTTTTCTTCCTGTAACTTTTCACCTGCTCGCACGTCCTACGCAGGTACAAACCATTTTCCAATTCCTAAACGCCATGAAAACATTTCTTTACAAACTGTCATTGCCTCTTATCGCCGTCGCCCTTTTTTCCTCTTGCGCCGCCATTACCAAACACGGACCTGAAGTGAAAGAAACACGCCAGGTTGCAGCATTCTCCCGCATACATGCCGAAAGCGCTTTTGAAATCGATTACACTTCCGGAAATTCAACATCGCTGATTGTGGAAGCGCCCGATGACCTGATGGGAAAAATAAAAACGGAAGTGAATAACGGAACCTTGGAAATTTCATTGAAAGGCGAAACGAACAATATCAACAGTTCACTCAAAATCCATTTGCAAAGCCCCGCTCTCGAGGCTGCAAATTTGGAAGGTGCGTGTCAACTCGATTTGCTTTCTGCGCTCAACGGCACCGATTTCCATCTCGACCTTTCCGGCGCATCTTCTTTCCGTGGAACGATTTACATGAAAACGGTTTTTATAAATATGGAAGGCGCATCAACAGCCGATATCGGTGGAACAACCAATCGTTTTACCGTTGAAGTGGATGGTGCATCAACACTCAACGCCGATAAATTTTCTGCAGCCATTGCCGATGTAAAGGCGGAAGGCGCATCGAACGCAACCATTCAGGCCGACAGTTCGCTTGATGCAAATGCAAACGGTGCATCAACCATTTCCTACAGGGGAAATCCGGTGATGTTGAACAGGAATACTGACGGCGCAGGAAATATCATGAAAGAAAAATAAGGGAGATTATTTTTTGATCGTTGGTTGGAAGCGGAACATTTTCTTTTTCACAAACATTCATCCTGCTATCCATTCCAAGTCCTCGCTGCGCTGCGGGCTTTCCATTCCTATCAGGGCTATTCAGCAACATTTTCTTCTTCTACTCTTCACGGAATTCCGGAGTGTTTTTCTGCTTGAAGAAAACAACAAAAACAATTCCTGCAAGAACAGTACAGCCTCCAGCAACCAAAATCGGCAGCTCGATTTTTATGCTCACAATGTATCCCGCAATGATCGGCGGAATGGCCTGCGCAAGCGACTGAACGGATTGGTTGATGCCGAGAATTTCCCCTTGCGCTTCCGGTCCCGCTTGCGCGGAAATGATAGTCATGGAATTCGGACCTATCAGCCCCTGGAAAATCGCGACGAATGGGAAAATCCAAAACAGTATCCATTTTTCATTCGGCAAAACCAACAGCAACAAAGTTATTCCAAGAAGAAATGAAGAGAGACTGATGATCTGTTTCGGTGAAAACCGTTTTGCAAAAATCCGTATCAGCACACCTTGCGTAATCGCAATCCATATTCCCACATAGGCGAAAACCGTTCCCACTCCCGACGGTGAAAAGTTGAATTTGGCGCCGAGAAACAGTTGTATGAATTGCGTGAAAAAGGTGAATCCGAACGTGAGGAAAAAAGTGACGATGAAAATCGTTCTCAGGTTGCGGAGTGAA
>CAYMZV010000227.1:0-7340 GCA_964394965.1 uncultured Chryseobacterium sp.
ATTGGCCGAGACGCGTGAAAAGTTTTTTCATGCTGGGACTACTGGTAACAGGTTAAACGAAAAGAAAACGCAATGGTTATACATGCGCCTTTTCATTCACCAGCAAACATTCAAACTGATTTGCAAAATGCCTTTTCAATTTCTCTTTCACTTCCTGCATATCCACTTTCCGTCCCAATTCCTTTTCAATCGACGTCACCGCCTTATCGGTAATTCCACACGGAACAATTTTCGAAAAATAATTCAGGTCAGAATTCACGTTCAACGCCCACCCGTGCATGGTCACCCACCTGCTGCTGCGTACACCCATCGCACAGATCTTGCGCGCTTTCACCGGGTCACTCGGATCGAGCCATACTCCTGTGTAACCGGGATAACGCTCGCCTTTCAATCCATACTCTGCAATGGTCAGGATGATGATCTCTTCGAGCAACCTTAAATATTTATGGATGTCGGTGAAAAAATTATCAAGATCCAGAATCGGATAACCCACCAATTGCCCGGGGCCATGATAAGTGATATCCCCGCCACGGTTTATTTTATAATAGGTTGCATCCATTTCCTTCAGTTGGTCTTCATTCGCAAGAAGATTGTGTTCATCACCGCTTTTTCCCAACGTATACACGTGCGGATGCTCGCAAAAAATCAAATGGCTTTGTGTTTGCACCTGCTCTTCCACGGGCAAATCACGGTTGCGGATTTTCTGATCGGTAATGGATTTGAAATAATTCTCCTGCAAGTCCCAACAGACTTTGTAATCGATGAGGCCTATATCGTGAAAGAGAATCTTGTTCATTGAAATTGTGGCAGATGGCAAGTGGCAGGTGGCAGGTGAAAAACTTGTCACCTGTCATTTGCCACTTGTCACTTTTTTGAAAGTTCTCCCTTGAGAAAATTGATCACATTCACTTCAATGGAATCAACACCACGGAGATTGGCGAGATAAAGTGAAGCCCAATCGCCGAGATGAATCAGGTAAATTGATTTTTCGATAGGTGATTTTCCCTTGGAAAAAACTTCGGTGAAATGCGGAGTGATTTTTGAAATGATTTCCTTGTTGATGTTGATGCGGTAATTGTTCCGTTCGTATTCGTCCTGATCGCGGAAAAGAACAACGGAAATTTCATCATTCCCGCCGGCCCAACCTACAAGTTCATTGTGATTCATTTCGGGAATGACATGATGCCAGCAAAGGATTTTTGCATTCTCATTCAATTGCTGACGGAAACGAATTGCGATTCCCTCATTGTTAGTGGTGCAATAGATAACGGGCATTTTCCCGAAAAGTTTGTTCGCAAGCTGTTCCGCCTCTTTGCGAATGGGATTCTGTTCATTTTTCAAAAGCGCAATGGAATTTTCCAGCTCGGCAACCGATTTATCCGGAAGCAATCCGAGTTTCGTGAAAATGCAGATTTGCTGAACGAGGGAATATCCCAAACACGAGCGTGGCGGATTTCCTCCCGGAATATTTATCTGATCAAGATTGTTTTTTTTCGCGAGTTCCGAAATTTTTCCGCCTGAGGTGATGCAAATGACATGCGCCTTTTTGGCAATCGCCTGTTCCATGCAGGCAAGCGTTTCTTCCGTGTTTCCCGAATAGGAGGAAATGATGACCAAAGAATTTTCATTGACAAATTCCGGAATGAAATATCCTTTGGTAACGGAAACCGGGACGTGACAAACACCAAATGCCAATTCGGAAACAATCGTTCCGCCAATTCCAGAACCGCCCAATCCGGAAATCAATACATTCCCGATCTCGTTTTTCGGTTTTGACAGTTGCGCAGATTTCCCGATACGAAGTGCATCTTCGAGTTGCATTGGAAAACCTTCAATAAGAGTCTGCATTTGCATATTCGTACAGTGAAAATGAGAGGCAAAGGTAGAGATAATAAAAAGAAAAAGTGAATCGGTGATTGGGTTAATCGGGGAAAAGGAAATCACGATTTAACAACGCTTTTGCCTTCATTACCTCATTAAACCCAATTAACTGAACCACCAATCACTCACTCTACCGAATTCTGTCTCGCCTTCGCGGCATCCAACACTTTTTGCTGCGCATCAATCGCCGCTTTCTGTTTTGACTGTGCGTCTTCGTTGTCCTTGATATCGGATTTTGCCTGGTCTATTTTTTTCTGGTAACTGACAATATCGTCGTTCAGGCTTTTATTTTTCTTCTCGAGATCTTTTTGGTCGCTGTTGAGATTGTCCATTTTTTTCTGTTCGGCTGCAACAATATCCGCAATGGCTTCCTTGGTCATTTTCGTCGCGAAATCCTTTACGATTTTTTCAGCCGCCTTATAAGATGCCGGATTCGCCGAAGAAGTCAACCAGGTTTCACCGAGCAGGAATCCGACTGTAAACACGGTTTCATTATCCGCACTTCCCTTCTCTGTTTTCGCATACACATCACATGTATTCGCACTGATGTCCTTGATGAGTGCATTGTCGGCAACAATCTCGTCACCGGAAGTCACTTTCGCATTGTAATCCTTCATCTCCGATTTCCATTCCTTCTTGATGTCGTCGGGTTTTGCATCATAAATGGTTACGACAAGACAGTTGTGTGAACCGCCTCCGATATTTTCGGATTTTTCCTCCACTTTTATTTTTACATTTTGCGCTTGAATTGCGAATGCGAAAAGCGGCGTGATCAACAGGAGAAAAGATTTTTTCATGATTATTGAGTTTTAAAGTTGGAATGTTTGAAAATTGGAAAGCCCAGCGTTTATCGATATGATAAAACATTACAGCCTTTCAACTTTACAACCTTCCAACTTGTTCGTTTTTACAAGTCAAAAGTTACGCCAAAATTCTTGTTTGTGGATTAATCGACGTCAGAAACGCCTCCCGAAACGACGAATTTCATGGCTTCGGAGGCGGGGACATTCAAGGCCTGGATATTTTCGCGCGGGACAATGAGCAGCCTTCCGGAAATGGTGTACGACATGGGAAAATAAACGGCGACAAATTCCTTTTCGATTCCGAGTTGCGACAAATCCTCATCGGTAATGAATCCGATTTCGCGAATCCCGGTTTGCTTATTTGTAATCACAAGTACGGGATGATTGAATCGCTTGTTGCTTCCGAAAAAAGCGGAAGTGAAATCTTTCAGCGGAGTAAAAATGGTTTTGATGACAGGCGTCTTTTCCAAAATCTTTCCCGCTTCATCAATGAAAAACCGTGCAATCACGTTGGATGCGAACATCCCTACAAGAAATACAAACACCAAAACCGCCAAGAGATAAATGAACGGATCAACATAATGGTTGACCAGCACATCAACACCCGAAAACAATCCATGGAACCAACTGTATCCTTTGTACAACAATAATGCGGTGATGGTAACGGGAACCAAAACAATCAATCCTTGCGCGAAATAACGGAGAATGGTTTTCATTGGAGACAGTTTTATTTGGGGACAAAGTTAGCCACAGATTTCACAGATTTTCGCAGATTTCCATGCGCAGATTTCTTAGCGGTATTTTTTTAATCGGCGGAAATCTGCAGAATCTGCGGCTATTTTTTCTTCGCCAATCTTGCCTTTTCAATTTTCGGCAATCCTTCCACCACCAAATCGTATGAATGGTCAATCCACTCCTTCACCAATTTGAAATTCACGGAACCATCCACCACAATTGTATTCCAATGTTTTTTATTCATGTGATAACCCGGCTTCACACAATCATAACGTTCCCGCAACTCAACCGCTTTTTCCGGATCGCATTTTACATTGAACTGGATCGGCTTGTTTTCAAATCCCGTCAGCAGGAAAGCCTTTCCCATCACCTTGAAAACAAGAGTCTCCGGACCGAATGGAGTGGTTTCTTCCACGCCCGGTTTTGCAATGCAATATTCACGGAGATCCTCGAGATTCATGATGTAAAAATAGTCATTGGAAAATAATTCCCGACTGCAAACCGGCAATCGACAATTATCCAATCAACAATCACTGATTCGTATTCATTACCTTTCACAAAAATTATCACTCATGTCCGAGAAAAAACCTGTCGTCTTCATTCATGGAATGTATGTTACCAATGATTGCTGGAAAGGTTGGGCAGAATGGTTTTCGACACAGGGATTTTTTTGCCACGCTCCAGCTTGGCCGATGAAAAATAAATCCGCCGAACAATTGCGCAAGGAACATCCCAATCCTGAAATCGCCAAATTGAGATTGGGACAAATCGTTGACCATTACGAAGGTTTCATAAAAACACTGGCCGCAAAACCGATTCTCATCGGTCACTCAATGGGTGGTCTTATAGTACAACTTTTATTGCAGCGTGGATTAGGTCATTGCGGAGTCGCCATTGATTCCGCTCCGCCGAAAGGTGTGATTACCACAAAAAGTTCATTCCTGAAATCAAATTGGAAAGCTATTTCACCTTTTGTCTCCAAGAATTCCCCGTACATGATGTCGTTCGAAACTTTCCGTTACGCTTTTGTCAATGGATTCGAGCCGACCTTGCAACGGAAAATTTATGATACCGCAGTCGTTCCCGAATCTCGCCGTGTTGCTTCCGCGGCATTGACGAACGAAGCGAAAATCGATTTCAGCAAATCGCACGCGCCGTTATTGTTCATTGCCGGAAGCGAAGACCACATCATTCCCGCCTCACTCAATCACTCCAATTTCAAAAAATACAGCGATCAAAGTTCAATAACGAATTTCAAGGAATTTCAGGGACGCACACATTACATCATTGCACAAGAAGGTTGGGAGCAAGTGGCCGCTTATGTTTTGGATTGGGTGGAGAGGAATTGAATGTTTGTCACCTTATTCACAAATCACCTAACCCCCTCACCACCCCGGCTTCATTACCCTAACCTGCGGTAAAGGAAAAGAAACCAGGGTGGATGTTTGGTTTCGGTAAAGTGTGGTAAGAAGATTTCGGTTGTATGAAAAACTTTCAAGTATTTATATCCGTTTGTAATTGGTTAAACTAAGGTTAGGTTGAATAACCCTCTCACTTTTGTGCGAACAAAAAAAGTGAAATGAAACCCGATTCAAATCCAACCCCAATCAAAAGTTTTCGCGATTTATTTGTTTATCAAAATTCGTATGAAGCAATGCTCATTGTGATGAAGGAAATTATTCCCGCATTACCCGCGTGCGAAAAAGATGATTTAAAAGATCAACTCAGTCGATCATCAAAAGCCATACCCAGGCTTATTGCAGAAGGTTATGCAAAGCGGCAACAGAAAGCCGGATTTCAAAAATATCTGGATGATGCAATGGCAGAATCCAATGAAACCATTGTAAGTCTGGAACAGTCAAAAGACATTTATGACATTAACCCTGATCTTATAAATGAGTTGATAGCAACTTATGACAAAACGGGCCGCCAGCTATTCAAACTCGCTGAAGCGTGGACCAATTTCAAAAAAGCAAAACAATATTAGTCTTCTTTAACAGGAGATTGATTTCAATCATTGACTTTGGCAAGTGCTTTGCATAACTTTATTACAATGAAAAAGTTCGCAGTCCTTTTTGCCTTTTTTATTTTTCTCCTTTCATCAGCACCGGCTTTGAGATTGGCGTATTCGTCCATTTCTTCCAATGGGAAATGCAATGGGAAATGCTGCCTGCAAATGGAAAAGAAAATGCCATTGAAAAAATGCAACTCCTGCAAAGGCTCCGCTTGTGTAATTTGTCAGGGTTGCTGCACTTGCTTTTGTTTTTTCAACTCTTCCATTTCCCTCGGTAAAATCAGTACCGAAACAAAAATGCTGTCGGGGTTTTCATCTCCCGATTTCATTTCCAATTATTCTTCCGATTGCTGGCGTCCGCCCGAAATGGTTTGATTCATTTCACATTTTATCAATCCAATCAATTATTCATTCCCGAGGTTCGGGATTAAAATCCATAAAAATGAAAAAAGTCATTTTAAGTGTTGCTGCTGCCCTGATGGTAATCGGCGCAGTTGCCTACACCGGAAATAATTCTTCCGCAAAAAGTTCGACAGCCGCCAAATGCTGCAATTGTTCTTGCACTGTTTGCAGTGAACAATGCACAAACAATGCATGCAGCTGTGAATGCAAAAAGTAAGTTGTTGTAAAGTCCAATTGAAAAGTCTCCCGTTCATGCGGGGGACTTTTTTGTTTGCGTTTTTTCAGGAAACAATCCTGAAAAGAACCGGACGGCTTGGGGAAGCGTCATTTTCAAAAGGTGCCGTTTGCAGATTCAAGAGATAAGCACCGTCAAAAACGGAATTCGGAACGTAAATGAACTCAGTGATTGTGCGATGGAATTTTGTATTGTGGGGATATTCCCAGAATGCACGGTGCGCCAATAATTTTCCGTCATCCACTTCGCGATCCACCGAAGGGAGATCCAATAATAAATGATCCACATTTTTTTCGGCAAGGAATTTTGCCGCATCCTCGGTTAAATACGGTGGATTCGTATTCGACCAATTCATTCCCAATTTCCTTTCGGAATTGTCAATCGTGCGAAGCACAACGGCTTCGGGATTTTTTCCTGCGAGCGAATTTTCAAGTTGCTTTCGCGTAATCACAAAATCGCCGTTCGTCAATTGTTCCGGCAAAACACTGATGAGTTCAGCAATGAAAAAAAAACGCTTCAGGTTTTTATTGACACTTTCAATCTCCGGAGAAATATGTCCCACGCATTCCGTATGCGTACCATGTCCGTGCGGATTGAAAAAGATATTCCTGAAATTGACGGAGCCTCCGCTTTTCACTTCACCCACCCAATCGCCATTGCGCACGGCTTCAATGCGCATCGCATCCACGTACCAGGCACGCGCGCTGTGATCCGACATGGGAATGGAAATATCAATCGGTTGCGACAAATCCGTTTTGTAAATTTCCCCTTTGTGATTTATTGTGGTAAACATTTGCGAAAGTTAATGATCTGATGTGGAAATCGGGCAATCCCTGCATCCCAAGTGCAATTGAATCTTCCCTAACTTTAAGAATGTCATATTCCTGCCATGAAAAGCAACTCATTCCTTCTCAAAATCGAAAAACCCTGCAGTGAAAACCTTTCAGCAATGAAGCGTCATGAAGTGGGTTTGTATTGTAGTCATTGTGAAAAAAACGTGATTGACTTCAGCAAATTGACAGACGATGAAGTCATCCGCATTGTGGAAAAACTCGATGGAAAATTCTGCGGACGGTTAACCAAAAAACAACTGGACCGGATTTTTGTTGTGACACAAAACAAAAAAGTCAGTCCGCGCCTGAATACGATTCTTGCAGGACTCTTTGCTTTGGGAATGCTCGAATCCAATCCTTCATCAGCACAGGAAAATGCAAAGGAAACGGTTGTATTACAAGACAACTTTTCCAAAGGCGCCGATAACACCGCTCAA
>CAYMZV010000228.1:0-7258 GCA_964394965.1 uncultured Chryseobacterium sp.
TACCAATGCTGAAATTGTAATTTATCTCGGAGGCTGTCCGACAAACGGAGGTATCCTCCAATTGTGCAACACGGCTGTCGGAAGTGCGCCTGTAAATGCCACGTGGGGAATTCCTGTCGGGACACAAGTGTGGGTTGGAATTGCATCGAATGCAGGCAATGATGGCACTTTTCAGTTTTGTGTCAACTCAATCATTCCCCCTCCTACCGGCGGACAATTCTGCAGTACACCGATTATCCTTTGCAATGAAAATGCATACAATCAAGCGAGCATGACGCAATACGGTTCGTCGGGACAAACACCAAGTTGTTTCGCGAATCCGACTCAACAGGACATGTTCATTCAGTTTACCGTTTTACAAACCGGATTATTCTGTTGGACTTGTATGCCAACATTTCCTACAACCGAATTTGATTGGTGTTTGTGGAATGTAACCACAAGTTGCCCGGGTGTTGAAGTTTGTTGCAATTATAATTTTGGCGGTGGCTCCAGTTTGGGTTTCGGTCAACAGGCGCAAGCGGGAACGGTACCTTGCGGCTATAATCTTGCGAGCGGAAATCCAGCCCAGGAATTTTGCCAGCCGAATGTTCTTGTTGCAGGACAAACGTATCAATTGCAGATTTCGAATTATCCGACAGACGGAACAGGATTCACCATGAACTGGACGAATTCGACTTGTGTCATTTCTCCCAATGCGAATTTTACAATCAATCCGAATACAGTGGTTTGTGCAAACAGTGTGACGGAAACCATTACCAATACTTCTCTCGGCGGACCACAAGTTTGGAGTTACGGTGACAATTCGCCAAACTATACTGGAACGAATCCTCCTCCGCATACTTACAATACACCCGGTACTTATGCAATCACGGAAACGATTGGAGGAAACTGTCCTTCCACGCAAACGCATTTTGTAAATCTTTATGCACCACTTGCTGCAACTGCCATTTCAACAAATGCAACCTGCTCCAATTGTGATGGCACGGCAACTGTCAACAGCGTTAGTGGCGGTGATGGCATTTATACTTATTTGTGGAGCAATGGTGCAACCACTCCTTCCATTTCCAATTTATGCGCAGGATCTTATACGGTAACCGTTTCCAATGCAGCCTGTGGAAGTTCCGTACAGCAAATTGTAAACGTAGCTCCGGGTGTTCCTGCTGTTGCAGCAGTAACCGCATCTTCAAACATTTCTTGCTTCGGTGGCAATAACGGCAGCGCAACCGTAACGACTTCTTCGGGCAATGGTCCCTTCACCTATTTGTGGGCGCCATCCGGTGGAACAACCGCCACTGCAAGCGGATTGACTGTTGGCAGTTATACTTGCACGGTAACATCAACGGACGGATGTACAACAACAGCTTCCGTTACAATTACACAACCCACCCAACTTGTTTTGCAAACCACATCGGTTCCCGCAGGTTGCAGTCAGGCAACAGGATCCGCAACGGTAACTCCAAGCGGTGGAACGGGGCCTTATGATTTTGTTTGGACCGATGTAAATAATGTTGTGCTCCAAACTGCAAATAATATCAACGGTCCGAATACATTGACAGGATTACCGGCAGGAACATATAACATTCTTGTAACCGACGCGAACAATTGTTTGGCAAACGTTTCAGTAATTGTCACCGGTGTTCCGGGAAATCTTTCCGATGTGATGTCATCCGTTCCAACCACATGCTTCGGTAATTGTGATGGAAGCGCAACATGTACACTGAATGGTGGGCAAGGTCCCTATTTGTATCAATGGGGAGCGAATGCAGCAAATCAAACAACATCGACTGCAACCAATCTTTGTGCTGGAACCTACATTGTGAATTATTCAGATGCGAACAATTGCACAGGAATTGATTCTGTTGTTGTCACTTCTCCTCCGGCCGTTACCAATACGGCTGCTGCCGCTCCGGCAACAATTTGTATCGGTCAATCCTCTTCGCTTACATCAACTGCCGGTGGTGGAACAGGTGCCGGTTATACTTACACATGGACACCCGTTGGAACAGGAAATACACAAACCGTTGTCGTATCACCTATTGCCACTACAACTTATACTGTTGTTGTCAATGATGGAAATGGTTGTCCTTCCGCTCCGGCAACTATTACTGTTACTGTTGATCCTCCTCTCAATGTCACTCTTGCTGCAAATCCTCCAGCTGTTTGTGCCGGTTCCCCTTCAGCACTCACCGCTACAGGTTCGGGTGGAAACGGCGGTCCTTATACTTACTCCTGGTTGCCGGTTGGTACAGCAGGAAATACAATCACTGCAAATGTTTCTCCTGCCGTTACAACAACTTACACAGTAATCATTTCCGATGGCTGTTCACCGAATGATTCGGCTTCCGTTACCGTAACTGTAAATCCTCCTCCGACAGTCACATTCACCGGCGCACCACTTGTGGGCTGCGCACCACTGAATGTTTCATTCACCAACACAACTGTCGGAAGCGTAAACTGTCTTTGGGATTTCGGTGACAATTCAACTTCCAACAATTGTGGTCCGATCGTTCAGCATTTATATGCGACTCCGGGATGTTACAATGTGACGTTGACTGTGACTGATGCAAACGGTTGCACAGGAACATTGACCATGCCGAATTACGTTTGTGTTTCTCCCAATGTCGTTGCCCAATTCACAGCGAGTCCGCAACCGACCGACATTTTCAATTCCAACATTACGTTTACCGATTTGTCAACGGGAAATCCAGTGACATGGCAATGGAATTTCGGCGGACTTGATTCCTCCAACGTTGAGAATCCAACTTACTTCTTCCCGAATGACGAAGCGGGTTGTTATGACGTTGTGCTCACGGCAAACAACGCAGCGAATTGCCCCGGCACAGATACCATGAAAGTTTGCATTGATCCCATTTATGTCATCTATTTCCCGAACGCATTTACACCGAACGGAGATGGCGTCAATGACGGATTCATTGGAGTCGGGGAAGGAATTGCCCAATATGAAATGTGGATTTTCGACCGTTGGGGCAACATGATTTATTATACCAATGACATCAACAAACCTTGGGATGGAAAAGTCCAGGGCAAGAGCGGCAATCTTGTTCAGGAAGATGTATATGTGTGGAAAGCAAGTGTGGTGGATGTATTCGGCAAGAAACACAAATTCATCGGACACGTTTCCGTGATCAGGTAAAAACATCGATCCCGATAATTCTCGGGATAAAATCCAAACTTTTCCGGGAGTTTGGATTTTATTTTTTCAGAACTTTGACTTGAAATTCATTTTTATGACGAGTACGCGCACACTGGTAATGAACAAGAAACAAGTGACACAACGGTTGAACCGTTTGGCTTGGCAGGTCTATGAAAATTGTTATCAGGAAAACGAAATTGTTGTGGCAGGAATTGCCTCGAACGGGTTTCGTCTTGCTGAACGCATCGCAAAATATCTCGAAGAAATCTCCCCGATAAAAGTCATTCTTTGCGAAGTGCAAATGACTAAGGACAATCCCCTCGATGGAAAAACTTCCGTCAATCTGGGACAGGAAAAACTGGAAGGGAAAACAATTGTTGTAGTCGATGATGTTTCGAATTCGGGAAGGACATTGATGTATGGCGTAAAACTTTTTCTCGAATTTCCAGTGAAATCCGTTCAAACTTTGGTGTTGGTGGATCGCGATCACAATCGTTTTCCGGTGAAGGCAAATTATGTCGGCCTGTCATTGGCAACAACCATGCAGGAACATATTACCGTTGAAGTGGGTGCAAATGGTGACGAAGCCGTTTATCTCGATTGATGTGTAACTATTCCGTTTCTCATTCGTCCTAATCACAAATTCTTATGCCAATTAAAATTGTCCGGAAAATTTTCATTTCCCTTTTCTTTTTATTTGCAACATTTTCATTTGTCCGTGCGGATCAGTTTCCGGCAAACAGGCACTTGAAAAACTTATTGGATAGCGGAGAATATTTTCAGTTCAGGGATGAATTTGAAAAGGAACACAAGTATGATGTACATTATAGTTTTGAATACCCGGGCCATGATTCGAATGCATTGAATTCATCGCCAAATGAAATTGCCTCCTATTCGGAAAGTGATTATTTTTTCACTTGGGAAAATTTCCTTTTTAATAAGCCGATTGAATCAAATAAAGGCGTTGAAACAATCTTGAACAATAAAAGATTCGCTTGTCCCGATTCCATTGTCGCCGAGCTTCTCGAATTGCATTTCCAGAATGATTTACGTCTGTTCCATTATAAATCCGCTGACTCCATTTGCAACATTTTGCTTTCACGTTATTCATCCATGCTGAATAAAAAAACATTGGATGGAATCAAGAATTCGCAAGATGTAATAACCGCTTTGAAAGATGTCCCTCCACAAACCATGGAACGCAACGGTGATCTCGACGTGAAATTCAAACGCGACATTTCCAATCTGATCCACATTCCCGTTTCCATGAATGGTGAAAATGGAAACTTCATCATGGATACCGGCGCGAACCTTTCCACACTTTCCGAATCGGAAGCGAAAAAGATGGGCGTGAAAATCCTCAATGCGAATTTCGGTGTCACCTCTTCCTAGCGTGCAAGTGTGGAATCGAAATTGGGTGTGGCAGATAAAGTGCAAATCGGGAATGTGACTTTCAGGAATGTGGTTTTCATCATTCTTCCCGACAAATCACTTTCATTTGTCGGTGGACTTTACAAGATCAAAGGCATCATCGGCTTGCCGGTCATTGCACAATTGGGAGAGGTTCAGATCAACACAAAAACGAATCATGTTTTTTCTCCCGTCAAACAAACGGAATCCGATTTGCACAACTTCGGATTGAATGGAAATACACCTTTTGCAAACGTGAATTTTTTCGGCACTTATCACCCTTACATTTTCGATACAGGCGCGGCAACATGCATTCTTGGAAATAAATTCCATTCCATTTACAATGACAGCTTGAAAACCTACAAACAAGGTTCAAGCCATGTGGGTGGCGCAGGTGGAGTGCAGAAAATTTCCATCCTGAGAATTACACATCTCCATTACGCATTCGGATCACAAAACGGAATGCTGAAAATTGCAACGCTCCAACTTTCAGGAAACTCCGAAGCATGGGATGACTATTACGGAATTGTAGGTGAAGATATTTTCTCGCAGTGGAGCACTGTCACCATCAATTTCGATAAAATGTTTGTGTTGATGAAATGATCATGCACCGCAACAGGATATTCGATTCATTCAGGCGGAAAGTTTAGCAATCACATCAAACAAAATTTCTGGCTGGAGAAATTCCCCCACACGGTCGGCGCGCGAGTGATAGCGGATGATTCCCTTGTCGCAAACAAGAAAAGAGGCAGGTGTTGGCAAACCGGGTTCATACTTCACGCGCAATTTGCTGCTCACCGGATCTTTCTCCTGATGAACGCCGTACTTCATTGACACTTCCTGTTTCACATCGGCAAGAATGCGAAAATCAAGTCCGAGTTTTTCCGCCATTTCCCTGTTCACATCAAAATCGTCGGGACCGATTGCGAGCAACATTACATTTTTCGATTGGAGTTTTTCGCGATTCTTTTCGTACATCCGCATCATCATGTGACAAGCCGGGCACCAATCGCCACGCCCAAAAATGAGCAGCACATTCCTTTTCCCCAAAAAAGAGGAAAGTGAAACCGGCTTTCCCATTTGGTCGGGCAACTCGAAATCGGGAGCTGGCGAATCCACATCAATCATTTTGCTTTGGGCTGCGATTTTATTGTAGGCAATTCCCTCAACCAGAAAGCCCTGGAAAAGATAAATGTTGAACGCCATCGGAAACAATGGAAAAACCCAAGAAGGCCATTCGCGGTGTTGAGTCAGATTGAAATAAAAATATGCAACGAAAAACAGAACGGTCATGGTCGGCTCCACCCATAACAATTTTGTATGCATGAATGTCTTGAAAAAAATCAAACGCAATAAAGGCCCCAATGCAACCAAAAAAAGAAACGCCGCAAAAACAGGAAATCCTGCACGACCATAATCAAGGCTCAAGCCGAGCAACAGTCCCTGTATGGGAAACGTGATGAATTGGAAAATGGAAGTGTATTTGGGAACTTCGGGAAGTGTGAAAAAATAACCTGTGAATGCAAACGCAGTGGCGAGCAATGGAAAACCGGAAAACAAACAGGCGATTGATCCGATGGCGAGTCCAATTCCTGCTGTGGTGAGCGGGTGGATATTTTTCATTGGCGAATGATATTTGTCAAAAGGTAAAGCGTTCTTTTCTCTTGAGCTAATTTAATTCTTTCAGAATCCTTTTTCCCCTCGCTCCTATCCCGCCCCCATTTTCCTTCAATAATTCCCCGATCACAATTTTCAATTCGCGTTTCAACTCAGGTTCCTTTTTCGTGACATTGAATAGGACTTCCATTGCAAAAACCTTGTGTGCTATTGGGGAATCGGAATCCAACAGTAAATCAAAACAGGCATTCGTCAGTTTGCCCAACTCTTTTTTGGGGACATCGACAAACTGCAATAACCGCAGCACATTCCTGATCACTGCCGGATGCAGGCCTTTTTCCGAAAGCAGCTTGATGAATTTGCCCAGATAGGGTTTCACAAATCCGGGATGTTGTATTATAATATAACTCAATGGCCAAGCCGATCGTTGCACGATCCTGTATTCATCATGCAAAAACAATTTGACCAATTCGGAAAATCTCTTCGCATCGTCTCCCACCCACTTCACGATTTTCATCATTTGTGATTTGGAATGTTCGGCAAGGATTGTTTCACGGAGTTTCATCTCTTTTTTTCTCACTCGAATCCCATATCACTACTTGATCGCCACCACTGAAATCTCAATGTGCATTCCTTTCGGCAAGGCGGCAACGCCAACGGTTTCCCTTGCAGGAAATGGTCCCGCTCCAAAAAATTTCGCATACACATCGTTCACCGTCTTGAAATTTTTCAAGTCAGTCAAATAGATCGTTGTCTTTGCAATGTCGCCCATCGAAAGTTTGGAAGCGGAAAGAATCGCCTTAATGTTTTCCAACGCACGATTCGCTTCATCAGAAATATTTGCCGTATCGAATTTTCCTGTTGCCGGATCAATACCCACCTGGCCGGAAACAAAAACCGCATTGCCTTTCCGAATCGCCTGCGAATAAGGACCGATCGGTTTCGGTGCGGAATCAGTGGACACCACTTCAACCGGAGCATCCATCTTTTTGTTCCTGAAAAAATTCAGATACACCAGCGTAGCGATTCCGATTATGGCGAAAGAATAAAAAATCGTGTGCTTCATTGCAAAAGGCC
>CAYMZV010000229.1:0-7248 GCA_964394965.1 uncultured Chryseobacterium sp.
CCTCGTTTCGGATATCGCATTTCACGGGCAAACAATTTCCGCCCGCTTTTTCTATTTCTTCCGCCGCGGAAAAAATTGTCCCTTCCAATTTCGGATTCACCTCCGTGGTCTTTGCCGCAATCACAATGTTCGCACCTTCCGTTGCGAGCTTCAACGCAATCGCCTTTCCAATTCCGCGACTTCCGCCTGTGATGAATACTGTTTTCGATTTGAATGTCATAAAATAAAGATAGCGTTTAGTTCGGAGTTTCCGGTTCGGGATTATCCAATGAAAAAAAGTGAGATCAAGGAAATTTTATTTTCAAATCCCAATCACCGATCACCAATCCTTTTTCCTGTTAATTTCGCACCGACAATTTATCATTCATCACTCATCATTCATCATTGCTCCTTATGGCCAAACCAATCATCAGCGGCATTCAACAAATCGGCATCGGCGTTCCCGATGTGCAGGCGGCTTTCAAATGGTACAGACAGAATTTCGGAATGGATGTTCCTGTTTTTGAAGAGGCGGCCGAAGCGAACCTGATGTTGCCGTACACCGGTGGGAAAGGACATTCACGCCATGCCATTCTTGCCGTGAACATGAAAGGCGGCGGCGGATTCGAAATTTGGCAATACACTTCCCGCACTCCGCAACCACCTACTTTCATTCCGCAACTCGGCGATCTCGGAACTTTTGTGGCACGCATGAAATCGGTTGACGTGAAAGGCTCTTTCGAATTCCTGAAATCGAAAAATGCAACCATCAGCGAATTGCTTTCCGCTCCCGATAACTCAAAACATTTTTTCGTGAAGGATCCTTTCGGAAATGTTTTTGATGTCGTCGAGGGAAAAGATTGGTTCGGGAAAGGCAAACAACTCACCGGCGGACCGGCGGGTGCAATGATCGGCGTGACGGATATGGAACGTTCAAAAAAATTCTACGCCGATATTCTCGGTTATGATAAAGTGATTTATGAAAATGAAGGCGTGTTCGACGATTTGAAATCGCTGCCCGGTGGAAATTCGAATTGCCATCGCGTATTGTTGGCCCACAGCAAACCGCGTGCAGGTGCATTCTCGCGCTTGCTCGGATCGAGTTGCGTTGAATTGATAAAAGTATTGGATCGCACACCGAAGAAAATTTTCGAAAACCGTTTTTGGGGCGATCTCGGTTACATTCACCTGTGTTTCGATATCATCGGCATGAAGGAAATGCAAACGCTCTGCGAATCGAAAGGCCATCCGTTCACCGTCGACAGCGCAAACAGTTTCGATATGGGCGAAGCGGCAGGACATTTCTCCTACATCGAAGATCCCGATGGAACACTGATTGAGTTTGTGGAAACACATAAAGTTCCCGTACTGAAAAAAATCGGCTGGTATCTCAATCTGAAAAATCGTCCCGCAGAAAAACCATTGGCCGATTGGATGGTGAAAAGCATGGGCATGAATCGGGTGAAGGATTGACAATTGAAAAATCCGAAGCGCAACTGTTTCTTGTTCCAGCAACACCTCACCGGCTTTTCATTCCAAGTCCGTCCACGCATTTGCAAACGCACTTCGGGCTTTCCATTCCAATCCGGGCTATTCAGGAAATCTCCCTTTCCTATTTTTCATTGGTAAATTTGCAATCCGTAATCCGTATATCCCACAATCCGTAATCCGTATATCTGCAATCCGTACATCCCCACTATCTGTACATCCCACAATCCGTAATCCCCACATCACCTTGACAAATGTCAGACAATTTCACTCGTTCTCTCTTCGTATTTTTGCACAACCAAATTCCCGATCATGCGCAAATTATTTTTCGCCCCGATTTTTTTCATTTCGATCTTATTTTTCTGTTCGGGAAAATCACCGAAAATTTCCATTGACAGTCCGAAAGAAACGCATTTGAAAAACTTGCGTCAACTCACTTTCGGCGGCGACAATGCCGAAGCTTACTTTTCGCCCGATGGGAAATACCTCACCTTCCAATCCAATTGCAAAAAATGGAATCTCTCCTGCGATCAGATTTTCCTCATGAAAATTTCCGATGCGGTCGATTCCAATTATCATCCCCCGCGCATCAGCACCGGCGATGGACGCACAACCTGTTCGTATTTCATGCCCGATGGAAAACATATTCTTTATGCATCCACCCACAAGCACGGAAAAGATTGTCCGGAAACCGGAGACCTTCGCGCAGGTGGAAAATACCTGTGGAATGTTTTTGACAGCTACGATATTTTCATCGCCGATCTCAATGGCAACATCACCAAACAACTCACCGACACCATCGGTTATGACGCCGAAGCGGTGCTCTCTCCCAAAGGCGATAAGATTCTTTTCACATCCATCCGCGGTGGCGATCTTGACTTGTGGACAATGAATATCGATGGGACAAATCCACAGCAGATCACACACGAACTAGGTTACGACGGTGGCGGATTCTTTTCCCCCGACGGAACAAAAATCGTTTTCCGTGCATCACGTCCAAAAACGCCGGATGAAATAAAAGAGTACAAGGATTATCTCGCAAAAGACCTGGTGGCGCCGGTAAACATGGAAATTTTCACTTGCAATGTGGATGGAAGCGACCAAAAACAAATCACACATCTCGGCAAGGCCAACTGGGCACCGTTCTTCACACACGACGGAAAAAAAATAATCTTCTCCTCCAATCACCAATCCGACAAGGGATTTGATTTTCAATTATTCAGCATCAACACCGACGGAACCGGATTGGAACAAATCACTTTCGAAAGTTATTTCAACGCTTTCCCCATGTTCTCTCCCGACGGAAAGCATCTCGTGTTTTCATCCAACCGTTTGAATGGCGGCACACACGATACAAATGTTTTCATCGCCGACTGGGTGGAGTAACGTACGAATTGCAAATGGCACGAATTCGTATTTCGTACCCCACAAATCGCCTCTTTCAATCGACAAACTTTCTCCAGGATGTTAAAGTTTCTCAAATCACTTTTCCTTGATCTGCATCAGGTGAAAAGTGAATCGTCACACAGTACATTTGCGCTGCCTAAAACCTAACTCATCATGAACATTTTTACACGAAACATTTTTTTCATTGCCGTTGCGTTCTCTTATGCAACGAAAATTTCCGCACAGGAAATCAGTACCGACCGCATAAAAAAAGACATCACTTACCTCGCCAGTGACAAGTTGAAAGGACGCGGAACCGGATCGGAAGGCGAAACGCTTGCGGCAAATTACATCGCGGGAGAATTCAAGAAATCGGGACTTGCGCCGAAAGGAACGGATGGATACATGTATCCATTTTCATTCACGCACAAGGTGGATCCCAAAGACAGCGCTTCCAAAACAGAAACGCGAAACGGAAAAGACGTGGTTGGATATCTCGACAACGGGGCGGAATATACGGTTGTCATCGGTGGACACTATGATCATCTCGGACTCGGCTACGATCACAATTCATTGGATCCGAATCCGCAGGGGAAAATACACAATGGTGCAGATGACAATGCTTCGGGCGCTTCCGGCGTAATGGAACTCGCGAGGTATTTTACCGGCAACAAGGAAAAGGAAAAATTCAATTTCCTCTTCATCTGTTTTTCCGGAGAGGAATTGGGATTGTACGGTTCAAAAAAATTCTGCGAAAATCCAACCATCGATCTTTCGAAAGTGGATTACATGATCAACATGGATATGATCGGGCGATTGAATGACTCGACAAAAACATTGATCATTTACGGGGTGGGCACTGCACCCGATTGGGTTCCGATGATCAATGGAATGGCAACGACCATGCACATCAAACAGGACAGCGCAGGAATCGGGCCTTCCGACCAGACTTCCTTTTACCTGAAAAATATTCCCGTGCTGCATTTTTTCACCGGCCAACATTCCGATTATCACAAACCATCCGACGACGTGGAAAAAATAAATTTTGCAGGAGAAAAAATGGTGTTGGAATACATCATCGGCATCATCGAGCAAACTGAAAAATTGGACAAGCTGAAATTCCTCACCACAAAAAATCCGGATACGGGAACACACATCTACAAAGTGAAAATGGGTGTCATGCCCGATTACACTTTCGAAGGGAAAGGAATGCGCGTGGATGGTGTGACAGATGGAAAACCTGCCGCCGCTGCCGGTGTAAAACAGGGCGACGTGATCGAACAGCTTGGAAGTTTTCCTGTGACGGGCGTCAATGATTACATGAAAGCGCTCAGCAATTTCAAGGTCGGCGATACAACCACCATAAAAATAAAACGCGGCGATCAGGAAATCACTTTGAACGTGACTTTCTGATTTATCTTTGCTTGAACATTTACGCACTCGGCGTTCACGAAGCAAAAATACATGAGCGAAAAAATCCTGATCAAAAATGCAATACTCGTCAACGAAGGAAAATCATTTTCTTCCGATGTCCTGATTGTTGATGGAAAGATCGCAGCCATCCGTCCAACCATTTCCACAGAAGAAAACACAAGGACAATCGACGCAACCGGTTTGCATTTGCTTCCCGGCGCCATCGACGATCAGGTTCATTTTCGCGAACCCGGATTGACACACAAGGCGGAAATTTATACCGAGGCGAAAGCGGCTGTAGCGGGAGGCGTTACGTCGTTCATGGAAATGCCGAACACGGTTCCGCCTGCAACCACCCAGGAATTGCTCGAACAGAAATACAAACGCGCATCCGAAGTTTCACTCGCAAATTATTCCTTTTACATGGGCACCACCAATTCCAATCTGGATGAAGTGCTCGCGACAGATCCGAAAACGGTTTGCGGAGTTAAAATATTTTTGGGCTCTTCCACCGGCGACATGCTCGTGGACAATGAAAAGGAGTTGGATGAAATTTTCCGCAAAGTGAAAATGCTCATCGCCGTTCATGCGGAAGATGATGGAATGATAAAATCGAATCTGGAAAAATATAAAACGGAATACGGTGAAAATATTCCAGTCAAATTCCATCCGCTCATCCGCTCGCGCGAAGCGTGTTTTGCATCCTCCTCGAAAGCGGTCGCACGCGCGAAAAAATTCGGAACGCGATTGCATGTGTTTCATCTTTCCACTGCCGATGAACTTTCGCTTTTCGACAATTCCATTCCGTTGCGCAAAAAAAACATCACTGCGGAAGTTTGCATTCATCATCTCTGGTTTTCGGATGCGGATTATGAACGTCTCGGAAACCTGATCAAATGGAATCCCGCCGTGAAAACCGCCGCCGACCGTGACGCATTATGGCAAGCGCTTCTTGACAATCGCATCGATGTCATTGCAACCGATCATGCGCCGCATACGTTGGAAGAAAAAAAACAGGTGTATACAAAAGCGCCTTCGGGAGGACCGCTCGTTCAACATGCCTTGGTGACAATGCTGGAAAAATCTTTCGAGGGAAAAATTCCCATTGAGCGTGTAGTGGAAAAAATGTCGCACGCCGTTGCCGAACTTTTCAGGATTGAAAAACGCGGATTCATCCGTGAAGGATATTGGGCGGATTTGGTGTTGGTGGATTTGAATTCTCCATGGACCGTTTCAAAAGAAAACATTCTTTACAAATGCGGTTGGTCTCCAATGGAAGGAAATACATTCAGGGCGCAAGTGAAAAAAACTTTTGTGAATGGGAATCTCGTTTTTGACGGGGGAAAGTTCGATGAGCGCGTGAAAGGAATGCGGATGGGATTTGAGTTGTAACTTTTTTCCCGTGAAACCCAACGACCGGCTAAGCGCGTTTCTGCAAATCATCCGCAGCATTCTTGAACTGCGATTTTTTCACTGCGTTTGAATCACCAAAACTATAGCGCACGCGCACATAAGCCACACGCGTATCGAAATTGTGCTTGGCGGCAAGCTGTTCATCATTGAAATTGACAGTGACACGTTGCGATTGCGTGTAAAACAAGTCGCCGGCATTGAGACTGCAATGCAATTTGTTTTTCATGAAATTCTTGGAAACGCCGAGACTGACATCGCCGGAAGGGAGGATGTAAAAAATGGTGTAAACCATTGCCGACTGATACCATCCCGACGCTTCCACTTTCCATCCATCCTTCAACAAAAAAGTTTCTGTGAGTGAAAGATTGAATACCGTATTCCCCTTATCCAATGATTGGCCGTACAAATTGCTTTTGTAATGGTTGTAATTGAAAACAAAATTGCTTTCGTTGATCCACCATTTCGTAATTGGTTTTGACAATGTGATGCTGAGATAGGCATTGTCGATCGTGTTCAGGTTCACCGAAGATTGATTGAGAATGCCTGTCGAATCGATTTGATGCGTGACTTGTGCAATGCCCGCTGTGGTTCTGCTCACGCCAAGCGTTGTGAAAAGTACGTCAGCGTAATCGTGCGTGAACTCGGCACTGTTGGAAATTTCCGGTTGCAAGAACGGATTGCCGACATGATAGGTGTATTGATCAATGTAAAAAATGAACGGATTCAATTCATCATACGCCGGACGGTTTATTCTCCGTGAAAAGGAATATTGCAGCGATTGCTTGTCTGAAATTTTTTGTGTCGCGAACAAAGTCGGAAAAAGCTGGATATAATTGTTGCGGTGATCCTCTTTTGTCGTTGGCGAATTCCCGTCCGACAAAGTCTGTTCCGCACGAAGTCCCGCCTGCAATTGCCATTTTCCATAATCGGCCGAACAATCGAAATAAGCCGCGTTGATCTGTTCGGTGTAAACAAATGAATTTGATTTCGTGGTATCGTTCGCCCAATTGTTGGTGGCGGAATTTTCAACTTCAAATAAAAGATTGTTCGATGTTTTCACATAACTCGTTTTTATTCCCGCATCCATTTTATATTTTTTATTGAACGGGTGCGAATAATCGATTTGTCCGACATAAATTCCAATGTCGGTTCCTTTTTGTACGCGTTGGAAAACAGGTGGAACATTTTCAATTCCATTCCCATCGTAAAAATGCAAGTTGTAATTCTCCCGCGCGCGGTTGTAATAATCCACATAATCGAAACTTCCGCTGAGCTCCGTTCCTGCCGTATCAAAATCCTGCCTGTAATAAATCCCCGCACTTGCATTGTTGAAATTCCCATGCAGATAATTTGTCTGGTGCAACACATTTGAAATTCCATCATTGAGATCGGTGACCGTATTGCGTGTATCGATTTTTGAATCCGCCAAGTAGGAAGAGGCATCGGCACGGACACCCCATGTTATTTTTTTTGTCGGATAAAAATCAGCACCGATCCGCAAATGTTGTGTCACGGGAGCGAATGACATGGCCACATCTTGCGCGTAACGTGTGGTGGTACCCAGATAGG
>CAYMZV010000230.1:0-7189 GCA_964394965.1 uncultured Chryseobacterium sp.
TTCCAAAGCCGGTCAATATCGCCATGCAGGAATTTTTGGATGGAAAGGTTTATCACCGCAATCCGACGAAAGAGGGAAACGAGACAAAATAATTTTTTCTCGAATGAATTTATGGACATGATGACAACCCGTTATCATGTCCTTGTCATTTAAAATAATGCTTACCTGACAAACTCTAGCACAATCAGGTTTTTCAGTAATCAGGATTCATGTTGACCGGAAAAAAAATAATCCTCGGCGTTACCGGCGGAATTGCCGCTTACAAATCGGCTTTTCTTGTGCGTCTGCTCGTGAAGGCAGGTGCGGAAGTGCGCGTGATCATGACCGAAGCGGCACATGGATTCATCACACCGTTGACATTGGCGACACTTTCCAAAAATCCGGTTCACACCAATTTTACGGAAGGCGAAAAGGGAGAATGGAACAACCATGTTGAAATGGGAATGTGGGGCGATTTGTTTGTTGTCGCTCCCGCAAGTGCGAATACGATTTCAAAAATGGCGGAAGGACGAAGTGATAATTTGTTGATGGCCGTTTATCTTTCCGCACGTTGCCTAGTTGCCGTTGCGCCCGCAATGGATCTCGACATGTTTACGCATCCTGCCACACAGGAAAATCTATCGCGATTGCAGAAAAGCGGCGTGAAAATAATCCCTCCGGGAATCGGTGAATTGGCAAGCGGACTTTCAGGCGAGGGAAGAATGGCGGAACCGGAAGACATCCTGAAATTCATTGAGGCAACGTTTAAGAATGCAAACCGTCTTTCAGGAAAGAAAATTATGGTTACCGCTGGCCCCACATACGAAGCCATTGATCCCGTCCGTTTCATTGGAAATCATTCCAGCGGAAAAATGGGATTTGCATTGGCGGAAACATTGGCGGAAATGGGAGCGGAGGTAGAATTGGTAACGGGACCGGTTGCATTGAAAACAAAACATCCGAAAATAAAAAGGACAGATGTGGTTTCGGCGAAAGAAATGTTTGATGCCTGCACACGTTTTTTTCCGGATTGCCATGCTGCCATACTTTCAGCGGCGGTTGCGGATTACAGGCCGAAACATGTTGCCGGAAATAAAATAAAAAAAGAGACGGGAGGGTTGACTCAAATCGAGTTGGAACAAACGGAAGACATTCTCGCTTCATTGGGAAAAATGAAAAGTGAAAAGCAGGTGCTGGTTGGATTCGCACTTGAAACCGAAAATGAGGAGGCGAATGCAAAAAACAAATTGGAAAGGAAAAATCTTGATTTCATCGTGTTGAATTCGTTGAAGGAAAACGGCGCGGGATTTGGAACGGATACCAATAGGATTTCGATTTTCACGAACGCCGGAAAAAAAATTAACTTTGATCTCAAGTCGAAAATGGCTGTTGCCGCCGACATTGCAGATCATCTTGCAAAATGTTTTGAATCATGAAACCCATTCGATTTTTTTACCCCTTTTTATTGTTGATTGTTTTTTCCGCAAAGGTTTCCGCACAGGAATTGAATTGTACCGTTCAGGTGCTTTCCCCCCAGATTCAGGGAACCGATCCGAAAAGGATTTTGGGAAACCTGCAGAAAGGTTTGTATGAATTCATGAATACAACAAAATGGACCAACGATGTTTTTTCGGTCGAGGAACGCATCAGTTGTACATTCATTCTTACCGTTTCTTCACAACCCGCCACCGATCAATACCAAGGGTCGCTTCAGATCATTTCCAACAGGCCCGTTTATAAATCCTCGTACAATTCCGTTTTGTTGAACCAGAATGATCAGGACGTTGAATTCGGTTATGTGGAATTCCAGCCGCTTGAATTTTCAATCAGTTCCGATTTGAATAATCTCACTTCCATTTTTGCCTATTACGCTTATGTGATTCTTGCCATGGATTATGATTCTTTTTCGTTGAATGGTGGAACTCCCTATTGGCTCAAGGCACAAACCATTGTTTCGAATTGCCAGAATGAATCGGCCAAAGGATGGAAATCGAGTGAGAGTCTGAAAAACAGGTTTTGGTTGGTCGACAATATGCTGCAGCCGACTTTTGCTCCCATTCGCGAATGCAATTACAAATATCACCGTCTCGGTTTTGACATCATGTATCAGGATGTGAATGCGGGAAGGGCGATCTGTCTCGAAGCGCTTGAAACACTTGAAAAAGTGCACGAGCAACGTCCGCTTTCTTTCCCGATGCAGATTTTCTTCAATGCGAAACAACCGGAAGTGGTTTCACTTTTCTCGAACGCATTGCCCGATGAAAAAACAAAAGCCGCCGCGCTTTTCCAGAAAATAGATCCGGGAAATGGAATAAAATACCAGAAGATACTTACACCGAATTAAATCGCTCATCGAGAAGACAATCCCAGTCTTCTCTTTTTTTTATCACGGTGAAAATAAAATCGCTCATCGACACCCCATTTCGCAAACACTCAATTGACCCTCCAATAACTTTCCAACGCCCATCCTTTTGATTATTTTGATTTACCTTAGTTCGGTAAATGATTTCCAAATGAAAAAGCTTGTTTCCATTGCCGGAATTTTCCTCATACCGTTTTTTCTCCATGCCGAAGTGAATTATTTTTCCGGCACTTGGGATGAAACGGTAGCCAAGGCGAAAACCGAAAAAAAAATAGTGATGCTCGATTGTTACACCGACTGGTGTTCGTGGTGCAAGGTAATGGACAGGACCGATTTCAAAAACGATTCCATCACCGGTGAATTGGATAAGGATTTCATTGCATCTCACCGTGAAATGGAAAAGGATCCCGAAGGATTGAAACTTTCCATGAAATATCATGTGCAGGCGTTTCCCACTTTTTTGTTTTTTTCACCGGGAGGGAAATTGATTCATGTGATTGTCGGTTATCGCAAAACGGCTGATTTTTATTCGGAATTGAAAAAGTTGGAGGATGGGAGTTCGCTTGAAAATTTTCCGGGATACGGTCCATTGATAGATCCTGGCTATCCGGAATTCTATAAAAAATCTTTCGGTACAAAAGAAACAAGAGTGATTCCGAAAGCGGATACCATCAATTCATTCTTGGCTAAACAAAAGGATTTGACAAATGAAGTTTCGTGGAGTGTCATCAATCGTTTTTCTTCCATGGATGAAAAATATTCGAATTCGGTTTTGACAAATGCGGACAAGCTCCGTTCGCTTTATGGAAAGGATCAGGTTGACTCCAAAATTTATACGATCATTCAGACGAAAGCCTTTGCTGCGGCAAATAATAATGATGAAAAGGCATTGACCGATGCGATGAACGAGTTGGATAAATATCTTCCCGTCACTACCATGGTTGGTTCCAACAGCGATGCAAAACTGATTTGGCGACAGAATTTTTATGAGAAAAACAACCAGTGGTCGAAAGTGGCCGATTTGGTACAATCCTATATCGACACAAGCAAAATTGAAAACATCGCCGGTTATGTCAATGGCGTTTCGTGGGATTTTTATCAAAAATGCGATGACATAAAAGTCTGTGAACGCACATTGCCCTGGATGAAAAAAGTGACCGACGCATCTGTTGATTATCCTTCGATGGATACGTATGCTGCATTGCTTTACAAAACCGGTCATTACAAGGAAGCGAAAGACGAGGCGGAAAAGGCAATTGCAGAAGGGAAAAATGAAAAGGAAGACACATCTTCAACAGAAAAACTGCTTGTCGACATCAATGCAAAATTGAAATAGGACATTTCACTTTTTTATCTTGAACCGATTGAATTGAGAATCACAAATTGGTTTTGGTACAATTTTAGCTTTACCATTTCCCGAAAAAATAGCCTCCCATGAAAAAAACAAATACGAAAAGAAAAATTACGATTGCCAGTCTCGCTGTTGTTCTTGTTTCAGCATTTGCTTTTCAATCCTGCAAGCTCGGGCATGTCAGTCTCGAGGTTTTGAAACCGGCCGACATCATGCTTCCGCAATCCTTTCAGCATTTCGTTCTCGCCGACAGGACACGTCCTCAGAAAGGTCACGGAACACAAGCGCTGAGTGCACTCGAAGGGATCGTTACGGGTGAAGGACTTTTTCAGGATCGGTGGGGAGCGCAGGATTGCATAGAAGGATTGCGTCAGGAATTGATCAAGACGCCGCGCTATACAGTGACCATCGCAGCAATCGATACTGTCCTGAAAGGAACGGGTAGACGTCAGGCAATGCCTCCGCTTGATTGGTCAATCGTTGCAAAGATGGTGGGAAACGATACGACAACAGGATTGATTGTTCTCGAAACGTTTGATTCCGACATGGACATTTCCAGTGTGCTTTCGCAGGCCGCAACCGCAACTGCACCTGCGGCGTATCGTGCGGACGGGCGTGTGAATGTGTATTGCATGTGGCGGATTTACGATTTGAAATCGAAAACGATCGTTGACGAATATTCGCAAACATTCAATCAGACGTTCAGTGGCAACGGCGCTACCGTGGCTGCTGCGCAGGCGAATCTTCCGAGTCGCGACAACATGACTCAACGCGCAGGAATTGCAGCGGGAACACAATATGCGATTCGTATTTCTCCACAGTGGATTTGGGTTTCGCGTGATTATTATAAAAAGGGAAGCACCGCTTTGGTACAAGGAAAGGCACTCGTGAAAAAGAACAATTGGACTGCTGCGACGGATTTGTGGGACAAGGAAGCCACTTCTTCCGATCAGAAAGCGGCGATGCGTGCCACTTACAACATGGCACTCGCTTCGGAACAGCAGGGACAATTGGATCTTGCCTTGCAATGGGCGAATCGCGCAGTTTCCATGGGCGATAAACATGCTACGCGTTATGTTGCCATTCTGCAAGACAGGATCAATCAACAACAGCGTTTGCAACAACAGATGCAAGGGCAAAAGCAGCAGAATTAGTTTTCCGTTATCGGTTGGTGGAAATTTATTTGATAATTTTTTCCCTGTCAACCGGCAACCGGCAGCCGACTGCTTACCTTTGCGGTCAATGTATAAGCTTCTCCTCAAGCCGATTTTTTTTCTCTTTGATCCGGAAAAAATTCACCATTTCGTTTTCGCCACCATCAGGTTTTTCTTCCGCATTCCGGGAGTTGCTGCAATCTGCAAATCGATTTATCTCGTAAAAAATCCCAAGCTGCAAGTGAAACTTTTCGGGTTGACATTTCCGAATCCTGTTGGATTGGCGGCGGGATTTGACAAGGATGCAAAATTGTTTGATGAACTCGGCGCACTTGGTTTTGGTTTTGTTGAAATCGGAACTGTAACTCCGCTTGCACAACCGGGAAATGAAAAACCGAGAATGATCCGTTTGAAAAAAGACTCGGGGTTGATCAACAGGATGGGATTCAACAATGAAGGGGCGGCAGCGGCGGCAAAACGTTTGGCAAAAAGGAAAAGCAATGTGGTGATCGGTGGAAACATCGGAAAGAATAAAATCACGCCGAATGAAAATGCGGCTGATGATTATGAAAAATGTTTCGAGGCGCTTTATGATGTGGTGGATTATTTTGTGGTCAATGTTTCGTCACCCAACACACCGAATCTCCGCGACCTGCAGGAGAAAAAACCATTGACGGAATTATTGTTGCGGATAAAAAAACTGAATGCGACAAAACCGAAATCACGCCCGATACTTTTGAAGATCGCTCCCGATTTGACTGACGGACAACTCGACGATATCATCGACATTGTAAAACAAACCGGAATCGATGGCGTGGTTGCGACGAACACAACCATTTCGCGCGAGAACCTGAAAACCGAAAAATCCGTTGTGGAAAATTTCGGAGCGGGCGGAGTGAGTGGATTGCCATTGACAAAAAGATCAACCGAAGTGATCAGGTATCTTTCCGAAAAATCAGGAAAGGCATTTCCGATTATTGGAGTGGGAGGAATTCATTCGGCGGAAGATGCAATTGAAAAACTGAATGCGGGAGCAAGCCTCATCCAGATTTATACCGGATTCATTTACGAAGGTCCGGCGATTGCGAAGCGGATCAATAAGGCGATCCTTGGAAAAATGAATTAGCATTTCATATCGTTGCGGTGGCAATACAATCTTGCGGGATGTGATTTGTATTGCTAAATTTGATAAACACCGATTCCATTTCCCGATGCGGATTTTATTTTCCATCACCGCTTTCCTCTTTTCGATTTCATCATTCGCACAAACGAATATGATTTCGACAAATCCTGTGGCGGAACAGGTGATGCTTGGGAATTATAATCCTGCAACTTATCACGCCACAACAATCTTGAATCATCCCGATACCATTTCACGTGGCATTCTCTCTCGTGTTTCTCCCGATTCATTGAAAAAATACATTCTCAAGCTCGCCTCATTTGGAAACAGGAATTCAGGATCGGACACGGCTTCTTCCACTTTCGGAATCGGAGCTGCGCGGCGTTGGGTGTTCCAGAAATTTTCTGAATTCTCGGCCGCCAATGAAAACCGTTTGATCGCGTCTTACTTTCAATTCAATCTTGCCATCTGCACAATGAATCAGCACCGCGAAGCATTTGCCGTGTTGCCCGGACTCGATACAACCGATAAACACGTCATGATCATCGAAGGTCATCTCGACAGCCGTTGCGAAGGATTGTGCGATTCACTTTGTGTGGCGGAGGGCGTGGAAGACAATGCGAGTGGAACTGCACTGGTGTTGGAGCTTGCACGCGTGATGAGCAAATACAGTTTCAACCAGACAATTGTTTTTCTGATTACGATCGGTGAAGAACAAGGATTGTATGGAGCCGAAGCATTCGCAGATTATCTGACAGCGAAAGGAATCAAGGTGAAAGCGGTTCAGAACAATGATGTGATCGGAGGAATCATTTGCGGACAAACATCTTCCGCACCGAGTTGTCCGGGATTGAATAACATTGACAGTATCGGCGTGCGTTTGTTTTCATTCGGAAGTTTCAATTCTCCCGACAAGGGTTATGCACGTTTTGTAAAATTGGAATACAAGGAAATGATCAATCCATTTGCAATTGTCCACACCGATATCCGGATCATGTCGCCCGAAGACCGCACGGGTAGGGGAGGCGATCATCAACCGTTTCGCGCGCATGGATATCCTGCGATGCGTTTCACGTCAGCGAATGAACACGGTGACGCGAATGTAACCGACACTGCATACCACGATCGCCAACATACAACGCGTGACACGTTGGGAATGGATACGAACAATGATCAGGTCGTGGATAGTTTTTTTGTGAACTTCGATTATCTCGCACGCAATG
>CAYMZV010000231.1:0-2703 GCA_964394965.1 uncultured Chryseobacterium sp.
GGAAAATATAGTTGGAAAGTTGAAAGGTTGGAAAGGGAAAACCGGTTGGTGATTTTTTGCGTAAATTGTAATGACAATTAGATCCATGAAATCCATTTCGCGAAAAATATTTTTGGTTTGTGCAATGACCATCCTGTTGGCGAAAACATCATTCGCATGGATTCCTCAATATTTATATTCCAGCCGGTATAATCAGGATATTTTTTCTGCTGATAAAAATCAGATTGCGACCTCTTTTATGTTTGACTATTCTTTTCGTTTCCCGATTGCACAGGAAAACGGTTTCGTCTTTCGCTTTTACCCTACTGTACCAATGGAAAATCGTCAGTTGGAAAATTATGTTCCAACGGATCAACTGCCTTTTTTCTGCAGTATGGAATATAAAATGCAGAACAAGCTGAACTTCTGGGTGAAATTCCGTGCGGGTACGGATGCGGATTACATGAAGTCGATAAAGGTTTACCACCAATTCGATTATCACTGAACCTAGAATGACTTTCAGATCGTTTCCACAATCGGGATTTTTTCCCCTTTGGAATATTTTTTCCTGAATTTATTTATCGTGTAAAAAATAATGGGAACTCCGACAACTGTTGGTCCAAGCCAAGTGACAGCTGCGGGAAGAAAATGCACAACGTTCACCAGAAATGCAGTGACGGAAGCAATGTAAGAACCCGACATGTTTCCAATGTGTTCGTACAGCCAGGCTTTTTTATCGTCGGAAGGTTTTACGAATCTTTTCATTTGTGCAATCGATAAACGCAAACCGAAAATCCCGAATGACAATGGAACCAAGGCAAAACCGACTTTCCCCGATTCATAAACGAACCACGTGAATACAATCAAGCCGAGGCAAAACAGGGAATTCAATATTTCTATTGTCCAATCAATGAATTTCACCTGTCCGGCTTTTTTCCTGTAAAGTGTGCGATACCCTCTTGCCGCAGATGAAAAACTGAAAATGGCAATCATCAACAGAAAAATAATGTTGTGGTAAATCGACATCGTGATGGCAGTCGCCGCGACAATAGCCATGCACCAGAAATAAACTTTTCCCCATCGCCGGTGAGCCTGTCCGCCTTTTAAAGTCAGGAATGCAATGGGCGCCATAACGAGTGAAATTGTGCCGGCACAAATGTGGACGATGAGAAAATAAATGTGGAACTTTTCCATGTTTTCTTTTTTGGATTCGAACGCAAATCTATATTCGGAAATTGACCTTTGTCAAATGAGAGGGACGAATTGCAAAGGCAAGGGACGGGGGACAAGGCGTGGGGCGAAATGTGGGACGGGGGACGGAGGTAAAGTTGGGACGAAGCGACAAAGGAAAGTTGGGACAGGGGACGGAGGGAAAGTTGGGACGAAGGGACAAAGGAAAGTTGGGACGAAGGGACAAAGGAAAGTTGGGACGGGGGGCTGAGGAGGCAGGAAATGAGCGGCAGGAAGTTGGAGAAGAAATCCTTTATTCGGTCTTGGAATGCAATTTTTGTTTTAATCCTTTTCCGAGGTTTCGGGAAACCGGGATGGTCAAATCGGTTTGTTTGAAATTCAAACGGTAGCCTTGGGCATTACCGGAAACGGAAACTACGTTGGAAAGATTGGCAATGTAGGTTCGATGGCATCTGAAAAGCGAAGTGTGTGGTACCTGCTCCTCCATTTTTTTCAGGCTCCCCCGAAGCATTTGCTTTTTCACAGTTTCGTTTTCAAGAAAATAAAATGTGGAATAATTGTCGGCCGCCTCCACAAAAAGCAAATCGTGTTCATTCGTTTCAAAAAATTCCCTTTCGTTTTCAGAAATGAATTTCCAGGAGTTTCGCTTTTCGGAAATCAATGGTGTTTCATGGCGATGATCAATTTCCGCATTCATCTGCACAGCCATTACTTCTGTTTCCCTTTTCAATTTCACTTGGCGCAACAACACACTGAAAGTAACCGGAAAAATTCCAACAACCATTGTCACTCCCGCCCAATAGGGAATCTGAATCCAACTGAAAGTTTTAGCGAAAACAAAATTTGTGTAAGCGAGATTGAGCAGCGAAACAATGAAAATGATCAGCGAGGTGACAAGAATCTCCTTGCCTGTTGTCCAACTTTTTTCCTCCATCCATTTCGGAAATGACATGCGCAAGAACAGTTGGCAAAGGATGACTGCAAATGTTGTAATGATTCCATAACCCTCAAGGATTAAATATTTGAATCCATGTCCGGGAATCGTATTGGCTCCGAATGGTTGAAACACCATAAGGAAAAGTGAAATGAAAACGCCTACACAAAATGCACCGATCACCATTCGTTTCAGGCTTTGGGCATTCGGATAAGGCTGTCGGAGAAAGGAAAACATTATCGATTAACGTTCAGGGTTGATATTGTTTCCCATTTTCATTGTTTGACAAACACCATTTCATTCAACAGATATCCTGCACCTGCATATTTGTCGATGATGAAAAGTGTGTAACGGATGTCCAACGAAATATTCCTGCAAACGTTCGGATCAAAATTCTCATCACTCATTGTTCCTTCCCAACAGCGGTCAAAGTTTGTCCCGATCAGGTTTCCATTCGCGTCAAGAACCGGGCTTCCCGAATTTCCGCCTGTGGTATGATTCGTTGCAATAAAACTCGTGTGGATTTTTCCATCTTTCTTATCCGCATAATTTCCAAAATCCTTTTTCTCCCACAGCTCGTGCAACCGTTTTGGAACCTG
>CAYMZV010000231.1:2713-7185 GCA_964394965.1 uncultured Chryseobacterium sp.
CTGATAATCGAATGAAGCGGAATCTTCTTTTTGCATGACTCCATCAAGCGTGGAATACCAATTGTAGGTGACACCATCACGCGGCGTATAATCTTCCACCTTGCCGTAAGCCACACGCAAGGTTGAATTTGCATCCGGATAAAACCGTTGCTCCGGAAACATTTCCATTTGCGCCGCCATGTAAATCCTGTTGAGACCGACAATCTGGTTCTGTCTTTTCGTGCATTGCGGAAGAATATTTGCATAATAAAAAGTGTAACAGCCCGTTGCCATTTTGTATGCAGGATCTTTCGTGATTTTTTTGAAGTCACCCGGTTTGTAATTGTTCAGAAACGCCATCGTTTTTGTCTCATCGGTAAACATTGTCTTCGCATAAATGTTGTCGAAATAATTTTGGAATCCACCCTTGTGCACATCAATCATGTCTTGGAAAATGGAAGGGATCAAATTGAAATTCAAACCAGTTTTCATTGCAGAAAACAATGCTACAGCCATTTCCTTGTCCGTAGCCGCATCATAATCCTTGAAATACAATGCAGCTGAACTTTTCAAATCGTTCAAATCCTTTTCCCTTTCCTTCGCATCCGGACTCTTGGAATTTTCCAATTTCACAAGCGTAGAGAATGAATAGGCGAACCGAACCAGCTCGACGGAAAAACATCCTTCATTGTAATAATCCTGCGCGGTTTGCCACGGCGCAAGACTGTCATAAGCGGTTTTCAGATTGGAAAGCGTTGCGCCATATTTCAGTTTTTTTGCCGGATCGGCATTGACGCGTTTCAAGAATTCCTGTTCATGTTCCTGTTTTTTTCCGATCGCATTGTTTTCGCGCAATCCCTTTTCCTCGCCTTGCCATTTTTTCCAGGAGTTGGCCGTTCCGTTTCTTTTCGCTGCGTATTTTATTTTCACCACTTCACTTTTTCCCATTCCCTCTTCCATGATTCCGATTCGTGTTGTCCGCATTTTCACTTTCACCGGATCGGAAATATTCTCGATGAGATTCACACCGTAAGAACTGAGGTATTCTTCCGTTCTTCCCGGAAAACCATACACCATTGTAAAATCATTCTCCCCCACTCCATTCGCGTTGATCTTGAAAAAATGTTTGGGTGTATACGGAATATTGTCCTTGGAATAATTTGCAGGGTTGTTGTTTTTGTCGGCGTAAATCCGGAACAGGGAAAAATCACCCGTTTGCCGTGGCCACATCCAGTTGTCGGAATCACCTCCGAAATCGCCTATCGCCTGCGGAGGTGCACCCACCATTCGCACGTCCTTGAATGTTTGCGTGAGAAACATGTAAAAAATATTCCCATAATAAAATGGACGTACAATCGCATCGATACCATCCTTGGAATTTTCCTTGGCAAGCGCTTTTGCATTTGTTGAAATGATATTTGCGCGCGAAGTTTCACTCATCGTGTCCTGAACACCATTGAGGATTTTTGCGGTCACCTCTTCCATGCTCACAATAAAAGTCACCGTCAATCCCGGACAGGGCAATTCCTCTTCCTGTTTCATCGCCCAAAAACCATCGTCAAGATAATTGTGCTCAACGCTGCTGTGGTATTGGATGTAAGGATAACCGCAATGATGATTCGTGAGCAATAATCCTTTTCCAGAAATCAATTCTCCCGTACATCCGCCACCGAAAAGGACGACTGCATCCTTCATGCTTTCATGATTGACACTATAAATATCTTCTGCCGTAAGCTTGAACCCACTCGCCTGCATATCCGTGATCGTGAGCTGGTCCAACAAAGCGGGAATCCACATTCCTTCATCGGCACGCAAGGAAGAAGCAAATAAGGTGATTGAAAAAGCGATAAGGGAAAATAATTTACTCTTCATTTTTTGCCGGATTGATTGGTGCAAAAATAGGGAAACTGCTATTGCTTTCTTGAAAAAACGAATTGAAATGCTAATGCTTCATCTCCTCTTTTCTCAACTCGGCAGCGACATTCATCCGCTTCACATAAATCTTGACTCCAACGCCCATTACGGCAATGTACAATATGTAACTCACCACAGGATAAATGAATGCGCATCCGATTCCAATCAGGTAAGCCGAATTCATCCAGAAAAAAAGCGGCAATTGTTTTTTATAGAATTCATCCTTGAAGTGCTCATTCACCAGGTGTTTGTGTTTGTACAGATACATCAGCATGAAAAAGGAAAGCACATTTGTCGCGATGAGATTGATTCCATAAAGTATGAGCGGGATGACTTGATAGGGAAATCTTCCAAGCAATCCGGTTGGGAATGGCATGATACAAATCAACAACAGGAGCAGCATGTTCATCCAGACAAAATTTCCATCCACCGATTTTATCCTGTCAAAATAAAAATGGTGACCGATCCAATACAATCCGATCAATGTAAATGTCATTACATAAGAGAGGATTTTGGGCAGCATCTCAATCAGCGTTTGTGAAAGATGCGCATAATCACAAGTGGGAATCGTGATATTGAAAACCAGCAAGGTGATGGCAATGGAAAAGACGCCGTCGGAAAAAGCTTCCAGTCTTGATTTATTCATGGTTACAGATTACAGATGCAGGAATTAGGGATTATGGATTACAAATGTGCGGATTGCAAGTTAGAATCGCTAAAATTAAATCGGACAAATGAACCTTGAGAAGGATGGATCTGAAATCAATCCCTTTCCCATTTTCTCGTCTTGCGTCCTTCCTTGCGGATCACTTGGAGATGATGCTGCTTGGCATAACGGAATAATTTTTTCCGCAACCGTTTCGGATAAAAGTTATTGACGATATAACCGAAGATGGAATGTTTCTCAAGAATTCCCAATTGGGAAAGCACATCGGCTGCCGCCGAAGCGCAACGCATTCCGAAAAAAGCATAATCATACGGGCTTTTGGAAAGGTATCTTGTTTCCAGGTTTTTCAATATCACATATTGTGAATCTGTAAGTGGAATGCGGATGGAAGTGTATTTGTCATTGGCGGTATCCAGCGCCCATTCCTTTGCGCTTGATACCACATAACCTCCTTCTATATCGTGACGATGCGGGAAAATGTGCCAACCGGGTTTCAACATGAAACTGAACATCGTTGTGTCGATCTGGAAATAAACGTGTCCACCGTGGATTCCACCAAACCATTTCTCTTCCGTTTTTTTATGTCCACGGGCAGGCTTCGAACCATAAAGAAAATGAACCGTGATGAATTCCCGGTGAATGGAATCGGATTGGGAAAAAAGATTTTCGCTCCTGAAAAAGAAGAGAAGGAGAATTGAAAAAGTGAGGTTGCGAATCATCTCAATAAAATTCTATCCGAGTTTATCCCTGAAGTCCTCCGAACCTGAATTTTTATTTTCACTCAAACTGTTTGATTTTCCCGAATCAGCATTCGGTTATCAGCTGAAAGATACTATTTTCTGAAAAAACAGGTATTAGAGAATTTTTACTTTTTCTTAAATTTTACAAATCCCACATTCCACATTTTCAGAAGGGCAAAACCCGACAACATTACCATAATAAGAGAATAGAGTTGGAATTTCCACCTCCAATTTCCATCCGTTGAAATCATTCTTGATTTTGTGATTGCGGCGGAATTCGCCCACACGATAAATGCATCCGCCATCGGCATCTTTCCGAAAAGATATTTTTTCTCCCCGTTGGAAGTGGATGAAAAACCGAATGCTTCAATGCTGTTCCGCAAACCAACCGCCGTTTTCTGTTCCCCGAAAATTGTCATCGTGCGCAATCCGACAATGGAAGCGGCACCACCAATTCCGAATATCACCGGACCCGAATCGATATCCCCGCTTCCGTCAACACCATCGGGAAATTGCCGGATAGCCGGTAAACCGAAACGCGTGGTCAGGAATTTCGATTTGTAAATATTGAATTGCTGACGCGCAAATGAGGAATCGATGTCATAAAGGAAATTCAGGATGAGGCTTTGGGAATTTCCCTCTGCAAGATTTTTCGGTTTGCCATCGGTATAAAATACGGAATGCGGAATCAAACCATTGGTATCAAGTCTCGTTTTTATGTCCGACAACCACTTGTCAATGATTTTCCGATGAACCGGTTGTCCAATTTCCTTTTCCAATGCCAATGAAGCAACTGCTACCATTACATCGGAAGGCCAAGCCGCATATTGATAGGATTCGGGAAATGGGGTTTCCGGATTTTGCAATGCTGCGGCAATTGCATCGCTCTGTTCATGATACAAATTCACCTCATTGCTGTCGCGTTCCGTTTCATTTTCAATCGACAGCTTTTTCCCAAGCAAATAATTATTCCATCCCGAATAAAAAACACCGTATGGAATGGGCATATATTTTTCGAAAATCTTTTTCCCCTTGTCCGAGTTTATTTCCGAATAGGAAAACCGGATTTCATTGTGCGCCTCCCTGTATAATCCGGAAGAGTGCCCTGCCACTTTCGCAACTTCACACCAACTCAATCCATACAATGCATTCATGAAAACAAATCCTTCCGG
>CAYMZV010000232.1:0-7128 GCA_964394965.1 uncultured Chryseobacterium sp.
CCGATCTTACGTTTTAAGGTGCGTTTCGGATTTGAAAAACAGGAATTCCGTTTTTGATTTTCATTCAGCGTTCAATCGTAAATCTTTTCTTATCAGTCCGCGCGTTGTCGATTTCCTGCTGACGATTTTCTTTTGTGTGATCGAATAATTTGAATCCTTGCGCCGTTCGGGAAATATATTTCTGATCGATGTAGTGATCGGTCATTACCTGCGTTCCGGAGTGTCGAGTTATCAAACGTGCGTTCTCGATTCCCATGAAATTGCTCAATTGCGAAATGTAGGTTTTCCTCAAGCTTTTGTATGTCAGTTTTTTTCCTGTCTTCAATTGGTTGTAATAATGGGTGAAGCACCGCGTCATTAAAAGTTTGATTGTGTCGCGCGTCATATCCTCTTCGGGTGCGAGGATATATTTGTCAGTGCCGCGATAAAATTCATATTGCATTCTGTTGAGCACATCCAAAAGTTCGGAAGTGACGGGAACATAAATCCATTTGATGTTTTCCTCCTCAATATTTCCACGCTGCCTGTTGACCTTGAAATCCTGAACCTTTATATAGCAGGCATTCCCCTTTTCGTCTTCGTAAATGTCGCTCCATTTCATGCTTGCGATTTCCTCATTTCTTCGTCCAGTATGCAGTCCGAGCTCGATGGAATCTTTTATCCACGGCTTGTACAAGTCCTTTTTCTCTCCGGTGCTTAAAGTGGAAATACCCAATTCGGGTTTCTGCACGATTGCAAGCAGTTGTTCGTACTCCGATTGCGAAATGATCTGCGGTTTGTTGGTGACAATTTTTCTCGGTATGGATTTAAATGGATTGCGAATGTGATAACCCTCGTCTTCCAAATAATTGTAAAAGCAGGTGAGGATCGTGAGCGCCTTGTTGTAGGAATTGTTTGACAGCTTCAAATCATTCCGCAGATAGTCATGAAATTTTTCGATCATCATTTCAGACACTTCATCCACCCGTAGTGACTGGATCGGGTAGTTGTTTTTCTTCAATGCAACGGCAAAATATTTCAGAATACGTTCAACTTCGGCGAGATATTTTTTTCCTCTGATCTTTCTGCGGAACGAACGGACGATGTTTTCGTCGCCATGCAGGTAGCCGACATACCTTGCAAGCAATTCGGAAAGTGAGAATGATTTTTCCGGTTCGTTATTGAAATGCTGTCGCGTTTCCTGTTTTGGAAATTCAGTGATGATTCTTTTTTCCTCTCTCAGTGCTATTCCATTTTCACGAACCTCTTTTTGGAATTCAATCGTTTGCCTTATCGCTTCATTGTAATCGAGCGTTTCGAGAATTTTTGTCTTTCGTAGTTTTTCTCCGGGCGTGTACACGAGACATTTGAATTTGTGCAGATGCGGGTGAGGGCAATTTTTCAAATGGCCTCCGGTGAGTTTGCAAATCTCATTCACCAGTGTCGCGCATGCCTTGTGATTGCAGTGTATTTTTAAATTCTTGAATTTTTTTGACGGGGGAATGTACATGAGAATTTCTCATTTATAGATTGTTTAAATCGCTAAGAAACCTTTCGGAGTTTTTTGACGTACTACTTGGTATATTCTTACTCACTCGCGTATGATCCTTTTTACCCGCGCTATCTAAATCCAAAATGTGGCTGATGTTAAAGTTCATATGAGCTTTGAACGCCTCCACCCAATGTTTTTCTCCGTAGCGTTTTTTCAGGTACACAACAAACGTTTTCATTCGGGCGGCTTCAAACTCGGATCGTACAACGTACTTAACGCGGGTTCCATTATCGAATAACACAACTACTCCATTATTGGCGCACCAGCGATACACTGATCGTAAATCGGTGTATCCGATTTTGACCGCCAGTTCTTTGAGAGTAAGTGTTTCCAATTCAGAATTTTTCATGGGACGAAGTTTTTTAAGCTTTATCCCGGAGTGTGACAAAAGAAAATGTCACGCTTTTGCATACAGTAATTAATGGGTCTAAAAATCATCAGTGCCATTTAAGATGCTTACAATAAAGAATCCTTTAAAACCACAAATACCATGAAAACAAAAATCAGTAATCCAAAAATCCAGTGCCTTAGGAGAATTACAATTCAGGGCAGCAACGCCTTTCCATATATAGTTAGAGAGATAAAAAACGGTGTATTAACCTAAAAAAGTGATTTATGAATGAAGAATTGATTTTCGATCTTCTTCAACAAATCTCTGGCTCAAAAAAGAATGCTGCGCAAGCAGAAAAGGCACTGAGCCAGTTGTATTCTTGCTATGGTGATGTAGTTCATTCAGCTTGTAATTTAATCGGGTGGAGATTCGGGAAAACTAAAGAGAGAATTGAGGATTTGGAACAAGATGTATGGCTAATATTATCTACAAAGGCGCATTCGTTTGATCCTGCAAAGTCAAAGGCAAAAACCGAAGAAAAAAAGTTTTTCAATTGGGTTGCCATGATTGCCAAAAACATCCTGATACAGGAGCACAAAACAGAACTCCCCATCTCGTTTGTTGGAGATGGGACGGAAGAAGTTCAGGCAAAGCAGGATATCACCGAAGAAACCGACAGTGAGGAAAATAGTGCCTCCGCCGAATTGAATGAAGAGGTGAGAAAATATCTTCATTCACTTCAAGTACATGAACAGGACATTATATATACGACAAGGAGATTTCGTCCATATAATGTTCCGAGGGGGGAGAATATCAGACTCCGTGAGACTCACCATCTAACGGCATCCAATATCCGGCAGATCAGAAGACGGATACTTTTAGCACTTGCAGCGTTGTTGATTGACAGAAAATGAAATTAATGTTAGCTTGAATATTGGATAAAGAGTATTCACGCTAAAACATAATTGTTATGAAAAAACAAGAGAAGAAAAGGTTTTGGACAAACAAGGAAGTGGAGACACTGCTTCAAATGGCAGCCGAAGAATTACAAAAAGAATTCTACACGGCACTCAAGACATCGAGCAATGGAAAGAATATAAAAATAAAATCCACCATTCCTTTTGATCCCAAACTCATTATTAAAAAAGCGAACGAAGCCAAGAAATAATTCGCTTTTCTGATACCGCACCCTGTACACGCGCTTCCGTGTACAGTTTTTTTATTTTAGGTAATACCCTTGCAAGATTATTCGTGCCTCATAACTTCCAAGCGTATTGCGTTGAAGTAAAAGCAAGAGCATGGAATTTTTCGCTTGGATCGTTTTTCGTTTTTGTTTCTTTGCAAAACGACGGCGCGAATAATTCCATGCACTTGCAGAGCGATTTACTTTCTGAACATGGCTTTGATCAATTCCTCAATCACATTTACAGTCACGGCGTTGCCGAGGGTCTTGTATCGCTGTGTGGTGCTGATCCCTTTGGTGTAGTTGTCGGGAAATCCTTGGAGGCGTTCGCATTCGATGGGAGTGAGCCGACGGATTTTTCCTTTGATGGCGTAGCTGTCCCAATTTTGTTTGCTTCCATGCGGTGATGACCGTCCGCCGGTTCTGATGGTGCGCGCGATTTTCGGTTGCTTGTCGGCGAGTGTGGTGAGCGTTGGTGCGATTCCCTGATCGCTGTAGATTCTCTTTTCGCTATAGCGTGTATCGTTGAGTTGTATGATGGTCATGCCGCTGTGGTTTGCTCCTGCGGTGAGTGTTCGAGCAACTGCGGTTTCTGCTGACTGCGACTTTGTATTATGCGGGTTAGTTTGTCGTCCGAAAGAAAATATTTTGGGTCGGGATGTTCCTCTAAGATGTCCGACAATGAACACGCGTTCCCGGTTTTGGGGCACACCGAAGTCCTTAGAGTTAAGCACTTGCCATTCCACGTCATACCCCAGTTCATCAAGCGTAGCGATGATGATCTTAAAAGTTCTGTTGTTGTCGTGAGATAGAATTCCTTTGACATTTTCCAGTAGGAAATATCTCGGTCGCTTGTCTCGGAGAATCCGAGCGATCTCAAAAAACTGTGTTCCTTTTTCCGGATCGGCGAAGCCGAGGCGTTTGCCCGCGATTGAAAATGCCTGGCAAGGGAATCCACCAACGAGCAGATCGAAATGTTTGATTTCGTCCGTGTTGATGGTTCTGACATCGCCGAGATTTTTGTGCGAGGGGAATTTTTTTTCATAGACTGTGATCGCGTGCCTGTCGATTTCCGAATAGCCGATGCATACCGCTTTTTGTTTTGATGTCTTGAATGCATTGTGGATGCCGAGCTCGAATCCTCCGATGCCCGAAAAGAGTGATAGATATTTCACGAGTGTATTGCTTCCCTATTCCTGAATGGAAATCTGAAAGCACGATGATGTTGAGTTGATAATGATGACCTACTCGCGAGGATGCGTTTTGTAGTATTCCGCTGCGAGATCAACAGGAATGATTTCCTTTTCTCCCCGTGAGTAGAGTCTGAGCGATTCAATTTCCTTGTAGCGTCTTTGGTATGATTCTTCCAAAGATTCTTTCGTGGTGTTTCTCATTTTCTCAATGTCTTCCTCTTCTTGTGAATGAGGCATCTTGTTTTATTATTTACTCCTGCGCCTGATCGTCTTCGTCCACTTCACTCGCCGGCAATTTTACTTCCGTGTCGAACACATAAAACGTAGTGCTCGGCTGCTGAAACAAGCGGAGATACATTTTTCCGTTTGATGAGATTCGAAGGAATCCGACCTTGAACCATTTTGTTTTTGTTTCGCCGCTTTCCTTTTCCTGATAATCAACGCGCGTACAGATATTAAATAACGTCATGAATAATTAGGTGATAGATCAATTGATAATAATTATTCGTTGCCCTTGACATCGCATAACTCATATTGTGCGACATTACAAACCATAAAGAAATGGGCTGTTGAGCCCTTCTCCCCATCGACCGGCGTCTGTATTTATGCAAGTGCAACGAATGGAGAGATTATACCGGGCGTGGATTTTTCCGCAACAGGTGGTTTTCCACAATCAAAAAACCGCTTGTGAATGGCGGTCTTTTTCATTTATGCAGGATTTTTTCTTGGATGATTTTGCAGTTCCTTTATCCATTTGTCGTGCTCATTGAGTTGATGGATCATCGGCTTGTATTCATCGCTCAGTCTCGCGACAATGTGCAGCACCTTGTCCACATTGACGGCTGCTCCTTGTACTGTTTCCCTCAACGAATCGATATTTTCATTCTGATCCCCCAATGCCCTTTCAATGTTTATTTTCAGGGCGTCGAGTTTGTCGTTTATTTTTTGGATTTCCTTTTCCTGTTGCATGACTTTATTATACTTGGTTGGTAAATGGGTGCAAGTCTTATTTCGTGGATTGGTCGAATGATGATTGATATACCAAGTGTTGCAAGGAATCTATCTTGTTTCTTCTTTCGGCGTTATTTGCGGCGAAGTAGGAGCGTGCGCTCATTTCAAATTCGGGATCGCTGTATTGCTGATAGACCTGAGACGAGAGCGGACTCAAGTGCCCCAATCCCTTCTGGATGAACGCCGGTGGCGCACCCTCATCCCTGCGCGCATGAGCCCATCCATGTCGGAATGAATGCGGTGTTATCCGCTTTTCAATTTTTGCTTTGCTCGTATAATTTTTTATGATTCGTTGTATGCTTCGCGTGCTGAGCCGATCGCAAAAGGCGTTTCTGCTGAGTGAGACAAAAAGTGGAACATTGGTGTTTTCGCTTCCCTGCCTTTTTCGGTACTCGTACAAATAGCGGAGCAGATGCGTGTGCGTCATTTGAGACCACAGTATGATCCGCGCCGACGATGTTTTTCTTGTGTGAATGATCGCTCGGCATTTTTCCATATCAAGATCGCAAATGTTCAGACCGCACAATTCCGAGACGCGCACACCGGAATCCCACAGCAGAAAAATTATTGCCAGGTCGCGCAAAGCATTGAAATTGTTTTCACCGACCGATGATGTCATTTCCTGCATCTCCGCTCTCGTAATCGCGCGATGGGAGTTCGGCGGGAGCTTTCTCGGCAGTTCTATCAGCTTCGGAGAAAGGCACAAATGGTTTTGCGATTTGTAGAACGTGAAAAAATTTTTCAGGATCGTGAGCGAGTAGCGGACGGTTTCATTTGCGAACTGTGCCGAGAGCCAATTTGTATAATGCACGACATCCTTGATCGTGTACTCTTCAAGTTTTTTCTCTCCGCAGACTTCGGCAAATCTTTCAATCGCCTTTCTGTATGAAATGCTCGCTCGTGGGTGGTGTGTTGCCTTCCATTCCAGATATTCTTTTATTTTTTCTTGCATAACGCATGAAGCCCGTCGGGACGAACCGAACGGGCTTCTGCTGTCCCGGCACTTATCCGGGACGCTGAAAGACTACCATAAAGGAAAAATAAAGAAAGCGGGCGGGTAGTTTTTAGCTGCATTGCCGTTGTTTCGTCCCTGTCCCCTCTCGGAGACCGGCCTCTTTCGAGGACAACGTGCTGACTAAACTGATAATTTATTAAACAGCTTCGGGTTAATTTTACACCCTTCCGCATCCGATGTCAATTCACAATTTGGTTGATATGACAATCCTTTCTTGTAATAAAAAACAGCCGAGCAAGTTTCCCCCGAGCTCGGCTGTAAAAAGTTCCGAAGAAAGCGCTTCTTCGGAGAATGGTTAGCAACAAGACCCACCTTGTATACTTTAAGGAAATTAGAACTCCAAACCATGACCCGCATCAAAAGTAATTTCAGAGGGGAAAATCAAGCAAATGGGTAGGAAATGAACGGACATTGAAATCGACATTTCAAAAATGCAGATAATTCGCTGTCAATGGTTTATATCGAAAATTCGGGACATTCGTTTTTCTTGGCTGGAAATCGATCCATGCCAATTTTACCGCTGTACGACGATCCTCTCCACCGATTTCTTTTCCCCCACGCTGACAATGACCATATATATGCCTTCGCTTAATGTTGATATTTCAACTTGTTTTTCAAAATTGCCTGAAACATCTTCTTACTTTTTCTCGATCATTGTTTGTCCGAGCACATCAACAATTTTAATGTCGAAATGTTTTTCGCTTACGTTTTTAAGTTTGATCGATAGAAGATCATTTGCGGGATTCGGGAAAACCTGCATTGAAAAATCCGGAAGGTTATTCTCCTGTAGTCCGGTTGTGTTGCCACAGACAGCGGTATAATTTCCACCGATCCATTGGGCAATGTGGATAATGGTGTCGCCGT
>CAYMZV010000233.1:0-7039 GCA_964394965.1 uncultured Chryseobacterium sp.
GGAGCAAACATTATGCCCACACCGCATTCCTTAACAAAGTTTGTGTGCGGTCGGGACCAACGGAAACAATGCTGATCGGCACTCCGGTTTCACGTTCGATGAATGCGATGTAATCATTCAATTCCATTGGCATTTCATCAGCCGAAGTGGAATGTGTCAAGTCGCGGTTCCATCCCTTGAGATCGACGTAAACGGGTTCGATGATTTTATTTACAATGTCGTATGGAAGTTTGTCCGTTACTTTTCCATCCACCTTGTATGCGGTGCAAACACGAATGGTATCGAATGCGGAAAGGATATCCGTTTTCATCATCATCAATTCCGTTACGCCATTGATCATGATTGCATAACGCAAGGCGGGAAGATCCAACCATCCGCATCTTCTGGGGCGACCGGTTGTTGATCCATATTCTTTTCCGATGTCACGGATTTTTTGTCCCACACCATCCAGCAATTCGGTTGGAAACGGACCGCTTCCCACACGTGTGCAATACGCCTTGAAAATTCCAATCACACCGCCGATCCTGCTCGGTGCAATTCCCAATCCGGTACACGCACCTGCACACATCGTATTCGAGGACGTGACGAAAGGATAAGTTCCGAAATCAATATCCAGCATCGAACCTTGAGCACCTTCAGCCAAAACTTTTTTTCCTTTTGCGAGCGCTTCGTTGAGATAATGTTCACTGTCGATTCGGGTGAGTTCGCGCAACGCTTCGATTCCTGCAAACCATGGCGCTTCGAGTGAAGACGGATCTTCATCCGCTCCGTGGAATTTTAAAAGTTCACGGTGTTTCGCAACGAGGCGATTGTATTTTTCCTTGAAATCACTTGCGTCAATATCGCCCACACGCAAACCGTTCCTTCCGGTTTTGTCCATGTAAGTCGGACCGATTCCCTTTAAAGTGGAACCGATTTTTTCTTTTCCCTTCGAAGCTTCGGATGCCTTGTCGAGCAAACAATGTGTCGGTAAAATCAAATGTGCACGACGGGAAACGAGCAAACGTTTTTTTACATCAACACCCATTTCCTTCAATTTGTCGATTTCCTTTTTCAGGATGACAGGATCGATGACAACACCGTTTCCAATGACGTTGATGGTTGTTTCATGGAAAATCCCTGAAGGGATGGTATGCAGCACATGTTTGATTCCATTGAATTCAAGTGTGTGTCCCGCGTTCGGTCCACCCTGGAAACGTGCGATGATGTCGTACTTTGGCGTGAGCACGTCCACGATTTTTCCCTTTCCTTCGTCGCCCCATTGGAGACCTAATAAAACTTCTGCCTTCATCTTAATTGTTCGGGTTGAATTTAGCAATCGCTTCTTCTGTTGTTGCCGTAACGGAAAAAACAGAAGTGAGTTTTGTTATCAATAATAATTCCTGCACTTTTTTTGAAACGCCGCAGATGACCAGATCGCCCCCGCTTTTTCTCGACTTGGTCAATACGTTGATGAGCACATTGAGTCCGGTGCTGTTCATGTATTTCAATTCCGACAGTTCAAAAATGAATTTGTGTTGTCCCTCTTCGGAAAGTTTGACCACCTCATCCATCAATGATTGGGCAAGATTGCGATCGATCAATTCGCCATAGAGGGAGAGTATGGCAATTGGGTTTTTCTGGATGACGTTGAAAGTGAAACTCATGATACAAGTTTGGGTGCAGTTTTCAGGTTTTCACAAGTTCCGGTTTTCGCCAGTTTTTTGCAGCGTCCGAAAAAATTAAGTGAATGGGTGGAAATGTCGAAGGCAAGAAATTCTTCGGTCGTTTTTTTTATCTGTTGAATACGCGGATCACAGAATTCAAAAACCTTGTTGCAATCCTGACAAATGAGATGATCGTGTTGCTTGTATGCATACGCACGTTCGAATTGCGCCTGGTTGCGGCCGAACTGGTGTTTGGTTACCAATCCGCATTCCAACAAAAGTTCAATGGTGTTGTAAAGTGTCGCGCGACTCACCCTGTACTTTTTGTTTTTCATGAAAACGTACAGCGATTCAATATCGAAATGCCCGCCTTGCGCATAAATTTCATCGAGTATTGCAAAGCGTTCAGGGGTTTTCCTGTGCCCTTGCTTTCCGAGATGTTCTGCGAAAATATTCTTGACGGTTTCCCTGATATTGGTGTCGGACATGATTTATTTTAAAGGCAAGTAAAAGTACTAAAAAAGACTTGAGACGTGAGATGTGAGATATGAGAGGAAATTGTTTTTCCCAGTTACGTAAAGGCAACCTGACAATTTGATTTCAGGTTTGCAGTCGGATTTTTGTTTGTATTCTAACTCGGATTGATTCTTCCCACCGACAGAACACCGTTCACCTTTTTCAATTTCTTCATCAAATCGGTCAAGTGTCCTGCATCATGGACAAACAGCATAATCGTTCCTTCGAAAATCCCATCATGCGTATCGAAATTCAATGAACGCATGTTGACACTGAGTTCATTGGAAATGATTTTGGTAACGTTGTTCACCAAACCGACTTCATCGATTCCCGAAACCTTGATTCCTGCAAGAAAGGAAATCTGTTCCTGTCCGGTCCAACGCGCCTTGACAATCCGGTAAGCGTAATTCGCCATCATCTGCAATGCATTCGGGCAATTGACGCGATGGATTTTTATTCCTTCGTTGATGGTGATGAAACCGAAAACATCGTCACCCGGAATCGGATTGCAGCAGGGAGATAATTTGTATTCGATTTTTGTCAGGTTGTCGCCAATGACCAATGCATCCTCTCCCGCTTTTTTTCCGCGCACCTGATTGACCACCTGTTCAAGTGTAGGTTCTGTCTTGACAGTCTTGACCGGTTTGTCTTTTTCCTTCAACCAACTTTTGATGTGCTTGACGGAAACAACACCTTTTGCAACGCGATAAAACAATTCCTGTGGACTCGGCAAGCGAAGAAACACCTGGAAGTCATTGATGTTTTTCACCGTGAAATCGATTTTCTGGTGATCGAATTTCCGTTCGAGTATTTCGCGTCCCTCTTCTGCAATTTTTCTTTTTTCCTCCTTGAGCGCATTTTTTATTTTCGATTTTGCTTTCGCGGTAATGACATACGACAGCCAATCCTCTTTCGGAGTTTGTTTGGAGGAAGTGAGAATTTCAACCTGATCACCGCTTTTCACAACGTGGCTGAGCGGAACCAATTTATGATTCACTTTTGCTCCGATGCATTTTTCACCAACCTTGGTATGGATTTCAAATGCAAAATCGAGTGCCGTTGCACCGAATGGAAGTGTGCGCATTTCACCTTGCGGCGTGAACACAAAAATCTCTTCGGCAAATAAATTCAGTTTGAAATCGTCAATGAAATCGAGCGCATTCTCTTCCGGGTTTTCCAACATTTCGCGGATTTTCCGCAGCCAGTCTTCCAATTGGTTTTCCTTGTTCTCGGCAACATTCGGACTGTCCTTGTATTTCCAATGTGCAGCATAACCTTTCTCGGCGAGTTCATCCATTCTTTCCGTGCGGATCTGCACTTCCACCCATTTCCCTTCCGGACCCATCACTGTGGTGTGCAACGATTCATAACCATTCGCTTTGGGAGTGGAAATCCAATCACGCAGACGATCGGGATTCGGATGGTAAAAATCGGTGACGATGGAATAAACCCTCCAACAATCCGCTTTCTCCTTTTCCAGCGTTGTGTCAATGATGATTCGGATGGCGAAGATGTCGTAAATCTCTTCGAACGGAACTCCCTTTGTATGGATTTTTGTGTAGATGGAAAAAATCGATTTCGGTCGGCCAATCACTCTCGCCTTGAAACCCTGCTCCTTGAGAATTTCGTTGATCGGCTGAATGAATTTTTGGATGAACCTTTTTCTTTCCGGTTCAGTCTCCTTTAATTTTTGTGCGATGTCATTGTAAATATCCGTCTCGGTATATTTCAATCCAAGATCCTCGAGTTCGGTTTTGATGGCGTTCAATCCGAGACGATGGGCGAGAGGTGCGTAAAGGAAAAGTGTTTCGGAAGCGATCTTCAATTGTTTGTCGCGCTTCATCGACTCGAGTGTGCGCATGTTGTGCAGGCGATCGGCGAGCTTGATGAGAATGACGCGAATGTCATCTGAAAGTGTCAGCAGCATCTTGCGGAAATTTTCCGCCTGCAATGAATTTGTCTGCTGATCGAAAACGTTCGAAATTTTTGTAAGTCCGTCAATGATTTTTGCAACACGGTCGCCGAACATTCCCTTCACATCATCGAGCGTAATGTCGGTATCTTCAACCGTGTCGTGCAATAAGGCACAAACAACCGAAGTGGTTCCCAAGCCTATTTCTTCCGCACAAATCTGTGCAACGGCAATGGGATGATAGATGTATGGTTCTCCCGATTTGCGGCGCATGTCCTTATGCGCTTCAAGAGCCACGTTGAATGCCTTTCGGATAAGTTCCTTGTCGCCCTTCTCAAGTTTTCGCTTGCAGGCCATCAACAGATTGCGGTAACGCTGGAGGATTTCTTTCCGCTCCTGTTCTAGATCAATGATCGGTGCAGCTTCTTTTTCTGCCATAATGCAAGAGTGAAGTTACGGAAAAATAATTTGCCGATTTGGCGCCGGGGAATTAATGATGGATGATGTGCAAATGAATGATTGACGATTTTACATTTCAACACGAACTCCAATTATCAATCATCCATCTGCACATTAATTGATCGGTCACTCAAATGGTTTTCACTTCGTGCAAGGTTGCATTCCAACTTAAATGTCCCGTGTGTGTCCCTTCGTGCCGGATGTGGTGGATGAGTGTGGCGCGCATGGTTTTCGATCCCATGATTTCCCAATCGATTTTATTCGGAGCATCCAATGAAGCGGAATCCAAAGTTGCCAAATGATCCATTGCAATCCGATGAACCTTTTCAAAACCGGCGAGCACTTCTTCGTAAGATGGACCGTTCGTTTCACCGTCTTCGGCGGGTTTTCCCAATGCAAATAATTTCAGCCAAGGCAATTCGGGATTCGGTCCGCCGGTGGAGCGGATGACGAGACTGTTTTCCGCCCACGCCATGTGTGCGACGAGCCAATAAATGCTGTTGAGCTTTTTGCCATTGACTTCGAAACGTTTTTTTACATCAACACCTTTTGTCTTGTGAATGTAATAGTTGGCAAGTTCACGTGTCCGCTGGATGATTTCAGTGATGGTGGCGAGTTCGGTTGACATAATTTTTTTTAAGGATTGATTTGCGCAATGGAAATCAAAGCTATCAAATAGAAATCAAAATATTTTTCCTCATCGATGAAAAGCGTGGAAGAGGAAAAAGCGCTTTTGCTTATTTCAACACGGAAGGGGCGATTCATTTGTTTTGTCTTTTTGGAAATCACTCATCTTGCAATCAAAAGAATTATTTTTTCAATCGATCCAGATTCTTGTCAATGTATTTTTCCGTCGGCAACAGGCTTTTCTGAATCCGTTTCGCATAATGGATGCTGTCAAGGATTTCCTTTTGTTTTTCCTCGACCAGATCTTTTTGTTTTTTTATTTGCCTGCTCTGCATGGTCATGAAATTGACACTTCTTTCCAATAAAAACCAGACGGACAGTTCGGCAACCATGATCGTGAAAATGAAGTTCAGTGAATTGTGATTGTGCCACAATGGATAAAAAGTTGTTCCAAATGCCAAAAGCAGCACAGCGAATCTGTCCCAGAAATTTGTCGTCAACAACAAGCCGCCTGCAATGAATGAAAATTCAGGCAACCAAGTGGGACAAGATACACTGCCCCAAAAATTCAAGAAAAACTGAGGTGTGCTTACTGCAATGCCAATCAGATAAAAACCCCATCTACCCTTTTTCCGAAACAGCATCAGGCTCAACAGTACCATCAACGGCATGCAGATGTGAATGCTTGTTGTGATCAGCGGTTGGGGTGAAAGGAGGGCGACCCATACAATAAGAATTGCATCGAGAATAGGAATGAATTTCGGCAGGTAATCGAAAATGGAAATTTCTTTTTCTTCCATGAATTCCTTTTGAGGGAAATTAGTTCAATTCTGATGTTTCTTTTTCACCATTGTCAGGATCGTAGCAATCGCAACGGTGTCGCCTGTCTGTCCGTCATATCCATTCTTGTCGAGGAATTCCTGTGGAGTTGCATCATACACATCAACCAGCCATTTCACGATTCCCTTTGAAATGTCTTCCGGATTTTTTTTCTCCTGATCGATTTTTTCCTTGCAGGTAAAACGTACACCGAAACTCATTCCCGGATAAACCGGTTTTGTAAAACGGCATTCGTCAATTCCATAATTCAACAGCACAGGCCCCTTGTGCGGATCAACAAATAATCCGGCTGCGCGAGACAAGACAAAATATCCATGGGCAACGGTACGTTTGAAAATTGTTCCCTCCAACGATTTCGGATCCATGTGCGCGTAAAACTTATCGCCACTCAGGTTTGCAAAATTGATGATGTCTTCTTCGGTCACCGTATGTGTTTCGGTAATCAGCGTTTCACCGATTTCCAATTCCTCAAAATATTGTTTGAAGGGATGGACATCTTTCAGGATATATTTTCCGCCTTGCTGATATTGGTTGGTAATGTTTGTAATGGTTGTGGGCGAACCTTGAATGGCCGTACGTTGCAAGTAATGAAACACACCGCGTTTTCCACCCATCTCTTCGCCGCCCCCTGCACGTCCGGGTCCACCGTGTACGAGCAAAGGCATGGGCGAACCGTGTCCCGTACTTTCCTTGGCACAATCATTATTGAGGATCAGGATTCTTCCGTGCATGCTTGCAGCGCCCAGCACATATTGTTTTGCAAGTTTGTCATCTGCCGTAACCATTGAACTCACGAGTGAACCTTTTCCCAATCGTGCGAGTTCAACCGCTTCATCGGTATTTTTATACGGCATCAATGTACTCACCGGACCGAACGCTTCGATGTTGTGGCAATCGGTATTCTTGAATGGGTTTTCATTGAGGAAAACAATCGGCGGCATGAATGCCCCTTTTTCCTTGTCGGCACCTTTCACTTCAAATTTTTCGTAATCGCCGATGATGATTTTTTGTGTTTTGGAAAGTTGCTCCACTTTTTCCA
>CAYMZV010000234.1:0-7031 GCA_964394965.1 uncultured Chryseobacterium sp.
GAAAGATTCTGATTCTGCATGATCGATGAGAGTGGCAATGTCATTTTCCATTCGAACAGGCAGAAAAGCATGAATGAGAATTTCCTGGATGAATGCGAAGGAAATCCATTCATTACCGCCGCAATAAAAGCAAGAAGCAAAACGAATATCGATGTCAACTATTCACTCAAGCCCACCAAGATATTCATACGTCCCATCGAAGGATTGCCGTATTTCCTCGTCACGTTCACCGACGAGGAACAGATTGACAATGTCCATAGTGAAGTGTTCGGCATATCCATGATTCTTGAGATCGGACTGTTATTCATTTATCTCTGTATCGCACTTACGATTTACATTACCGGAACCAGAAAAAGTTATTTGAAAATCCCTCGGTTCAACTTTTTCTTTTTGCTTCCGAAGCTTGAAAATAAAAGCAGGTACTTGCAATCGACATTATTCAACTCCTTTCACATTCTTTTGCTGTTGTTTTTTTCCATGAATAATGCGGAGCCCGTTCTGTTGCTTTTTGTTTTTTTCACCGGTCCGATTTATACGGTAGCGCTCAATTATTTCATACTTGCCGATGAACACCAGTTGCAGGTTGCAAACAGGAAAATAATCAGGATCAGGCTTTATTTCGGTGTGGCAATATTATCGGTCATCAATTTTTCCGCCTTGAATTATCTCGATCATCCGGTCAAGTTATTTGTTTACCAGGTTTTGCTGGGGTTATTTTATTTCGCGATACTATTTTTCCGCAAAAGGAGAGAAGACCAACCGGTTGACTTGGAACAAGGGAAAAAGAAAATATCCGATCACCATTTCAATTACATGTTGATGGTTTATTCCATTGTGATTTTGATTTGTGTCTTGCCCGTCATTCGCTTCGGTGTATTGACCTACAATAAGGAATGTGAAATAACGGTCAAATCAACCCAGTTGAATATGGCGGACACCTATTCGAAACGGATTGATTTCCTATCGGGGAATGATCCGCAAAAAAACATCAATGTGGAATCCATGAACAGGGGAAATTATACGGCCCCGTTTTATGGTACACAGATAAGTGAAATAATTGCCGCCACCGACCCGGCCAGCAAGGAAGAGAAATGTTACGACAGCATTCATTCCAAACTCCGTGCGTCCATCCAAGGTGCTGAAATACAAAACGGGGAATTCGGATTCGGCGCGAAAGACAGCACATGGAGCTGGGGCATCACGCACGATCGGAATTTGCAATTGAAAATCAACGAGCCGGAAATCATCACTCAGCCCAAGGAAAATAATTTTTTCTTTTTCCCTTTTGCAGCCTCCTCGCGTTTTCGGAAAAATGGATTGGAAAGCTTTATTGACGAATTCAATTCGACACTCCGGTTGCCTGTGAAAGGAATCGGATCGGTGGATGGCCGGTCTGTGATTTCAGGTGATTGGACAAAAACTGTGTATGGGAATCTGCTTTCACAAAATGTCGGGCAGGAGTCCATGAATCAGCCATTGGCTTTTGCTTCCGGGCTACATACTTTCCATTTTCCACAAGGGACATTTTTGTATGCAAGCAAATTCTGGCTGCTGTTTTTGTTGTTGCTATTCCTGCTTTATTATTTGCTTCGTTTTTTTGTCCGCAAATTATTTGCACTCGAGGCTTTCGAGGAAAAGAAATTCAAGGAACTCGATTTGAAATTTTTCAAGGAAACAAATCCGGAGTTCAGGATTTTCGTAACGGGTTTGCCATGCTCCGGAAAGTCAAGATACTTCACGGAATTGTATTGCAGTCAGGAGAATTATTACCTGATCGATTTGATTGCCAGTTGTGATGTCGAGGATTGGAAAAGGAAAATCGCCCCGGCGTTGGGAAATGGGAAAGGGATTTTGCTCATCGACCATTTTGAATACGATTGCCTGAATGCAAAAACGAATTTGCTGAAGCTGGAACTTCTTGAAACGCTTTCGCAGAATCCGAACATTCGTGTTGTAATTATTTCCGCCATTCACCCGCAAGCGTTTCTTGAACTTTACACGACACCGGGCGTTACCGAACAATCGCTGGAAGGGAATGTAAATCTGCATACGGGCGATCGCTGGAATAAGGCTTTGTCCTGTTTTTACAATCTCTGGTTTCCGATTCAGGGAGTTGAAAAAAATGAAGTGACTGCATCAAATGAAATTCCAACTGAAAATCAGGATGCATTGAATCAAGCGAAAGAGGAAACGCTGGAAGAATTGATCCCGACCATTCCCGAACGATTGCGTGAAATCATCAGGAGCGAATGCGACAATGGATTTTTCCTGCGGAAAATAGGAGTGGAGTTGTGCAAGGAACTCCGTGAGGAATTCAAGAATGAGAATAATGAAGAAAGTGGAAAAAGAAATATCAGGGAAGAGGAAGACATTGTCTTGAAGATCAAAAAGATCGCCCACGTTTATTATTTGGCGATTTGGTCTTCACTCACGAAAGAGGAGCAATATGTTCTTTTTGATTTGGCGCAGGACGGACTTGTGAATGCAAAAAATCTGGACATCATCGATACGCTGATTTGCAAGGGACTTGTTGTGCATACGGATTATCTGCTTTTCATGAATAAGAGTTTCCGCAATTTCATCATGAGTGTCATCGAACCCGGCGACATGATGAAAATGGAGCAATCGGAAAGGGATGCGGGTAATTGGGATAAATTCAAAAAGCCGATGTTGGTGATCGTGATCACACTTGTTGTTTTTGTTTTGCAATCCGACCACAGCACTTATTTCACATACATAACCGGTTTTGCAGCCGGTGTTCCACTCATTATCGGATTGATTTCGGCATTCGGGAAATTCGGTGTGAGAAAAGAATAAGCAAGATGGAAGTAATTATTGAAGCGGAACCTTGTTGTATTTTTTCTTCGTGCGCGTGAAGTTTTGTGTTGAATCAGGCTTGGAAGAAAGCGGCTTGAAAAAAATGGAATAATCAACCGGTTTGAAATCCTCGTTGTGTTCCTTTCGGCCTGTCCAATGAATCCGGTTTTTTGAAATGATGCCCTTGAGGATTACGCGTTCATAATTATTTTCAACCAACTGGAATTTCTCGAGTTGAATTGTATCCGCACTGATCAGGTAATTTCCCCAAGAACCGAAAAGCCGATATGTTTTCACCAAACTGCCAACAGTAGAAGCGGGTGTATAATTGTTCGTGGAAAAACAGGAACCATTCGAATAAAAGAAAACAGGTTTCATTCCGAAATCCGTTTCATTTGTCAAACGGATGCTGTCTGAATAATATCCGTCAAATCGCAAGAGTGGGTGAGTGCCCGATTGGAAATTCCGGTGATAGATAATCGCATTGTCATACGTATTGCAGGTAACAAAAAGAAATATCCCCAAAAAGGAAATGAGAGTGAGATGAATTTTCATTTGATGAAATTACAAAAATCAATAATTGGAAATCTGCTGCTAGAGATCCGCAGCCTGACGATGTACATTGATCTCAGAGGATTTTACATTGTATTCAAATCCTGTCAACCGGAACAGCGCCGAGGAAAGTGTGGATTGTGCGAGTGAAACATCGAGAGCGGTGCCTTGACCGAGTTTCAATCTTTGCAATGCAAGTTCCATATTTTCGCGTGCCATGGTTTCATTTTGTTTTTCCAATTCCAATTCCTGGGTGTTCGAATCGTAAATCGAAAATGCATTTTGCAATTGCAAACTCGAAGCGAGTGTGGCCTGTTGGAAACGGAATTCCGAAGACTCGATATTCATCTGCGCAATTTCCACCTGGTGATTCTGTTTTCCTGCCTGATAAATCGGCATGGAGAATGTCAAGCCTGTCTGCCATCCGTAAGCCTGATTGAGGAGTGTGAATCCCGCGGCATTTTCCGTTTGGTTGAAATTGTACCCTGCAACGAATCCGATGCGCGGGTAATAATAACTTTTGGTTTCCTTATAAGCGAGTTTGGAAATTTCCACTTGCGTCTTGAAAGCCAGAAGATCAGGATTGGCCGCATACATTTTCTGTTCCAATTGTGTTCGGTCGGAAAGTGTTGAAAGCGGAATACTGTCTTCCACATCGTACAGCGTATTCACATCGCGTGCGATGATTGTGTTGAGATTGCGTTTCGCTTCAGCAAGCAAAAGTTCCTGATTGATTTTCGTTTCCTTTTCAACATTCAAGTCGATTTTCGCCTGCAGCAAATCCGTTTTCGGTCCGAGTCCGTTATCCAATCTTGTTTGTGTGATCGTAACGCGTTCCTCGTTGTATTTTATGATTTCATTGGTTGCATTCAACTGCTCCTTTTGTCGCACGATATCGTAATAGGCAAGCAGGATATCCCGTGAGCTGTTCAATACCTGTGTCTTGAATTGGTATTGGCCGAGCATGTCAATCTGCTCCAGTTTGTTTTTTGTCACAAACATTTTTGTTCCGTCGAACAATGTCCAGTTCAATGCAATTCCCGGGTTGAGATTATCACCCGCCACATTTTTTTTCGTGATCTCGCTGCCGCTGGAATATTTCTGGTGAATGTCGTTGCTGTTGAATGTGTAGTTTGCACTCAATGAAACCGTCGGCAGCATTCCCGCTTCACCGATTGTATTCATAATCGAATCCGCTTCGGCCTGGTTTTTTGCAACGAGAATGTCAAAATTATTTTTCAAGCCAATGTGCAACGCATCGTCGGCAGTTAGGACTTGCGCTCCCAGAAATGCAGGTGAAAGTAAAATGAGGAAGAAATATTTTTTCATCATTGGTTCAAATGTTCCGACAAATTGATATCTGAATTCAAATCCGAATTTGGCGTTTCCCCTTTTTTATCGCGATGCGAAAGATAACTGTACATGGATGGAATGACGTACAATGTCAGCATCAACGAAAATAATAATCCGCCGACAATTACAATTCCAAGTGGCATCCTGCTTTTTGCTCCCGCTCCCAATGCCAAGGCAATCGGCAACGCGCCAAGGACTGTTGCCAGTGTTGTCATGAGAATCGGTCGCAATCGTGCTGATGCCGCATTCTGAACAGCCTCGAGACGGTTCTGGCCTTTTTCACGCAACTGATTTGAAAATTCAACAATCAGGATTCCATTTTTGGTCACCAATCCGATCAGCATGATCATGCCGATTTGCGAAAAGATATTGAGGGTTTGTCCGAACATCCACAACGAAAGCATCGCACCGGCAATGGCGAGCGGAACTGTAATCATGATTACAAAAGGATCGCGGAAACTTTCAAATTGTGCAGCGAGAATGAGATAAATGAGTACCAATGCCAATATGAATGCGAAGGAGGTATTGGATGAACTTTCAGCGAAGTCGCGTGACGGACCGGAAAGCGCTGTGCGGAATGAATCGTCAAGCATCCCTTTTGCAATTTTCTGCATTTCCTGAATTCCTTCACCCAGCGTTCTGCCCGTTGCAAGTCCGGCAGAAATGGTTGCCGATTTGTAACGGTTGAAATGGAACAGCGTAGGTGGTTCGCTGTTTTCCTTTATGGTAACAAGATTTTGGATCTGCACCATTTCGCCCGACCTGCTTCGGACATAAAGATCGGAAAGATCGGTTGGGTTGTCCCTGTTAGCACGGTCAACCTGACCGATCACCTGGTATTGTTTTCCACTGATCAGGAAATAACCGTACCGTTTTCCACTCAATGCAAGATCGAGAGTGTTTGATATGTCAAGCACACTGACACCGAGTTCGGTTGCCTTTAACCGGTCAATCGTGATTTCAAGTTCGGGCTTGTTGAATTTGAGATCCACATCCACACCGGTCAATACAGGGTCTTTCTGTGCAGCCTCAAGAAATTTGGGGACCACATTTTCCAGTTTATTGAAATCGAGATTCTGAATGACGAATTGGACGGGCTGTTTGGAACCGGCTGAAAGCGAAGTAGTGATGGTTTGTTCCTGCACAGCGAAAATGCGGGCTTCCGGAAACTTCTTGATCATTCTGGTCAAACGATCGGTAATGTTTTGTTGCGATGATTTTCTTTGATCAGGATCAACAAGCCGAACAATCACTTGTCCTGAATTCACGCCGCCAGTTCCATTGGGAGAAGCGGTATTCGAAAAAACCATGTGCGCTTCGGGAACACTGTCGATTACCGCACTGGAAAAACGATACACAATGCTGTCCATGTAATCAAAAGAAGTTCCTTCAGGTGCGGTCAACGATGTTCTTACGACGCTTCTGTCTTCAAGCGGTGCAAGTTCCGATTTCAAATTCGCGCCGATAAAAATGATGATGCAGACACACAATGCAATAAGCATGAATCCCAACCATCGCATCTTCATGAATTTTATCAGCGAGTTGCGATAACGGGTTTCCATTCCGACAAAAAACGGTTCGGAGAAATTATAAAAACGGGAACGCTTGTTTGTTTTCCGACTCAACTTCACGTTCAGTACCGGTGTCAATGTCAATGAAACCAACGCTGAAATGAGAACGGCTCCGGCAACAACAATTCCGAATTCGCGGAATAACCTTCCTGTGAAACCCTGGAGAAAAATAACGGGGATGAATACAACGGCGAGTGTGAGTGAGGTTGAAATGACAGCGAAAAAGATTTCACGCGTTCCCTCTTCAGCCGCTTTCATCCGATCCATTCCGCCTTCCAGTTTCTTGAAAATATTTTCCGTTACAACAATTCCATCATCGACCACAAGACCGGTCGCCAAGACAATTCCAAGAAGCGTAAGTACGTTGATGGAAAATCCAAAAAGATACATGACGAAAAATGCACCGATGAGCTAAACAGGGATGTCAAGCAATGGACGCAAGGCAATGAGCCAATCGCGGAAAAACAGATAGATGATGATGACAACAAGTAAGATGGCAATGAGCAACGTCTCTTTCACCTCGCTGATGGATTGCTTTACGAATTTTGATTTGTCAAGACCCACATCCGTCACCATTCCTTTGGGCAGCGATTTTTCTATTTCAGCATAACGTTTGTAAAACTCATTTGCGATTTCAATATAATTTGCACCGGGTTGAGGAATGATCGCAAGCGCTGTTGCAGTTGTGTTTTTAAGGCGCGAGATTGTTTCCGGATTTTCAGGGGATAACGAAGCCTC
>CAYMZV010000235.1:0-7021 GCA_964394965.1 uncultured Chryseobacterium sp.
TGGGTTTCCTGAATTGCAATTGAAAGCCGTTCACTTTTTTACACGCAACCAATAATACCGATGTGAATCTTCCGCTTGCAACTCAAGCATCTTGGGTGGGATTTGTTTCGGATAAAAATCTATCAAGTCGGCCGCGCCGGTGGAGTGGGGTGGAATGACAATCTGATTCGCTTCGGTGTATGGACTGTAAGTATCGCCTCCATAATGAACGACATCAACAAAAAGTGTTTGATCGGATTGGTTGACAATATGTGATTTCCCCCACTGAAAAGACACTTTCCCTGTTTTCCCGTTTCCCAGATCGCAATCCGCTGTTCCGATGAGCATGAATGTTTTGCCCTGACAATATTCGTCAACGATGTGCAACGGGTTTTTGTAGAGTTCATAAAGCGGAGAACAGATGACCAACGAGGGTATCACACTCAGAAAACCGGCGACCAAAGGTATATCAACGAATTTTGGAATTTTTTTGGTGACGAGATAACACAGCAAGACAACAACGGCAAGAAAAATAATACTGCAGATTATTGTTCCGTATGTCCAGTCAATGATCATGAAATGGAATAAATGATTTTACCAAAAACAAAAACGGTTCCCATAAGAAGAACCGTTTTCTAAAAGTATAAAATAATTTACGCTTACAGATCTGCGGCAATCAGTGCCATCTGTGGCTTAAAACCTTTCCGTTCCGGAAAAGAAAAAATTCCCTTCAATTGCAGCATTGTCATCGCTGTCTGAACCATGAACGGCATTCGCAGCGATTGATTTTGCATAGAGTTGACGGATCGTTCCGGGTTCCGCCTTTGTCGGGTCGGTTGCGCCAATCAATTTTCTGAAAGAAGCAACGGCATCATCCTTTTCAAGAATCGCCGCCACAATCGGACCGCTTGACATATAGTCAACCAACTCTCCGTAAAAAGGACGCGCCTTGTGTACTTCATAAAATTTGCCAGCCATTTCCGGAGAAAGTTTGGTGTATTTCATTGCCACAATCCGAAATCCCGCTTCATTTATTTTCGCCAGAATTGCACCGATGTAATTGTTTCCAACCGCATCAGGTTTAATCATTGTAAATGTTCTGTTCGTTGCCATTCTATTTGAGTTATTAAACTGCTTTTTATCAAATCGGTGGCAAAACTAAGCATTTTTCATTTTCCAACTATTTCGCTATGTCCTTTCCTTAACTTTGTCCCCGAAAAAATCTGTTGGAAAGTTGAAAGATTGAAAAGTTGAATCGTATAACATTCCAACTTTGCAACACTCCAATCTTTCAACTATACAAACCGAATCACGTGAAAGGAATTTCCCCGCTTAAAAAGATTCTCGCCAAACCGAAAAGGATTGCGATCGTTACGCACTGGTCGCCCGACGGTGATGCAATGGGTTCTTCACTCGGACTTTGGAATTACCTGAAAAAGACAGGCCATGATGCAACTGTGATTGTTCCCAATGAATATCCGGAATTCCTGCATTGGATGTTCGGGCACAAGCAGGTGGTGGATGCGATGAAGAAAAAAAAGAAAGCGGAATCCATTCTCAAAAACGCCGAACTTATCTTTTGTCTCGACTTCAACGAACTCAAACGGATCAATTCGCTGGGAGAAGTCATTTCAAAACTTTCCGTTCCCAAAGTGCTCATCGACCACCATCCCAATCCTTCCGAATTTGCAGATTATGTTTTGCATAAGGTGGAAGCGAGTTCAACCGCAGAATTGATTTATGAATTCATTGTGGCTATGGGTGGTGCAAAAAAAATCGACAGGGACATTGCGAATTGCCTGTATGCCGGAATCATGACCGACACGGGGTCATTCCGTTTCCCTTCAACGTCGGTGAAAACGCATCGCATCATTGCGCATCTGATGGAAGCGGGCGCGGAAAATTCATTGAATCACAATCGGGTTTATGACGACAATTCGGAAAACCGTTTGCGTTTATTGGGATATGCGCTGAGTGAAAAATTGATTGTGCTTCCCGAATTCCATACCGCCTTTTTTACATTGACCAATGAAGAGCATGATCGATTCCATTTTCAAAGAGGGGATACGGAAGGTTTGGTGAATTATGCACTGACGATCCGAGGGATAAAGTTCGCCGCTTTTTTTGCCGAGCGTGACGGAAAAGTGAAATGCTCTTTCCGTTCAAAGGGAAGTTTCGATGTGAATCTTTTTGCAAGAAATGGTTTCAACGGAGGCGGACATAAAAATGCAGCGGGCGGATTATTGGAAATTCCATTGGAGGAAGTTGTTAAAAAATTCAAATCCCTGCTTCCTGATAATCTTTCACAGCTTAAAAAGGCTTGAGTTTCGTTATCATTACATGACAGGAAATCCCATGCATAAAATCACTTTCATTTCATTCATCATTTTGTTTGCAGCGTGCGGCGAAAATCCCGAACCGCCGAAGAAACACCAATTGTCCAAGGAAGAGGTGAACAATCTTTCGGTGCAAATGAATTCGTGGGATGCAAAAAAGGAATCGGATGAAATCGACCAGTATGTAAAACAGCACAATTGGACGATGCAGGAAACGCCTTCGGGCTTGCGTTATATGCTGCTGAAAAAGGGAAAAGGCCCTCAGCCGGTTTCGGGCAATACGGTCAAAGTCAGTTATAAGATTTATTTGCTCGATGGAACCTTATGTTATTCCGCAAGCAAGGACAGTGCAAAAACTTTTGTGGTTGGAAAGGATTATGTGGAAACCGGTTTGCACGAAGGAATCCAATTGATGCATGTGGGCGATGAAATGCGTTTCATTCTCCCCTCGCATCTCGCACACGGACTCACTGGCGATCTCACAAAGATTCCACCGTTTTCAAGTGTATTGTACGAAATCGAATTATTGGGAATAAGGCAAAGTGACAAGTGACAAGTGACAAATGCACTTCACCTTTCGCTTGAAAAAAACAAAACGTATGAATAAACATTACTTTCCGGTTTCAATTTTTTTCCTGTTTTCGTGTCTTCTCTTTTTTTCCTGTGCAAATTCAAAACATCCCGGTTATACCCAGATCGACTCGGATATTTATTACAAGTTGCATGTGGGTGGTGAAACAGGAAAAAAAGCCGGTCCGGATGATTTTTATGAGGTGCGCATGCAGAATAAATATGGGGGAAAAGTTTTTTTCGATTCTGAATTCGAAAATGCGAGAGGGACAATGCTGATGCAATCTTCTGCAAGCCGGTATTTTTCCGTGTTGGGCGAAGGTGACAGTGCAACATTTTTTCTTCCCGGCGGCGATTTGCGTTTGCCGGGAACTCCCGATACGGGAATGATTGAAATGAATGTCAAGATCGAACACATCCTTTCGCCGGATGAGGTTTCGAAAATGGAAAAATCTTCAGACCCCGATGTTGACGAACAATTGCTCATTCACCGTTATCTCGCAAAAAACAAATGGAATGTCCAGCCCGACAGTTCAGGAATTTATTTTATTCCCGAAAAATCCGGATCGGGCGAATGTCCGAAAACAGGACAGACATTGACGGTTGTTTATTCCGGCATGTTATTCAACAATCGCGTTTTTGATTCCTCCGAAATGGGTAGTGGGAATTTCTCATTCAAGTGGGGGGATCAGGACCAAATGCTACCCGGAATTATACGGTCTTTGACCCACATGAAAGCCGGTGAGAAAGCGAAAATAATCCTACCTTCGCCGCTGGCTTTCGGCACTGAAGGTTCATCCACAGGCATTGTGCCACCGCACACGCCTGTTATTTATGAAATTGAACTGGTGTCCGTAGAATAAACCATTTAAAATCCAAATGAAAAATTTTCTCTTTACCCTCACAGTTGCCGGAGCGATTTTGCTTGCTTCGTGCGGCGGAAACAATCGCTTCCCAGGTTATGAAGAAGCGGAAAACGGCAGCTATTTCCTGTTGCACAAAAAAGGTGATGGCAAAACCACAGTTGATACCGGTGGCGCCATGTTCGTGAAAATAAAATTCAAGACACAAAAGGATTCCGTATTTCTCGACATCAACGCACAATCGCAGGCACCTTCCTATCCGATGCGTGTAGACAAACCCGCGTTCAAGGGGGATTTCCTCGATATGTTTGCGCGTTTGCATGTTGGCGACAGCGCTTCATTTTTCGTCAGTCTCGATTCCTTGAAGAAGCATTACCCGAACGAATTTGATTTCAAATCATTCGGACCGAAAATCGATACCATGAAATATCTTGGTTTCTCGGTGAAGGTGGACAGTATTTTTTCAAGGCAGAAAGTTGCGGGTTTGCGTGCAACTGCTGAAGCCAAACAGAAAGAGCAACAGGAAAAAATGCAGAAAATACAGGCAGTAATGCAACCGATTCAGGCGGCTTCAAAAGCGAAGGAACCTGAACTCAAGAAAAAGGATGCTTCATTGTTGAAACCATTCCTCGCTCAAAACAAGATCACTGCGAAACCGGATGCCAATGGAATTTATTTTCAGGAAACAAGTACGGGAACAGGTGAACCGTTGCATCAAGGCGAAGTTGTCGGTGTGAAATATGTCGGTAAATATCTTGACGGAACAGTTTTCGATGCCAATACGCTCGTTGATGGTCAGGAACCGATGTACTTCAATCTTGGAACAGACCCAATGATTCCAGGATTCACTTCCTGCGTTTTGAAAATGAAAAAAGGCGGGAAATCAACTTTTATCCTTCCTCCAAAACAAGGTTATAACGACAGCCTTACACGCGTATTCGATGTTGAAGTGATTGATGCACATGAAGCACAACCACAGGATCGTCAACGCGGTGGAAGATAAATCATAATAAATCAAATAAGGAATTGTGATTGTTGGGGTAATTGAGGAAAATTAAAATCCTTGGTTACCCCAATTATCTGAAACAACCCAACCAATTTTTTTCCGCATGAAACCCAATCGCAGATTTTTTTCGATCATCGCAGTGGCCATCCTGACAATTGCATTTTCCGCTTTCAGTAAAGGCGGGAAACCGAAAGCACAATTCAAGGGATATGCAAAAATGGATGGAGGAACATATTTTCTTCTTCTCAAAACAGGAACAGGCACGACTCCTGTGGATACGGGTGGAGCTGTATTCGTGAAAATAAAATTCAAGACAGACAAGGATTCCGTTTTTCTCGATATCAATGCGCAAACACAGGCTCCCTCATATCCCATGCGTATCGACAAACCCATGTACAAAGGCGATTTCCTTGACATGATGGCGCGTTTGCATGTCGGCGACAGCGCTTCATTTTTTGTTGTGCTCGACTCATTGAAAAAATATTATCCGCGCGAATTTGATTTCAAATCATTCGGGGCAAAAATCGATACGATGAAATACCTCGGATTTGCAGTGGAAGTGGACAGCATTTATTCCAGATCGAAGGTGGACGGGTTGCGTGCGAAAGCGGAAGAGATGCAGCGCAAAAAACAAATGGAAAGCCAAAGGATCATGGCCATCATGAAACCCATTTCCGACAGTGCAAAATTGAAAGAGCCGATGCTCAGGGAAAATGATTTTGCAATGCTTTCCGATTATATCAAGACAAAATGGACCGGACCGAAAAACCCGGATGCCGATGGAATATTCTTTCAGGAAACAAGACCGGGAGTGGGAGCAAATCTCCAATCGGGAATGACAGTTTCAGTACGTTACACCGGAAGGTATCTTGACGGAACAATTTTTGATTCCAACATGATTGTCGAAGGCGAAGATGCAATGACTTTCAGATTGGGTGTCGACCAAATGATTCAGGGATTCACGCTTGGCGTTTCAAAAATGAAAATGGGCTCGAAAGCGGTTTTTATCGTTCCACCTTGTTTGGGTTATAAGGATGGACTCACCCGCATTTTCGAGGTTGAGGTTGTGAAGACAAATCCACAATAATTTTTAAAAATAAATTGAATGAAACGTTTCTTTCCGTTTTTTTTGTTCGTATCCGTTATCATCATCGCTCCCGCTTTTTATTTTGCAAAGGGAAAACAGAAACCGTTTCCTTCCGATGGTGTTGCACGCAAATACCATACTAAAAAAGTCAGGAAACCGAAACCTGTAATGCTCAGTCAGGGAATGGAATATACCGTCACGTCAAAAGGCGATGGTCCGCTTCCGAGTATCGGCGACAAGATTTCCGTACTCTACACCGGCAAATACACCAACGATACGATTTTCGACGCCTCTTCACGTCACGGAAATGTTCCTCTCTCTTTTCAGCTTGGGAAAAGCCAGGTGATTCCCGGTTGGGATTCCGTGTTCATCCATTTGCATGCCGGCGACAAGGCCATCATGTCGATTCCCGCTGTGTATGGTTATGGCGCACGGCCGCATGGAAGCATTCCCGCAAATTCAACATTGGTTTTTGAAGTTGAGGTTATTGATATCATTCCCCAACCGACTCCATGGAATGCAAAAGGAAAAGATACCGTCACCACACCGAGCGGATTGAAAATGATTGTTTTCGAAAGTCACCCCGACAGTGTCATGCCCAAAACAGGTCATTTGGTAACGGTGGATTACAGCGGCTATTTCCTTGATGGATCAATGTTCGATTCATCTGTTCAGCGCGGGGAGCCGTTCTCGTTCAATTTTGGAAAGGATCCGGTCATCAAGGGCTGGCAGGAAGGTGTTGGACTCATGCACAAGGGCGATAAGGTGAAACTGATTGTTCCTTACACTCTTGGTTATGGCGAACGTGGATACGGTGGAATGATTCCCCCGAAATCAACTTTGATTTTCGATGTTCATCTGATTGATGTAAAATGAACCGAAGATTTTATGGATTTGCAATAATTGGAAATGTTCCGTTGCAATGATTTTTTGAAGCGGAAAAAATTTCTTGTTCAAGAAACATTTATCCCGCCTTCCGCTGCAAGTCCGCCAAACAAAAATATTCAGGGATCAGTAATCCGTAAGTTCGAGGAATACCTGATTCGCACCCACGCACTTCGGGCTTTCCGCTACAGTCGGGGCTATCTCCAAACATCACAACGTTCTATTTTTTAATCAACGCAATTGAATCGGCGTAAATCTGTGAAATCTGTGACTTAACTTTATCCCATGCAAGGTA
>CAYMZV010000236.1:0-6965 GCA_964394965.1 uncultured Chryseobacterium sp.
GGCTATATAATAAGTGCCGCTGATTACGCGAATTGCGCGGATTAAAAATGAATGGATTCGGTTATGAAATAAAAGTCGGCGATACTTAATAAAATTGAAACTGACCCACTACCTGATTTCCACTCTTCTGTTTTTTGCACGAACTTTTTCTGAGTAAAAGGACACGGGTTGATTTCAAAAAAAAACACCCTGCATTTCGGCAAGGTGTTTTGTGAAGACAGACGGTTTCACAAATCAGAAACAATATTTTCCGGCTTCCAGCATTTTTCCGGAAATTCTCCTGCGGGATTCTTTCACGTTATATGGATCCACTTTTGTAAAGCGTTTCAATCCCATCAGCATCATGCGTTGTTCGTCACCTTCGGCAAAACTGTTGATCGCATCTTTTCCAGATTTTGAAATCCGGTCTGCCGAATCATAAACCACAGCGCGCATCATGTCGATTTGTGTGGCGGAAGCTTCTTCCCCCTTGAGTGCAACCAGTTTTTCCACACGCAATTGAATCGATTCCGCAGCATACAATTCAATGAGCATATCGGCAATGTTCATCAATATTTCCTGCTCTTTCGCCAATGTCATCATGAATTTCTGCACGGCCGCTCCAGCCACCATCAGTGTCGCTTTCTTGAATCCGGCAATCGCCAATTTTTCTGCAGCGAAAAGCGAAGTGTCCGGCGCACCGAAATCCGGAATCGCCATCAACTCACCTGCAATTTTTGTGGCAGGTCCCATCAGATCCAATTCACCTTTCATTGCTCGTTTCAATAACATGTCAACGATCAACATGCGGTTGATTTCATTTGTCCCTTCGAAAATCCGATTGATGCGCGCATCACGATAGGCACGGTCCATTGGCGCTTCTGCCGAATATCCCATTCCACCATAAATCTGCACACCTTCATCCACCACAAAATCCAATACTTCCGAACAATGCACTTTCAGGATAGCAGCTTCTGCAGCGAACTGTTCCACACCTTTCAGTTTCGCTTTTGTAAAATCCATTCCTCCCGCTTCAAGCGCTTTTATTGCATCATCGATATTTTGTGTTGCGCGATACAAGGCGGATTCCATTGCAAAAACACGCGCAGCCATTTCACCGAGTTTGTGCTTGATCGCACCATATTTTGCAATCGGTCTTCCGAATTGCTGGCGTTCATTCGCGTAGTTGGTTGCATTGGAAATGATTTCTTTCGATCCACCCAATGCGGCAGCGGCCAATTTTATCCTTCCTATGTTCAGGATGTTCACTGCGATCTTGAATCCATTCTGACGCTCGGACAAAAGATTTTCTACGGGAACCTTGCAGTCGCTGAAAAATACCTGACGCGTCGAACTTCCCTTGATTCCCATCTTGTGTTCTTCCGCTCCCAATGTAATTCCACCGAAATTCTTCTCGACGATAAATGCACTCAGGTTTTCATCGTCATCGATTTTTGCGAATACGGTGAACACATCCGCGAAACCCCCATTTGTAATCCACATTTTTTGTCCGTTGATCACATAATTTTTTCCATCGGCAGAAAGAACGGCTTTGGTTTTTCCGGAATTTGCATCCGAACCGGCAGAAGGTTCTGTCAGGCAATAACTCGCTTTCAATTCGCCGCTGATCAGTTTGGGAATGTATTTCTTTTTCTGCGCTTCGTTTCCGTAAAACAAAATCGGCAATGTGCCAATTCCCGTGTGGGCGGAAATTGCAACGGCGAAAGAATGTCCTGCACCCACAATTTCAGTCGTGAGCATGGAAGTCTTGAAATCCTTTCCGAAGCCTCCATATTCTTCAGGCACTGAAATTCCAAGCAAACCGAGTTGAGCGGCCTTGTCGAGAAGGGAAACCATCAAACCGTTTTCCTGGTCATCTATTCTTTGCAGATTCGGAAAAATTTCCGCCTCGAGAAAGTCGCGCGTGGATTTCGCCATCATCAATGATTCCTCATCCCATTCTTCCGGAATGAAAATGTCGGCTGCTTTTGTTTCCCTGATGAGGAATTCTCCTCCTTTGATTGCGTCGCTCATTGTTTTTGGTATTTGGTAGTAGGTAAAAGGTAGTAAGTAAAAGGTAGTAAGTAGTATGTAAGAATGAAATGTTTGTTAATCCAAAGTGTCTCGGAATTTATTCATCATTTTTTGAAGTGTTGTTATTCTCGTTAAGATGTCTGTCAATTCCTTTTCCTTAACATAATTGAAATCTCCGGACAAAATCAATTGTGTTTCCAATTCAAAACTTGAACCGATTGCAATCGAAATGAAATGCCGGAAATCATTTTTTGTTCTGCGCCCAGCACCTTCAGCAATATTGGATGGAATTGAAACGGAACATTTATTTATCTGTTGGGCGATGGCATATCTTTCCTCTTTTGGAAATTTAATGGTAAAGGAATGAACCGTTTTGGCGATCTCCATCGAATCTTTCCAAATCCTCAACTCTCTAAAATTGTGCATGCCCCTTTTTTTACCGGTGAAATTAACTTTTAGATTCTTTACTTTCTACCTATTACCTTCTACCTGTTACCCCAATAATTCAAAAATCCCAGCCGCACCTTGTCCTGTTCCCACACACATCGAAACGATTCCGTATTTCTTTTTTCGTAAACGGAGTTCGTTGAACAATTGCACGGAAAGTTTCGCACCCGAACAACCGAGTGGATGCCCCAATGCAATCGCTCCTCCGTTCACATTCAGGATTTCGCTGTTCAATTTCAATTCGCGCGCAACAGCGAGTGACTGCGAAGCAAATGCCTCATTCAATTCAATCAAATCGATTTGATCCAATTTCATTCCGGCTTTTTCCAAGGCTTTTGGAATGGCATAGATCGGACCGATTCCCATGATGCGTGGAGGCACACCTGCCGCTGCATAACTCACGAGACGCGCGATGGGCTGCACATTCAATTGCTTCAACATCCTTTCACTGACTACGATTACAAATGCAGCGCCGTCGGAAGTTTGCGAAGAATTTCCCGCTGTGACACTTCCTCCATTGGCAAAAACAGGTTTCAGTTTTGCAAGTGCTTCAGCAGATGTATCGGCACGCGGACCTTCATCGGTATCAAAAATCGTTTCGCGGGTTTGACGTTTATTTTTTTCGTCGAGATAAATCTCATTCACTTTCACTGGAGCAATTCCACTTTTAAATCTTCCCGCCTTGATTGCCGCAATCGCTTTTTGATGCGATGCCAATCCGAATGCATCCTGGTCTTCACGCGAAACCTTGTATTCATTCGCAACAGCTTCCGCCGTCAATCCCATTCCCCAATACCAATCGGGATGTTGAACGGCAACATCATAATTCGGAATTACGCGCCAACCACCGGTTGGAATCAAACTCATCGATTCAACTCCTCCTGCAATGATACAATCGGCAAGTCCGGCATGAATTTTCGCTGACGCAATTGCAATCGTTTCCAATCCCGATGCGCAATAACGATTGACGGTCATGCCCGGAACTTTGTCCGTATCGAGTGACATCAACGAAATGAATCTTCCCACATTCAATCCCTGTTCCGCTTCTGGCATTGCATTCCCGACAATGACATCGTCAATTTTTTCCTTATCGAGATTCGGAACTTGTGCAATGACTTGTCGAATCACTTGCGCCGCCAGATCATCCGGACGGACGAAGCGAAGCATTCCGCGTGGAGCTTTTCCGACGGCAGATCTTAATCCTGCTATGATGTATGCGTTCATTTTTTTAGACTTGAGATGTTAGACTTGAGAGATGAGATTTGAACGCTCGACATTCTTCTCATGTCCCACGTCTCAAATCCCACGTCCATATTAGTTACGTAAAACTTTTCCTCCGGTGAGAATGGATTGCATCCGTTCCAACGTTTTCCTTTCCGAACACAAAGAGAGAAATGCTTCGCGTTCGAGATCCAATAAATACTGTTCGGTCACCATCGTAGGTTGTGATAAATCACCACCGCATAAAACCCACGCGAGTTTCTGCGAAATTTTCAAGTCGTGTTCCGACATGTAATTCCCGCTGTAAAAACTATTCGCGCCCAGATACGCAAGACCAAGCGCCTGCCGCCCGAGTACGCGTATGTCGTGACGCGGAACCGGTTTTGAATAACCTTCTTCGGCAATACGGATCGCTTCCGCTTTTGCATCGGCAAGCAGACGGTTGATCGACATGACCACTTTATCTTTTCCTTCGCGCAAATAACCGAGATCAAAAGCTTCATAAGCCGATGTGGAAACTTTCGCTTGTCCGATCGTCAAAAAACGTTCGCGGAATGCGTTCAATTCCACGTCGCCTTCGTGCAATTGATCTGAAAGCCTTTCCGCAAATTCCTTCGTTCCACCACCACCGGGAATTACCCCGACTCCGAATTCCACCAATCCCATATACGTTTCCGCATGTGCGACAACTGCGTCGGAGTGCAAGCAGATTTCCGTCCCACCGCCAAGACATAAATTATGCGGAGCGGCAACAACCGGAATGGAAGAATAGCGAATCCGTGAAGTTGCACCTTGGAAAGCGCGGATGGCAAAATCCAATTCGTCCCATTCCTGTTCAACGGCAAACATGAATACCATTCCGAGGTTTGCGCCTGCTGAAAAATTTGCACCTTCATTTGAAATCACCAATCCCCGGAAATCCTTTTCGGCAATGTCGATTGCCGTATTGATTCCCTGCAAAACCTCTCCACCGATCGTGTTCATTTTCGTGTGGAATTCCAAGTTGAGAATTCCGTCGCCGATATCCGTCAATGTCGTTCCCGAATTTTTCCAAACTGTTTTTGAATCGCGAATGTTGTCGAGGAGAATGAATGCTTCCGTTCCGGGAATTTGCCTGTAGGATTTCGTGGTTATGTCATAATACAACTTTTTCCCGTTCTCGCTTTTGTAGAATGATTTCGCCCCTCCCGCAATCATCTCGTAAATCCATTTCGCAGGCTTGTTTCCTGAAACTTCCATCGCTTTCACCGTTTCCGCAACTCCCAATGCATCCCAAACTTCAAACGGTCCCAATTCCCAACCAAAACCCGCATTCATTCCCTGATCGATTTTATAAAGTTCATCGGCGATTTCAGGAATGCGGTTGGAAACATAAGCGAACAATCCGAAAAAAGAAGTGCGGTAAAAATCACCGGCTTTGTCTTTTCCCGCAAGCAGCACTTTCATGCGGTCGCGCAAATTGTCAATGGTTTTCGTCTGTTCAAGCGTGGCGAATTTCGCTTTCACTTGTGGACGGTATTCCATCGTTTTCAAATCAAGCGCGAGAATTTCACTTTTGCCGGAAGCACCTTTTATCTTTTTATAAAATCCCTGTCCCGTTTTATCCCCATACCATTTGTTCTCTCCCAATTTTGCAACATAAGCAGGAAGAACAAATAAATTTCTCGCTTCGTCATCCGGGCAATTTTTTTCCACTCCATTTGCAACGTGAATGAGCGTGTCCAGTCCTACCACATCGGTAGTTCTGAATGTTGCAGATTTCGGACGGCCAAGAACAGGTCCGGTCAATTTATCCACTTCCTCCACTGTCAATCCCATTTTTTCGACAAGATGGAACAGCGCCATGATGCCATACACACCGACACGATTGGCTATGAAGGCGGGCGTATCTTTTGCCAACACGGTTGTTTTACCGAGATACAACTCTCCGTAGTGCAAAAGAAAATCAATGATTTCCGTTTTCGTTTCCGGCCCGGGAATGATTTCGAGCAAACGCAAATAACGCGGAGGATTGAAAAAATGGGTGCCGCAGAAATTCTGTTTGAAATCTTCCGAACGGTTTTGTGTAAGCAGATGAACAGGAATTCCCGAAGTGTTGGTGGTAATCAGGGTTCCCGGCTTGCGGAATTTTTCCACCTTTTCAAAAACCTGCTGCTTGATGTCAAGACGCTCCACAACCGCTTCAATCACCCAATCGCAATTGGAAATGTCTTTCAGGTTATCGTCAAAATTTCCTGTTGTAATTCTCGACACAAAGGATTTTCTGTAAATGGGTGAGGGGTTGCTTTTCAAAACGGATTGCAATGCATCGTTTACAATCCTGTTTTTCACAACAGTGTCGCCCAATGTTTTTCCCTTTGCCTGTTCAGCGGGAGTCAATGCGGATGGAACAATGTCCAGCAGCAACACTTCGATTCCGATATTGGCGAAATGACAAGCGATGCGCGATCCCATGACACCTGAACCGAGGACTGCGACTTTGGAAATATTTCTTTTCATGGAGAGATTTTCTTTTTGTGTGAGATTTCCAGAGGGTACGAATTACCGAATTTGCGAATCCACGAACTGCAAATCCCATTCGAAATCATTCGCAGTTCGTGAATTGGTTTTCATTCGTAATTCGTACTCTTCCGTTTATCTGCAATTTGATTTATTTCTTCGATTACCTTTTTGAAAGTTTCCAGTTTTTTCGATCCGATTTTATTTGCGATTTCCTCATTGAAAGTCTTTACCACTTTTTTCGAGATGTCGCGTTTTTGTTTTCCTTTTTCTGTGAGATTGATGATGACCTTGCGGGCGTCACTTTTGTCTTTCTTGCGTATGATCAAACCTTTTTCCTCCATTTGATTCAAGGTACGGGAAAGGCTGGTCGCTTCCATGCCAATGGCGGGACCGATGCTGGTGGAGGGAATGCCGTCCTTGCTGTCAATTTGCAAAAGGATGAATCCGATGGTAGTGGTAAGATCGTGCTTGAGCCCTTCCATATTGTACATCCGCGCAATCGAGTGCCAGGATTGCTTGATGAGGGAACAGTTGGTTTCTTTCTTTGCCATGACTTTAAACGATGACCAAATTTAGAAAAAAATATTATGCATGCATAAAGAATATGTTAAATTAAAACAACCCTTTCCGCCTTTTTTCACTGACATCAATCATTTTTTTTCAGCCAAGGAATGCTTTCTTCCGCTTACTTCAGCAACTTTCACAGGGCATTTTCCGGCCGATCGGATTTCGGTTTGATGTTGTAGACTGAAATCATGTAAAATAATTGTTCGGAAAAAATC
>CAYMZV010000237.1:0-6948 GCA_964394965.1 uncultured Chryseobacterium sp.
GGAAAACTCTTGTTGACCACTCCCTTGGAACGCGCAATAACATCCTTTCCATGTGCAACCCAATCCATGACATCCTGAATTTCCGAAAGTGTAAGTTTATTGATCACCAAATGATCCCAAGTAAGATCGGTGGAGACCCACGTTGCGGGAAAATCCTTTCCAAAATCGGGACGTGGTTTTTGTCCGTACATCAAATATTCCACATACTCCTGCGCAAGTTCCACCACCTTGTGACGCTTGATGGAATCGTATTCCGAAGTTTTATAGGTTTTAAGCGAAATGATTTGTTCGCGTACAAGCGTACCATTCTGTACGGAATCGAGATAATGATACGCTGCATTGATGCTGTCGCTTCCCGATGCAAGAAAAAGAACGGTTTGCAAAGTGGGAACGAATTGGCGCGTGGCACGTTCTACATATCCGCCTATCCGTGTTTCTTCAATGGCAATTCCCGATGTGCGCGATAAAATGTGGGTATGGAATATTTCAGGTTTATAATGCGGAACAAGGCTGATGATGAGCATCAGGCGTTCTGCCATTCCAAGATGATACTTGTTGACCAGATCAGCATATGGTCCGCGCGAGTCGCTCAAATCGGGAATATCGGTTATTGTGAAAGCGAAATCATCTCCCGTATCCTTTCGCACATCGAATTCCGGCATGCGTTTTTCCAACACCAAATCAAGCCAATGCAATTCGGCTTCAATCACCTCATTGTTGATCCTGATTCCGATTTCATTCAGTAAACCTTCCCCTGTATAAAGATCGGATTGCAAAACTGGCTCAACATTATCTGGGAAAAACTCCGGTTCCATGGAATGATTTTTTTAGTATGAATGTTCTAAAATTAGTACAAACGGTATTGCTTTTCAGGGACAAATTTTTCAATTCGTCCGAAAAAAAACAGGCAGGAAAAAAAGTCAATTCGCTGGAAATCAATTAAAAAAGCCTTCAAAAAAAACGTTTTTTTCACACATCACTTTTTGCCCCTGTTGGTTAGTTTTTGTCCGATTTTATGTAACCAACACCTTATGAATTAAATTGCAGGGTGAGATGAAATTCCAATTCGCCCGGGGAATTTCCATTTGCGAAAAAACTTTCCGGATCATTTCAAATCGGCTTTTGTTTTTCGCCATCACACAAAACCAATTTGAAATAAACCAATCCAGACATGAATATCCCTTCCTACCTCGACCTGTTCACTTCATTGGCCTTTATTTTTTTATTGTTGAGCGTCATTGTTTCCGGAGTCAATGAAATCATTGTTTATGTTTTGCAGAAACGCGGTAATTTTTTAAAAAAGGTGCTTCGTGAAATTTTTGACGATTCCAAACTGAACAAGAATTTCTCTGAAATCTTTTTTGAACATCCGCTCATCGACCGATTGAAAAAAACACAGAACTCACTTCCCTCCTATATCTCTTCCGAAAGCTTTGCGGTTGCCATGATCGATGTGATTGGAAAGGAATACGAACGGCAACACATTCTTTTCAAGCAGGATCCCCATTCACTTCTCATTACCGTTGACGACAAACCGAAAGAGACCGATCTTCTTGCACGTTTTTCGAAAGGTGTTGAGTTGATGAAGCACAGCGACCTGAAAGTTTTTCTCCGCACATTTTCCGAACGTTCAAAAAATTATGATGAATTGAAAGCCAATCTTGAAAAATGGTACAACGATTACATGGATCGGGTTTCGGGTTGGTACAAGAATGAAATGCAAATGAAAATGTTTTGGCTCGGGCTCGTCATTGCCATTTTCATGAATGTCGATGCGATCAAACTGACGACAGAGCTTTACCGGAACCAAAGTTTGCGCACACAGGTGGCGGACGCAGCCGATGCGTACGTACAGCAAAACAAGGATTCATTGCGCAGTGAAAATGACCTCAAGAAAATCGTACAGAATATCGATACGGCATACAATCAATTGAAAGTGTATGATCTTCCCATCGGTTGGTCAAGCCCGCAGGTTTACATTCACACCACAAAAAAACAATTCAACAATAAATCCCCGGCGCATTCGTGGTGGCCGTTCATCAAGGAAATAATCTATAAAATTCTCGGTTGGCTCGTGACCGCATTTGCCGTTTCGTTCGGCGCACCATTCTGGTTCGATCTTCTGAACAAATTGGTTGATCTGCGCAAATCGGGGAAAAAACCAAAACCGGCTGACGCTAAAAAAGACTAATCATGAAAAATATATATGACTGCCATACACATTCCTTCACCGGAAAATATATTCCGTCGAAATTTTTCACGGAATATGTCGACGGAAAAAACAAGGCAATCCTGTTTGAAAGGATTCTCCGTACACCATTCATAAATAAAACTGCGGTTTGGATACTGAGCAGGACAAAAAAACACAAACGGTTTGCAGGTTTCCTGAAAGTGGGAATCATGGCGACACAGGATATGGTTTTTGAAAATGTGAAATCGAATTATCCGGATGGCACCAGGATCGTCGTGCTGCCGGTGAATTTCCAATACATGGAAGCGGGTGATGTGACAGTGAGTTACCAGCAGCAAATGGATGACCTGATGGAAGTGCGCATGCGTTATCCGAACGAATGTTTGCCTTTTGTTTTCATTGACCCGCGAATGGGAAATGCCGATGAGAATTTGAGATTCGTAAAACAGTACGCTTTATTGGACAAGGGTTGTGTTGGAATAAAACTTTATCCTTCCCTCGGATATTACCCTTATGATCCGCGGCTTTTCAAGGTTTACGAATATGCGCAGGCCAATAACATTCCCATCATTACACATTGCTCCAAAGGCGGGATATTTTTCAATGCGGAGAAACTTCCGTTGTCGGTATTGAGTTCACAGAGTTTCAATCCGCAAGTGGTGAACAGGTTGGAAAAGGACGCACAGGGAAATTTCCAGAAACGCGAATATGATTTTGCGCCTCTTGCCAATAAGGATTTCAAGAATAATTTTATCCGGCCTGAAAATTATATCGACGTGCTTGAAAAATTCCCGAAGCTGAAACTCTGTCTTGCACATTTTGGCGGCGACAGCGAATTGTTCGATCATGTGAAGAAAAAGAAAACGAATACCTGGTACGATCAAATCAAACAATTGATCACCATGTATCCGAATGTTTATACGGACATCTCCTATTCATTGTACGATTCCGACATCCGCAAACAGGTCAAGGAGGATTTGAATTTTGTTGATCCGAAAACAAATCTTCTTCCGTATCGCAACCGGATTCTTTATGGAACAGATTATTTCATGACCCTGCAGGAAAACAATGTGACCGAATCCAAATTGTATTCGAATTGCCTCGCAGATTTGCAGATTACGGATTTCGAAAAAATTGCCAATGAAAACAACCGCGAATTCATGACTTCGGTAATCTATACCGCTCCATAACTTAAAAACAATCCATACGGAAAAGATTTTCGATTCATTCATTTCAACTGTAATTCCACGTCATGTGCAATTGTAAAAAAGGCAAATCATCCGCTCCCAAGGCAAAAGCCCAGATTGTTTCCACACAAGCGGCGCAACTTCCCATTGTCAGATCCGGTCCAAGAAAAATGGCACAGCGTAATTTTGCAGCTTCAACCAATTCGAATGTCGCTTCCACGTCTGCACTTCAAAATCTTGCAGGAGAAACATTCGCCGACAAGTGTTTGACATTCGGTTATGTTTTGGGATTGGATCAAGCTGTGCCGGAAAAAGTCTTGTACGCCGCACTTGAAGATTCGGGTTATGCAAAAAGATTATTGTCGAATAGGAATAAGCCCGCTTTGTATGATCTGCTGAATAACCCACCGACCTTTTCCGGTGTCTCATTGAACAGGTCTTTTCTCAACGGACAATTGATTACCAAAGCCGGAAAGGCATTGTTGAATTGGGGTCTTGCCGGTTTTCCTACAGTGTCAAAAGCAACCTTGAAAAAAAGGGAGGATGCCTGTTTGCAATGTCCAAACCTGAAAGCCTCATCCAATATCTTGCAAAGGATTTCGGCATCTTCCGAAGTGAGCGATGAAATCGGAAACAGAACGGGAAATAAATCCTGTGCGCTTTGCGGTTGTGTGGTAAAAAACAAAATGCGCCTGTCAACAGAAACCTGTCCCGATGCAGTTCCTTCAACACCCGGATTCAACCGTTGGGGAGAAAAACTTCCCTAGAACAGTTGTATAATAATACAACCACATTTTTCCTGCCTCCTGTCGCCATTTCCCTGCCAACTCATTCCCTAGTACGCATCTCTCGAATAATTCGGGGCTTCACGCGTGATCACAATATCATGCGGATGGCTTTCGCGGATTCCGGCAGAAGTGATGCGGATGAATTTCGCTTCCTGCAATGCTGCAATATTCTTCGCTCCTACATAACCCATTCCCGCACGCAATCCGCCGATCAATTGATAAATGACTTCACCCAAAGTTCCCTTGTAAGGAACGCGTCCTGAAATTCCTTCGGGAACCAATTTCTTGATATCATCTTCCACATCCTGGAAATACCTGTCTTTCGAACCCTTCTGCATCGCATCCAACGATCCCATTCCACGATACGTTTTGAATTTCCTTCCTTCAAAAATAATTGTCTCACCTGGTGATTCTTCCACACCTGCAAAAAGTGAACCCGCCATAATCGTACTTGCTCCGGCAGCAATCGCTTTCGGAATATCTCCGGTAAAACGAATTCCTCCATCGGCAATAACAGGGATCCCTGTTTTCTTCAATGCACTAGCCACCATCATCACAGCCGACAATTGCGGAACTCCCACACCTGCAATCACGCGTGTCGTGCAAATAGATCCCGGACCGATTCCCACTTTCACGCCATCCGCTCCCGCTTTCACCAATGCAAGTCCGGCTTCTGCAGTTGCAACATTCCCCACGATAATATCCGTATTCGGGAATTCCTTTTTCACTTTTTTCAACATCTCGATCACACCTTTCGAGTGACCATGTGCCGTATCGATAATCATGGCGTCCACTCCTGCGTTCACAAGGGCGGTCGCGCGCTCAATCGTATCAACGGTTACGCCCAACGCACCCGCCACACGCAAGCGGCCGAGTTCATCCTTACTTGCATTCGGGCGTTCCTTGATTTTAATGATATCGCGGTACGTAATCAACCCAACAAGTTTGTTGTGTTTATCTACAACCGGCAACTTTTCAATTTTATAATTCTGGAGAATCTGTTCCGCTTTTTTCAGATCGGTGACTCTTGTCGTAATGATATTTTCCGAGGTCATCACTTCGCGCACGGGACGTTTCAGGTTTTTCTCGAAACGCAAATCGCGATTCGTAATGATTCCTACAAGTTGCCCGTCTTTTCCGACAACAGGAATCCCTCCGATTTTATTGTCGCGCATCAAACGCAACGCATCGTGGATCAGCGCATCCTCATTCAATGTCACCGGATCAAGCACCATTCCACTTTCAGAACGTTTCACACGGCGCACTTGGGCGGCCTGCTGTTCGATCGTCATGTTTTTATTGATCACGCCTATCCCACCTTCACGCGCAATGGCAATGGCCAATTCATACTCGGTCACCGTATCCATTGCAGCGGAAACGACAGGAGTATTGATGGTAATGTTGCGGGAAAATTTCGTGCGGATATCTACTTCTCTGGGAAGTACTTCGGAATAGTCAGGAACGAGAAGGACATCATCGTAAGTGAGCCCTTCACCTAAAAACTTGGAATTGTCAACAGACATAAGAACGTGGTTTGTCGAAGGATCCTTCGGAGAATTTTATTGCTGATAAAATTCGTGCAAAGATAGCCATTTAAAGGTTTCCTGATTCCAAAAAGTCAGATTCCAATTCCAAAATATTCAGGATAAAAGAAATCCCAAATTACATCCCAACTATTGTTCCCCGCCTCATTTTGAATTGCCGCTGCTGAATCGTGAATGACATTTGTAACATGAAATCTTTGCAATCTGAAATTTGCCCACTTACCGCAACAAGGTTACGGTTCCCTTTTCATCCACATATTGTCCCGAAGCCGTTTTGAAGGTGAGCAGCCAAACATAAACATCGGGCTCACATTTTTTTCCGCCGAATTTCCCATTCCATCCTTCCGTGCGGTCATGCGTTTCATAAATCACCTCTCCCCAACGGTTGAAAACCGTAAAATCATAATCTGCAATATCCACGAATCCGGTCGAGGGCATGAAAATGTCGTTGTCGCCATTTCCATTCGGTGTAAATGCATTCGGCACATATACCAATGGTTTCTGAACCACTTCTGCAATGTTGGAATAGGATGTGTCGGAAAAATTGTAAATGTTTCCCGGGCCTTCCACCGCTTCAATCCGATAGGAAAATTTGCCGATGTCACTGATGAATGCGGAAACATCATCCGTGTAAGTATTCTCTCCTGAATTCGTAAATGGAACTGTGGCAATCGGTGTCGGATCAAAAACACCGTCTATCGCGCGATAAATATTGTAATGCAAAACACCTCCCAGCCAAACGTAATAATCATTCCAGAAAATGGTATTTGTGATTTCATCATTGCTCACCGCCTGCAGATAAATTGTCTTGTCAATGTTTGACGTTTGTGCATTGGCACCGCAACTGTCAACGGCGATCATCTTGTAGTAGTAACTTTTCTTTCCTGTTTGGGGAGTCGGATCGTTGAAAGTGACCAATGAAACCGGCGGATTTGCAGGAACACTTCCGATCATTGTCCAAGGACCGATCAAGGTATCTTCCCTGTAAAAATCATAATGCACAATATCCGCAGCAACATCCACATAACCTTTCAAATCAACTGATGATGGTCCGGCAACTGAAACAACGCGCAGATAATTGAACTGCGGTTCCGTCAATGCATTAGCAACGAGACATGTTTTTTCGGAATTGACCGTAATGGTGTGTGTTGAGTTGAAAGCCTGGATATAATAACAATATGTGGAAAGCGGAACCAATGCTGTATCAACGAAATCGGTATCGCCGGGTGCTGTTGAAC
>CAYMZV010000238.1:0-6936 GCA_964394965.1 uncultured Chryseobacterium sp.
AATTGAATCCATCGCCTTTTTGTATTCGGGCATCACTTTCAGAATGGAATCCGAATTGTAATAGGCAATCACTTTTCCTCCCGTCGATTTGAAACTGATGGCTGAAAGTTGTGCGGTTGGAATGAAAAGGATGGAAAAGAGAATCAGGAAATTTTTCATTGGCAAAATATGGATTGGGATTTGATTTACTGACGTAAAGATTCAAAAAAGGTTGTTTGAAAGGAAGGCCTTCCGTTTTCCGGTATTGCAACCTTATGTGCGGCATTAATCGCCCAATTGGAAACCCGGACAACATTTCCACTTTACAACTCAAATGAAAACCGTATTTTTGAATTCCAAGACCTGAAAACCCCTATGTCGGGAACCGTTGAAACCTATAAGATTATCGCTCCTGCCATTGCCTCTGCCGGCGTGTATTTTTTTACTACCGACAGCGGATTGCAATACGAAGTCCGTTTCGGCCGTCGCCAGGACAATATCCTTCACGCTACAATTGTTTTCGGTGTCATCAACGAGGAATTTGATGGAGAGGAATATGTCGTGACCAATCGCGGGGAAGTTTTCCGTGTCATGACCACCATTGTGAAGATTGTGAAAATGTTCATGGCGGAACATACAAAAATCATGTGCTACGAATTCACCGGTATTCCAAAAGAAGGTGAGGACGAGAACAAGACTTCACAGCGCAACGTTTTATACAAACGCTACCTGCCAAAAATTTTCGAGGTCGGTTGGGATTTCAACTTCAACGGAAATTCCGCAATCGTGACAAGAAAAAATCAGCGGTACTAGATTTCCCGAATGTAATTTCCAGTTTTTTGTTGGAGCGGATCAAATCATATTCCAGAAACACTTCACGCGCTTTCCGCTGCAAGTCCTCAGCGGTGGTGTCGGGTTTTTGAAAATCTACCACCGCTTCCGGGCTTTCCGCTGCAATCGCGGCTATTGAGAAACAACTTCTTTTTTTATTGACTCAGAAAGAATCATCCGATTATTTTGGAGTCGATGCCGTTGCAGGCGCACCCGCTTTTTGTGCCGATGGGGATCTCGGGGGTGGAGGAGGGGTGAGGGAAAAATTCACTTCACACGGAACCTCAATCTGTTTTTCCTTCACGGTCAAATCGCAATCCGTTGTGGTCATGTACAATTTCCGGATACTTCCATCGGGCATTTCCATATCCATTTCCGTACTCGTTGCCGTTGGTCCTGCAAACGTAAATGGATCGGTAAAATTATCGGCAAGATCGAGATCATCGAGATGATATTTCACACCCATGATTTTCGTATAGATTTCCACCACACACTTTGTGATTTTCACATTGATCAGGTTTTTCGGACGGTCATACCAGATGGAAACATCTCCGGTGCAAGTGGAAGAATATCCGAACGGTCCGGCCACAACTCCCACATCGGTGGTGAAATTCGCTTGTCCATTGTGCAAATGAATTTGCGGATTGACAAGGATCCAGGTAAACGTGTCCTTCACGAATAAAACCTGATAACCCTCTTTTCCTGAAATCGGTCCGAGCGCCTTGAAACATTTGTTCAGCATGTCTTCGGTAATGACAACTTGCATGTCGTTCGGCACATTGGTAGTGGTTGTCGTGGTTGTGGTCGTAGTAGTGGTAGTCGTTGTGGTGGTTGTATTCCCGGCTGCATGCCTGCGTCCATTGCACGACGAAAGGATCAGGAGTATGAAAAAAAGTGAATAACAAATTCGGGGTCTCATCGTTTACAAAAATACGCGGCAAGGATTTTGATTACTTTCGAATCATAAAAAATATATCAACATGAAAATCATTCTTCTTTCACTTGTTTCCTTTGCAGGAGTCGTGCTTGCAGATGCACCCGTCGGAACACAATTTCCCGATCTGAAAGGTGAAACGCTTGACGACAAGACAATTTCCAGTCCCAATGATACGAAAGGAAAATCAACAATTATATGCATGGCCTATTCTTCGGATGCGGAAAAGGATTTGAAAACCTGGTATGAACCGAGTTACAACAAATTCATCGCCTCGTCGGAATTGATGGCTCCCGATGTTAATTTATATTTTGTCCCGATGTTTACCGGAGTGGCCGAAGGGGCAGTTGGCAATGCAAAAAAACAAATGAAGGAAGGTGTTCAGGCGGATATCCAACCGCACATCATTGTCTATTCGGGAGCCTTGGATGCCTACAAGGATAAATTGAAAATGGACGACAAGAAGAAGCCCTATATTTTTGTATTGGACAAGGACGGCAAGATTGTTTATGTCACATCAGGTCCATATACGGAGGAGAAGATGGATGCGATTGACGATAATATCGACTAGAAACGGCTGGAAATTGCATTATAAAAAAAGGGTAATCGGAAGTATGTTCCTGATTACCCTTTTGCATGATTATTCGTTTGCTTAAGCGACGATTTTTGCGTTCGGATATTTTTTCATCCACATCTGCAATGCGCTTTGGCTTTTCACGGAAATGACTGTACGGTAATCCACCTGGAGTTTATATACTTTTCCTTCAGTAGGTTTCTTGGTAAGAATCGGTTTACGCGACCTGTTCTTCATAACAATGCTTTCTTTGGTTAACACGAGAGGTCTCATTTTGTTGTTGTTTTATTTATTGCAAATAAACGCCTTATTTCACGGGTTTCTAGGAGTTTTCTTCGATTCATCCACTTAATCCGACGACCGGTAGAATTAACCCGTTGAATGGTTTTGACCTCTGCCGATTATTTACGAAATCCGACCCTGCATGGATTACCAAATACTGTTGATAATCAGTTAATAATGCGTTGAAAAGTGAATTTTAATATTGAAAAGAACAATTCAAATATAATATAAATTATTGATTCACAGCCTTTTTGGGAAAGATTAACGAAAGCCGGAAAAGCGAGCGAATTAGTCTATGACAGTGGCGTCGGGATATTTTTCCATCCACATGTGCAAAGCCTCTTTCGTTCTTACGGTGATAATTGTTCGGTGGTCGATGCGGAGTTTTATCCTGTTCTCGGAAATTATCGGAGGGGCAAAATTTTTCTTGTTTCTCATGGCGTCAAGGTTTTGGTGTAATTGACTTTCTACTTAACAGACGGCATAAAGTGTGCCGCGTTGCCTTTGGTGGATAAGTTTGGATTTTCCACGACTTAAGTGCAGGGAATTCGAGAGAATGGATAAAATCAACTGACATAACGCGTAAAGGGAATTTGAATACGGACAAAACGTCTTTATTTTTTTGCAGGCAAGAAAATGAAATTCCTTCCGTTTCATGAATGACAGGTTCGATTATTTCAGTTTGGATATCGGGTAACAAGTGAAGGTGAGCGATGGCAATGTTGCTTAAATTTCCCGGCAACGTTGCACGATTTTCCGAACCTGTTGCCCGATATCCAAACATTATTTTGCCTTTGAAACTTTTTTCTGTTTCGCGTCACTTGACTTCACATCGCTTTCAACCGGTTTGCGGAAAACGATTTCCTTGTCGAAAACATCCAAAACAATTTCTTCGTGCTTCTGGATTTTACCGGCGAGCATTTGTTTCGACAATTCATTCATCACCTTTTTCTGCAACATCCTTTTCACCGGACGCGCACCGAATTGCGGATCATAACCGAGTTCGGACAACCATTCAATCGCTTCTTTTGTTGCGGTGATTTTAATATCGTTATCGGCAAGCAATTTTTCAACTTGCTTGAATTGCAATTTCACGATTTCTTCCACATCTTCCCTCGTAAGCGGAGTGAACATGATGATTTCATCGATACGGTTCAGGAATTCCGGACGAATCGCTTTCTTGAGCATGTCGAAAACTTCCACTTTGGTTTTTGCAATGATCTCCGCACGGTTTTTCTCCGTCATCTTTTCGAAATTTTCCTGTATGAGATGCGAACCCATGTTGGAAGTCATGATGATGATGGTGTTCTTGAAATTCACAACACGGCCTTTATTGTCCGTCAATCTTCCATCGTCCAGCACTTGCAAAAGGATATTGAAAACATCAGGATGGGCCTTTTCAATTTCATCGAGCAGGATGACGCTGTAAGGTTTGCGGCGAACGGCTTCTGTCAATTGTCCCCCTTCTTCATAGCCCACATATCCTGGAGGCGCTCCAACCAATCTCGAAACCGCATGCCGTTCCTGATATTCGCTCATGTCGATTCTTGTCATGGAGTTTTCGTTGTTGAATAAGAATTCCGACAATGCTTTCGCCAATTCCGTTTTTCCGACACCGGTTGTTCCAAGAAAAATAAATGATCCGATCGGTTTGCGTGAATCCTGCAATCCTGCACGGCTTCTGCGAACAGCATCTGAAATCGCTTCAATCGCTTCGTCCTGACCGATCACCCTTTTGTGCAATTCCTCTTCGAGGTGCAATAATTTTTCACGTTCACTCTGCAACATTCTCGAAACAGGAATACCTGTCCAGCTTGCCACCACACCTGCAATATCTTCACTGTCCACTTCTTCCTTGATGAGCGGTGTACCGTGACTTTGCGTTTCAATCAGATTCTTTTTGATGACTTCCAATCGGTCTTCGGCCTCTTTCAATCTGCCGTAACGGATTTCCGCAACTTTTCCATAATCGCCTGAACGCTCCGCTTGATCGGCTTCGAATTTGAGTTGTTCGATTTTTTCCTTTTCCTTCTGAATGCTTTCCACGACATCTTTTTCCGATTGCCATTGTGCACGCAGGTCGGCGCGTTTATCATTGAGTTCTGCAATTTCCCTTCCGAGATCTTCCAGTTTCAATTTGTCGTTTTCACGTTTGATGGCTTCACGTTCAATTTCGAGTTGACGGATTTTCCTTTCCACATCTTCCAATTCTGCGGGCATGGAATTGATTTCCATTCTCAATTTGGAAGCGGCTTCATCAATCAGGTCGATTGCCTTGTCGGGAAGAAAACGGTCGTTGATGTAACGCTGTGAAAGTTCAACAGCGGCAATGATCGCTTCATCCTTGATCCGCACCTTGTGATGCGCTTCATATTTTTCCTTGATGCCGCGAAGGATTGAAATGGCATCTTCGGCGGAAGGTTCTTCCACCATCACTTTTTGAAAACGCCTTTCGAGCGCTTTGTCCTTTTCAAAATATTTCTGGAATTCATTCAATGTTGTTGCACCGATTGCGCGCAACTCACCGCGTGCGAGAGCGGGTTTCAGGATATTTGCAGCATCCATTGCACCTTCGCCACCGCCTGCGCCCACGAGCGTATGAATTTCATCAATGAATAAAATGATTTCACCTTCGGCACCTGTGACTTCTTTCACAACGGCTTTCAACCGTTCCTCGAATTCACCCTTGTATTTCGCACCCGCAATGAGTGCGCCCATATCGAGTGAAAAAATCTGTTTCGTTTTCAGATTGTCGGGAACATCTCCATTCACGATTCGATGAGCGATTCCTTCCGCGATTGCCGTTTTACCGACACCGGGTTCACCAACTAGAATGGGATTGTTTTTTGTCCTGCGCGAAAGAATCTGCAAGACGCGACGGATTTCTTCATCGCGGCCAATCACAGGATCCAATTTTCCATTGCGTGCCTGTTCATTCAAATTGATTGCATATTTGTTCAGCGCATTATAGGTTTCCTCCTGTGTTGCGCTTGTTACGCGTGTGCCCTTGCGCAATTCATGAATGGCTGCTTTCAAGTCTTTTGCGGTAATGCCATTGTCCTTCATCATTTGCGAAACCTGATCGCCTGTTTCAAGCAAACCGATCAACAAATGTTCAATCGAAACAAATTCATCGTTGAATTCCTTCAAGCTGTTTGTCGCTTTCACCAAAGCCTGATTGGAATTGTTTGACAGGTATTGTCCGCCACCGGAAACTTTCGGATAGGAGTCAATGATACGATCGGTCACTTGCGTAAAAAGATTCGCATTGACATTCAGTTTTTTCAAAAGAAATGGAGTGACATTCTCATCGACACTCAGGATTCCCTTGAGAATGTGTCCGGTTTCAACAGCTTGATTCTGGGCAGTCATTGCCAATTGCTGCGCCTGCTGAATTGCCTCTTGCGATTTTAAAGTGAAATTGTTCAGGTTCATGATTAAGTTTTTTCAATAATTGATTTCATAAAAATAAGGCGAAACCGTTGTTGTCATATATGATCAAAATGCGTTCCCATTCCTGATATTCATTTGTTTTCAGCAATAATGTCAGCGGAAAAAAGAAATCACTGTCGAAAAGACATAAACTAAAAACGTGCATTGATTGGAAGTTGATTCAAAAAAAAATCCCGAAAAAGACATTTGAAAATCTTTTCCGGGATTTGAAATTTTCCCAAGCGATATTTACGCCTCTTCCACAATCCGGATGGTCCAGAAATCGTCAGAAAGGTTGTTGCTGGTTGCATACGCATAAGGCATGGTGAAATATCCTTTTTGTCCCCAAGAAGTTCCCCAGGAATTTCGGATGATGAAAACCTGTTTCGAATCATCAAATCCAACGCACATGATGGCGTGACCTCCAACGGATTTTTCTTTTGGTTTTGGCATTGGAAGTATTCCTGATTTTGCAACGGCATCGCTTTCAAAACTTTCGTAGCAGGTGAAACCGAATACAAAAGGGAATCCATCGGCGAGACAACCTTTCATCTGATTCAGGTCTTGGGTCAATCGCTGGTAGGAAGTCACTTTGTTGTTCAACGCCACTTTATAACAATCGGGAGAAGGTTTCTGGGTGAATTTTGATGGATCGTAAGGCAACAGTTTTTCCGGACAAACCCCTTTTGTATTTACCGATTTTATTCCGTCGCGAATTTGTGCGCCGCTGTCAGATCCGATCGAATGTTCCATTGCGCGTTCGTTGTAATAAATGAAAAGGCGTGCAGGCATAAATGCGGAAGATGCCTTTTCCTTCATTTGTGCAAATTCAAAAGCGCCACTGATTGCGTTTGCGGTACAACTTCCCAATTGTCCCTGGTCATAAACGGGAGGGCATTGGGAA
>CAYMZV010000239.1:0-6931 GCA_964394965.1 uncultured Chryseobacterium sp.
CAATCGGGTGCTTGTTGGAACAGAACATGGTGTTTATGAAACAATGGATATTTCCGTTGCGGCTCCAACTTGGTCAAGGGCAATGTCAGGATTGGATAATGTTCCCGTTGACATGATTCGTCAACAGCGTAAAGACCCTTGGTTGGTTCCAAACTCAGGATGTTTTTATCTCGGAACACACGGTCGTGGAATGTGGCGCGACGATTCTTCCTGGCAGCCACCGACAGGAATAAATTCCCCGTCAAATGCTTCGTCGGAAAATAATTTCATCAATAACCACGACTTGCGCATTTTCCCGAATCCGGTCATTGACAATTCACACGTCACTTTCAATCTTGGAAAATCAGGAAATGCATCGCTTCAGGTTTATGATCTCACCGGCAAATTGGTTTACACACATGTGTACGAACAATTGAATGCGGGTGCGAACACGGTGGAATTCGAAACGAACGAAATGTCAAAAGGAACATACATCATTGTGGTGGATCAGAACGAAAAAAGAATCGGTTCCGGAAGATTCATCAAAATGGATTAACCATTGATTTCAGAAATGAAAATCCCGAAAGCGAAAGCAATCGGGATTTTTTATTTGCAGAAAAACTAAATCTGCTTTCCGATGTAATGCGTGGAAATTTTTCCATTCCCGAGAAGAAGCGCGCAATGGTTCCTGTTCCCTGTCTCCAGAATCGCCACGATTTCATAATCCGTTTCAATGATGCAACGCTTTACGGGAATCTCGGATTGAATGTCATAAACCTCAGCACGGTTTTCTCCCGCCACAACAAGACAATTGTCAGGAATGTATTTTATGTCGAATGCCTCGAGATCGGCGGCGAAAACATGCTCGTTCATTTTCATCGCACCCAATCCGGATTGAAGCAACAGGCAACCGTCATCCGTAATCAAGGCAATGCGCAAAGCAAGATGATGATTGGACGCCGTTATTTTCCGGATGTAACTCATTGCCTGCAGCTCTTCCACCATACCGTTTTCAGAAATGCGATACAAAAAATTATCGACTGAAAAATAATAATGGTCATTCCGCAAAATGAAATCGCGAAGACGTCCATGCGTATATGCCAAAGGAATGAAAAAAGGCTGATCTTTTTTGTTTTCCTGTTTGCAGTCATACGATTTTATCAACGCACCTTCCATCGTGAAATGGCTGATGGTCGTTGTATTGTTTTCAGAACTCAAGGTGGTCATTCCTTTTATTCCATTCTGGCAAAACCCGAGAAGCCCTTTCGGAAACCAATCGGGCGTATCCGATAAAATGGTTTCATTGTCGAAATGATGCGACTCGTTGAATGTTTTGGCAAACCCTTTCTTTTGATACGAATGCAGAAAAATCCGATTGGAATATCTTTCATCGCCCGCCAACATGTAATGACCTTGTCCGGTTTCCAAGGGACCAAGCGAATGATATTCGAAATGGCCTTTCCAATTTCCATGGACGATATGCACCTTTTCCTGAAAAAGTCCCAATGCAAAAAACTGGTTACGCCAAGTCATCGCATGGTACCATTTGATATCATTTTTCAGTTGCATCGACGACAGTGGAACATTGATTCTCGCTGTCGGTTTGTGGTTGAAAACAAATCGGTTCACGTCGGATGGAATGATGCGGTCATCGGGAATGAAATTCCTCAGGAAATTCAGGCTCAGTGGGTTTCCCGCAGCGGCCTGTTGACTCGTGATTTCATAGGCGATGTTCCTTGAAACGGATTTCAATTCCTCATCGTTGTGTTTGGATACAACCGTCGAAAGGACGGTAAGTAAACCGGTCTTTTTTGATTTGGGGGTTTGATGGGTATAAATATTTTGCACTTCCCCAATGAGATTGCCTTTCGCATCTGCCGCCACTTCGTCAAAATACTTATTCAGGCAGGCTTCCGACTGGATCGATTCATTCCATCCTTTCAACAAGGTCTCTCTCGATTTTTCCACATCCTCCATCTTGTCCTTTTGCAAACGCGACGCTTCGAGATAATCCTTGTTCGTCATCGACTGGTCGATGCAACGCTGATATAATTTTTGCGCATTTTCCCGCTGCTCGATTTTTTTGTAAAGATCACCGGCCTTTTCATATTTGTTCAATTCAACATACAACCCAATCGCTTCAAGATATAATCCTCCCTTTTCGAGGCAATCGGCTGCTGCCGGAATATTTTTCAAATGCTCCTTGTACAGCACGGCAGCCTCGCGGTAATGTTTTCCCTGTATCAGTACATTGGCCGCGGAATGAAAATCGTGAAGCAGGTGTGCATAGATGTAAGCCGCTTTCTTGAAATTCCTGTTTTCAATTTCTTTTTTTGCGGCATTCTGGTATTTGGTGCGCAAGTCGTTGTAATGATTTCCCACATTCCAATTGTCAACCCGACCGCCGCCACCCAATTTCCCCAAGTTGAAATTGATATCCCTTCTTCCCAAAACCGCAGAAGGCGTTGAAGGTGTACCGCGATTGAAATAAGGTGAATTCAATGGAATGGCGAATTGCAAAGCCTCATCCGTATTTTCATCGAAGAGATTCAATAGGCGCTGAATTTCATTTTCCCTTTTCTTTTCAATGTCTTCGAGTTTTTGATTCATCCAATTTTCAAGACGCTTGAAAGCTCCTGGAACGTTTTTTCCATTGGCAGATGATGAATCGCCAATCGGGATATTTTTCATTCCCGAAGCGCCGCTGCCACCGGAAATCGGCCGTCCCGCTTTTGAATTTCCGGAATCCGTGTTGTTTATTTTTTTTAAAATCGGCAATGCCGTTTTCAATAATCTCTTTTTGATGTTATTGAAAAATTTTTCCCGTGGTGTTTCCTCCGCATTTTTTTTCGGAATATCCTCCAGCGGTTTTTTCTTCACATCCTCCAAAAGCGAATCGATCATTTCGTCCGGTGCGGTTTTTTCCACCGCAATCTGATTCAATCGGGCGGAAGAGGGAATGCCCGGATGTGCAAGTTTCCAATTCTTTTCAATCGGATCGGTGAAATGAATGAGCTTGGATAAATCGGTTACATCATTTTTTTCGAAACCGATCAAACCGATTGTCGGATGGAAAACCTGATATTCCCAGAGGAGAATCGATTTCAATTCGTCAGCGGAAACTTCCGGGAATAAGTTTGCGTGTACAGGAAGGAAAAGTTTTTTTGCGAATAATCCATAAGGATTCAGGATATTTTCAACAGCAGGAATATTTCCGTTTTCAAAAACAATGAATAGTCCGGCAGGTTTTATCGAATGGATACTTTCCGGAATCAGGAAACAAATCAATCCTTCCGGAGCAATTCCCCATTGACCGATTTCCTTCAACCACATTTCAGGGGAATTTCCACGGACAAACGCACCACTTGGCTTGTGGTTGATTTGCGGATCATATTTTAATTTGAGAATCATTATTGTCGAAGCGTATCAATAAATGGTTGCAGGTAATTGATGAAAAAATCTTGTGCTGAAATGGATTTGCTTTCCCCGATAAAATAAGGTGACCCGAAAAATTTTCCGTCGGACGTCCATCCTGCGGAATCCTTTCCGACAATCAGTACAATGGTTATTTCCGGAATGTTTTTGTCGGAAGAACGCAAATGCAACAAGCCCCGCGAATCGACCCAGGCCTCACTGCCATCTCCCCAGGCGAATTTTGAAAACTTGATGTAACTGTTGGAAAGCGAATCGAGTGAAACCGTTTCAATATGTTTGGCATGAATGTTTTTCAGATTGCCTGCCGGCCTTGTAACGATGGAAAGATTTTTATTTTCAGAAAGTGTGATTTGACGCTGATCAACACTGAGATTTCCATTTCCATTGACGAAAACCTTATTCACAGTATTCAGGACACTGTACCCGTTATTGATGTGCCTTTTTATGTTGTTGAAATTGAGCGTAGGTTCCGGTACAAGTCTGCTTTTTTCTGAATTGTTCGGAACGAAATTGTGGTTTTTAAGTACCGCCTTGTTCAACGGATCGATTGTGATCTGCTCATTCGAGGATGTAACCCAAAAGAATTTTTGATTGAATGACATGGAAATTGGTTTTGAAATTTCCTTTGAAAAATCAACGATTTGCATTTCGAGATTATCCCTGTCATATTGATATAATTTAAGCAGATTGCTTTCCGGATTTTTCACAAGAATGAAAAACGAGAAATTTTCATCGGTGCCAAAACAGTATTCCCCTCTCTCGATCACCGGACTTGCTTCTCTGGCTCCTCTATTTGTAATCGGCCAGTGTAAAATGCGTTGGTCAAGTGTCACGGCAATAACGCCCAATGGTTTTACACTAAAAACATTGCGTGCCGACATTCTCACTTTTGAAGTCGGGAAAAAGAATGGGAATTCATCGAGATTTAAAATCGCCGGAATATCTTTCAATGATTTTGTCCTGCGCGCTGTGGGTTGCGTCGAGAAAAGCAATTCTTCCAAATCGAATTTGGTTGAACTGATCAATTTCCTGCTGCCCTTGACAAATTCAAAAAATTGCAAATCGCCATTCCTGTTTACCGTGATCAAATAATTCAGCGACTTTTTCAATTCGGAAACCGTTGCCATGAATTCCGGACTGTGGTCGGATTCTTCGGCTGTAATCAGGAAATATTCTGTCGGGCTTTCTGCAGGTTGTTCATCAATGAAATTTTTCAATCCGTTTCCACAATGCAACGTCGCATCCAATTGTTCGAGTGCGCGAACAACGCCGTTTTTCGATTCGAGATCAATGGCGTTGTACGAATTTCCTGAAAGTGCAAAAGCATTGATTTCCGTATTTTGCTTTTTCTTTTGCGCACAGGCAAGTGCGGTTGAAATTGCAAACAGTCGGGGAGTGCCCCACATTTTCAAGGTGGTGTCAACAAGAATATTCCTTTTCAAATCGAGATTCGCCGGAAGTTCTTCGCGACGCAAATACAACGCCTCATTATTCGCAAGCCGCGCCATCAGCGAAATGTCATCGTGAGCCAATTCACTCAATAGCAATCGGTCAAAATTTCCGCGGTTGGAAATGTCGGAAACACCACCGAAGGATTGGTCACTGATCCCTCTCGAATGCATTGGGATATTCAGCGCGGCAATCAACCGTTGTGTCAATCTTGTAATGCCAACCGTTTTGGAATCTTCTGCAAGCAACTCAAGCAAGTTTGGCGATTGCTCATTGGGAAGTTCCGTTTCTGCAGGTTCAGGAATGGTACTGACACCCGTCCTGATTTTCAATTCCAATAAATAAGATGTCGGGAAATTTTTTCCGGCGAGAACAAGAGGATTCAAATCGGATTGGATTTTCTCTCCCGACAAGACAAAATTGTCTTCTGCAATGGCTTCGTCCAAATTTCCGCTGATGAACTCACTGACGATATTTTTTGAAATTCTCGGAGGAAGATTGACATGATCGTACTTTGAAAAAACAGTTTGCAACAGTCGAATCCTTTTCTCTCCGGTTTTGTATTCGGCAGGAAGCCCTGAAATGACTTTGAGAAAATCGCTCACCGGATCAAGCATGTCATCCAGCGTTTTTTTTGAAACAGGAATGAGCCGTGAAGATTGTGCAGCAGCATTGATTATTTCTCTCAGGTTTTTTGCTTCGGGTGGATGATTCCACCAATCATTGTTGCTTGCTGCCAGCACCAACAATAGTGAACCCAAAGGGGGAATTCCGTCTTCGGACAAATCACGAAGGATATTTTGCAAATCTTCACGGTAACAAATTGTGGGACCGCCAATCCATTCTATCACTTGACCATTGTCCGCCCATTTCCAAAAATAATTTTTCGGCGCACTGAAATAGTCAAGCGCTTTTCCACGGTTTTCGCTTGTGAAAACGTTATCCATTTGCGAATCCTCCTTTCGTCAGTCGCACGGCACTTCTTTTTCCCTCGATGAAATAATCCAGCGGAATTTTTTCCCACTCATTGTCTTTTTCAAAAATCAGGATGGAATCATTTTCAGGATTCAAATTCTTCGAGACAAAAACGGACACAAGCGGAATTTCAAAATCAAATCCGCAAGGCAAAAGAATATTATTCCGCAGCCAGAATTCCTTTCCCGGAATTGGGGCGATCGGATTTCCAAGCACAAGAACCTTATTGTCATCCGACACGGCAAACTTCAATTTTTTCAATCGCGCGAGTGGTGCATGCTCTGCATATTTTTTCCATTGGGAAAGATTCGTCAACAGTGCATTTCCTTCCTGGGGATTTTCCGATCGCACCAAACGGATATTGTATTTTGTCTGCAATCTTCCCGGAAAAGCGGCGACAGGAATTTCAACAGTTACAAAACTCTCCAATGAAACCCACGGTAATCTTTTCAATTTCCCGATCGGTGTCGTGGCATTCGGGGGAAATAAATGATCGTCTTCGCCAAGAAAAAAAGTATGCAGGACCGGAAGCTGTTTGATTTTCAAATCGGCATTTTCGGAAACAGGAAAGCCGCGCACCCAAATGGATTCATCATCCGTGGCTGCGCGTGCATTCGGATAACACCGGACAGTGCCCAATGCCTCCTTGTCTTTTTTCGCCAATACCAAAATCAACTCTTTCATTCCACCTTCATTATTTTTTCCCAAAGCTCGTCGATGGGTTTCTGCACATAATTTTTTTGTTCTTCGTTGACAATCCATTCACAGCGGCCGTTCAAATAACGCAAACGGTCTTTTATGACGGAGCGATCGGCCATTGACGTTTCCGGATTTTCCCAAAGCTTGGTCATCTGCATGATGTCATTGTATATTTCATCTGCATTCGGAGCGGAATTCTCGGAGGCACGTGGATGCTGATTGGTTTTTTCCTCGTCCGCTTCCACTACCGAATTCACAATGCCCGCAATCACTTCCACTTGTTCTTCCGTATCCCAGATGTAACGCAATACCCAAAAATCGGATTGGATGGCATGTTCACGTTTGCACAGCAAAGCGCTTGCAGCCACAAGCCGTTGCAATTTCACGGCGCGTC
>CAYMZV010000240.1:0-6915 GCA_964394965.1 uncultured Chryseobacterium sp.
CCGAACCTGAAAAAGTGGCAAGTGACAAGGGACAGGTCTCAGGTGAAAAAAAGAGTGAAAGGGAAAATCCTTCCATTCCGAATGCTTCTCTTCCGACTCCGAATTTTCCCGATGGGATTTATTTGGCTTTCATTCCCAAACACCAGCAATTCCCTTCAGCGGGAGAAATCGAATTGGTGTTGTTGAATCACAGCGAGTACGATATTTATTTTGCAATTTCCCTGAAAGACGGTCGCGAGTGGACATGCATACAGTCGGGCGCACTCGGTCCGCGCAGGCAAGTGAAAATTGATACACTCACGCCGCAGGAGATCGATGAATGGGGAACGGTGAAAACGGATTTGATTTTTTTCAGCGTGGAAAGTTATTTGCACCGTGCGCCGGTTTCCGATCAGTTGAAGCTGAAAGGCGTAAAGTTTTTCAAGGATTCCACTTACACCGACGATTTGCTCACCGGCAAGCGCGCGTATGTTTCGGAGATTGAGATTCTGGAAAATAATCTTGTCGAGGAAAATGAAAATCCTTTTTTGACAAATGATTACATCCGGAAAATGCTGGAAGAAAAAGAGAAAACATTGACAGGAAAAAAATCTTCCGTTCCGCATCTGAAAAACCGGCAATTGGAAAAGGAAGTGGATTTGCACATTGAGGAATTGTTGGAGAATTGGAATGGAATGACGAATGCGCAGTTGATCGACGTGCAATTGAAAAAAGTGCAGAAAGAATTGGATGAGGCGATTTCAAATCATTACCAAAGGATAATTTTCATTCATGGAGTGGGGAATGGCCGGTTGAAAAACGAGGTGCGGAAAATCTTATCGTCGTACAAGGGAATACGTTTTCATGACGCATCCTATCAGCGTTACGGACTCGGTGCGACGGAAGTGGAGTTATATTGATTGCCGATTTGTTGATTGCCGATTTTGATTGGGTCACTAAAGTCAAACTGGAATTAATTTTGTTTCTATAAAATTGTCACATGAAAAAAATATCTTTTGTTTTCACCGCACTGACGATTTTTTCAGCGGGTTTGTTTGCGCAAGGGAAAAATGTGGACCAGGCACAAACAGGCTGCCAGCATTTTTGGTATGCAGGATTGGACGGCGGTTATGGATTTTCATCCTTGAAGCAGCAAATTTCCACTGAAAATACTTCGACCCAAACGCAATCAAACGAAAAAGGTGTTTATGCTTCATTGGGACGTGGTTTTGTTGCAGGTGTTTATGGTGGATATATGTTCAATAATACGATTGGACTTGAATGTGGTTTTTCGGATTTGCAGGGCACTAAGCTGAAAGCAAAATCCTCTTACAATAACAGTGAACAATATGAGACGGATTATCAATCAACCATGATGCGTGCAAATATTGGGTTACGGATGTCATATGGGAAATCAAGAATTAAACTGTATTCGAGAATGGCTTTTTTGATTGGATTTGCGGCCAAAGTGAATTATTCCGGTTTTGGAACTGACAATGTAGGATTGCCGATGGAAAATGGAATCACTTATTCAGGTGGATTGTCTTTCGGATTCAAGGGTGGGGTTGGAGTTGCATACGATATCAATGATCACCTTTCGTTTTTTTCGGAACTGACACTTTTTTTTCAAAACTGGGCTCCTGAAAAATCGACCATTACAAAAGACATTTATAAAGGTGTTGATGAAATGCCCTTATTGACCATACATGATAAGAACACCCAATACGTAAATGCAATTACTACCTACAACACTTCCCAGAACATCGATAATATTCCGGAAGAGGCTTTGAAGTTCTACTATCCGTTTTCCTCGATCGGATTGAATATTGGATTGAAATACAGATTAGGAAAGTATTCCACTGCCGTTACTCCCGCCTATTTGAAATGATCAAATTCCCGAATCATTGAGTTACCTTTGCAATGCAGACCATTCTGTCGTTCCCGAATAAAATCGGGAGAGGAAAGTCCGGGCAACACAGGGCAACTCGCTTCCTAACGGGAAGAGGTTTTTCAGGAATGGAAAATCATGGAAAGTGCCACAGAAAATTAAACCGCCAATCAGAAATGATCGGTAAGGGTGAAAATGTGCGGTAAGAGCGCACACTGCAATTGGCGACAATTGTTGTGGTAAACCCCGGGTGTTGAAAAACCAAATAGGTCACGAGCGTACAGCGGCTCGCTGTCTTCCGCTTCGGCGGAAATCGTGATGGGTAGGTTGCTTGATCCCAACAGCAATGTTGGGGCCAGAGAAATGACAGAAGCTGTTGGCGATTCGTTCGCCAAACGGAAACAGAACCCGGCTTATCGGTCTGTGATTTTTTACAGGGGCAATTTCCGAAAGGAAGTTGCCCCTGATCATGAAAGGGAATGATGTTCAGATAAAAAATACCGATGAAAATTTCCGTCGGATAAATTTCTTCAAGCAGGAATACCGATAATCTTTTTTGAATCGATGAAAATGAAAAGAGACGACCGGATTGATCGTCTCTTTTTTCCAATGTTGTTTCGTGATTTATTTTTTCGCCTCGGATGAATTTATTTTTATGATGTGTACTTCGTAAACGCTTCTGGATGGATAAGTGTTGGAGGGAAGTGCATCGGAAGATTCTGCGGCGGATGAACGGATACCGCCATAAATGTAACCGACCAAAGTGTTGTCATTCTGCATGAGCAAGTTGAAATTGATGATGTTGTATTGTGCATTGTAATACGGAAGCCCGTTTGCCCGCACGAACACCGCCTCCGATCCGATGTAAGCCTGCAAGGAATCAGGATTGCAAAAAGCGGAACAGGTGGAATCCAGATAGGAACGTTGTATCGTCAGGATTTTCGGAGTGAAGGAAGCCGAATCCTGGTATTTCGCAAACAATGTTGCATCACCGATTCCACCGAAAATAGTAGTGTACATCCGCTTCCAAGTCGAATCATACATTTCAACATGGGGCGCTGCATAATAATTTGAAAGTTGTGTGAATGAATTGTCCTGTTGGTAGCCGGGGGTTGGACCGGGTGTAATGTAAATCGGATGAACGAATGGCCCTCCGGCATTTGTGTGTGTAAATACGCCACCGTAAATCGTGAGACCGATGGAATGCCCGTCCGCTTGAATGGCAGGTGCAACATTCAAATCCCTTCTGCGGAATATCGTTGATGCATCGGGAAGATTATCGGAAATGTAACTCAACGAAGTCGGATCGATTGCGATGGAAGTCGGTGTTTCATTCAATTTGAAAATATGAACCGAGTCAAGATAAATCTGCGATGGATTATTCAAAACGTTTGGATTGTAAAAGCAGGAATAATTATGTCCCACCGACAAATAAAATTTTCCATCCGGCATCTTGTATAATTCCCCACCTGTGGAACAAACGATTGCATTGGGATTGGGATCAAACACAACAGAAGATGCAAATGACGCTGTGTTTTGACTGACGATGCCACTCACCATCTGACTTACATTGATTCTGGAAATTGTGCTTGAGGTGACAAACGAAGTGCTGTCGTTTTTCATGTCTAGTGAACCGTATCCACCGCACACATAAAGATTATTGCCGATCTGTGTGCTTTCAAGATTTGTAAATGTGTACTGCACATTGAGTGGTGCAGGCAACAGACTGACCTGAAGACTGTCGAGATGATCGGTTGAAGGATTGTAGGCGTAAGCGTATTTGTTGGCGTAAGTAACCATAAATGCAGAGTCGCCGGTGCTTGGAAAAGAATGGAACCCATTTGTCCTTCCGCTGAATAAGAGCCAGCATCCGCTTACGGAATCGTGCGCAAATACAAAAGACTGCAATGCCGGCAAATGCTTGAGGCTTGTGGAGAGCTGTACAGAATATTTGAACTGGACTGGGAGTTCCAATTTCTTATCCTTGTCAGTTTTAGGTGAACAGCCGAAGACAAGAAAAAGGGGCAATAGAAATAACGAAATGTTTTTTTTCATAAACGTGTTTTGGTTTTGGGGTTTACAATAGCAGATCGCCGAAAGGCACGTCATTCAATAATGAACGCTTCTCGACGGGACTGTATTGGAAAGTGAATTTTTCGGTTGGATGGGGTTTAATAATATGTGAAGTATAATGAGGCAAACATTAACAAAAAATAATTAAAAATCAATTATTGTTGAAAACTTGAAATCATGTGAGGATACCGTTCAACGTAATTTATAATGATAATTGCAACTTGCGATCGATTGAGCTGTAATTTCCATCCATGGATTGGGATTGTAGAAAAACAAAACTCCGAACCTGAGGCTCGGAGTTGGAAAATTATCATGCTATTATATATTGATCTATCAATAATATCCCGTCACGAACAATTGCAAGGCTGTTTCATAGCCGCATTGCTGATACGCATCGTACGCTTTCGCGGCACGCACGGCAATTTCACCGCCGGTTTCATGATAAAGCCATCCATCGATTCCCGCTTTCAACGAATATGCTTCCGGTGTGATCAGGTTGCTCGTCCACAAAACGGGAACAGCTCCCGCAGTGAGAACCGCATCCTTGAAATACAAACGGCTTGCACTCGCCAGGATGAAAACATCTTTCCGATCCGCACTGTTTTGCGGAGGCGGATTCGGAATTTCGAAATCCATGAATCCATCGTGACCGACATAACAAATCAATGCCGCAGCTTCCATCAACAACATTTTTGATTTTCCATTCTTGTGGGCATAGGCGGTATCGCTGGGATGTCCCGATGCGTTCAATAAAAAATTCATCGTGCATGTACGGATGCGTGCACCTTTGTAGGCATCAGCGACCATGTAACAATTGAAGCGGCGATGTTTCCATACACAACGCTGCAATACATCACCCGAAATGTTTTTTGCCGAATCCAGCAATTCCCAATCATCACTTTGATTGAAAAAAGTTTTTACGCCATATTTTCCTCCCCAGAATAAATTATTCGCCGCATCATTTCCATTCCCCATTTTTCTCGGCAATGGAATGATGCCTTGACTGTCATTATCCGCAAGTGAAACATAAACGTGAATGATTCGAAGAGTGGTGTCGGTGACAGGTGTCGATGGACAATCGGCTGCTGAATGAAAATAGATATGGCTTTTCACTTGTGAATCGGCATCACTCACTTTTTTTGCAGAGGGAAAAAAACCGCTCATCACAACGATGATGGATAAAGAGGCTAAAATTGTCAACAGATTTTTTTTCATCAGAGAGGAATTTGGTCGCTTGCCCTTACTTTTGCGGTGTTAACAAAATTACAAAATGCAACACACCGAAAAACTCAAGGCGAATTCAGTTTTCTATTTTATTTTTTCCATTGTCATCCGTTGGTTTTACAATTTATTCGTTTGGTTTTATAATGGATTCAACGCCAATGAAAAAGTGATTCTTCATCTGTTGCTCGCTGTTGTTTCATTGGTATTGGGATGGCTTGCCTTGCAACTGTTCAGGAAAGGTTCTCCCACCGGTTCCAATCTCGGTTGCATTTATCTTGTTTTGCTGATCTTGAATTTGGTCGGTGGAGTGGGGGCCTTGTTTTTCACAATGGTTCAATTTTTCGGAGAACAGGGAGGTGCCGAAACATTATGGCTGTTGTAAAAAAAATCCTGAGTTGGCTATTTCCCGTTCGCATTGAACAGGTGAAAGGAAAAGTGACGCCGGTTCTTGAAGTGACACTTGAGAATGGGAAAAAAGTATTGAACGCAGGTATTGTGAATTATTCTTTCGGCGCACTTCATGATGTTTTCAGGATTGCATTGCAAAAAGCGAAATTTATTGAAAACCCTCCTGCAAAGGTTTTGATTCTAGGATTGGGAGCGGGAAGCATTGTCAAGATTATTGTGGAGGAATATGGACAACAACCTGAAATCACCGGGATCGAAGCCGACCCAACTGTCATTCACCTTGCAAAAAAGGAATTCGACATTGACCGTTTTTCAAATCTGGAGATTGAAAATGTGACGGCTGAAAAATTCATTTCGGAAAACAGGAAACGGTTTGACTTGATTGCCGTTGACGTTTTTGTGGAAGCAACGGTTCCCGAATCGTGCAAGACGGAAAAATTTCTGGAAGGATTGTACCAAAGCCTGCAGCCCAACGGCCGTGTTGTTTTCAATGAAATGCCGATGAAAAGATTTTCTGTGGAGGATGATTTTTCAAAACGGTTCGACAATCGATTTGATGAAGTCGAAATTCACGAATTGAATTTGGGAGATGCACCGAACAGGATTCTTATCGGCTACAGAAAAACATAAAATTAAATTGCGGAAGAAACAGAAACCGAACTGTCGGGTCTTCGCCGTGATGTGAGAAGTGAAGGGGCAAACCAGCCGGCCAGAAATGCAAGGGCACTCAGCAGGAATGTAACCGAAATGATTTTGAAATCAACCGTTCCACCGAAATTTCCCGTTTGACAAAGTGAAAGTGCGAGAATGAATAAAATCGCAACGGACATTTTCAAAATAACCGGCGTTGAATTTTTTCTTGCCGAACCGATCAGCAACGCACAAAGGATAAAAACGGAGCCGATCTCAATCGCACTCGCAAGTCCGCCCATGAACAACGGAACTCCGAACAAAGGCAATCCGACCATCAATAAGAATGTTGCCGGTCCGGGGAAAACCGATCTTGTCTGGATGCGCATGCCGAATGCAATGACAAGCACCAACAGCAAACTGGCAAAGGGATTCATGCACCAATCAATGATGTTGGAAAAGAAGCCCGCCGAATAATGAACCACCTTGAACTTATCCATTCCCGCCTGTTGAAGCACATCATCCAGATTGGCTGCCTGTGAATTCAAAATGTGATTCTGGTTGACTTTGTAGGAAGTGCAACTGATTTCGTCGGATGAAAAATTGGAAGATGAAATTTGGTTGCGCGAAGAAAAACTGGAACTGGAATTTTTTGAAGTTGAAATGTGTTTCTCGGATTTGGAATCGTGAAATTCCATCGGACGACTCATTCC
>CAYMZV010000241.1:0-6889 GCA_964394965.1 uncultured Chryseobacterium sp.
CCGGGAAATCAATTTTCGATATGGCGGCTAAAGTTGGCATGTCATATTTGAATTATACTGAACAAAGTTCTTCGTTATTCCCGATATCCACTGTTCAACTTCGATGGTTATCATCATTTGACCGTTTTCTGGGATTGTTTCTTGAAATATTTTCTCAATAAAAAACTATGCTGAAGCGCAGCAAGGTCGGCATCCAATTTTGCCGAACTGCTATCCAGGTTGCTGATCGTTTCCTTTAATTTCTCTCCCGATTGTTCATCATGCAGCAACACTCCCACCGGACTTTTCGGATTCTCACTTGCGACTTTCAGGTTATTGACAAAAACAGTTGCCGTGTCGGAAACACTTTGCAAGTGCAAGACAGAATTCTTGATTGAATTGAACACTACCGTATCTGTCGCCAAATCATTCGCCAATCCTCCTTTTTTATTCAGCTCGGAACTGAAGCGCGCCAATGAAGCAATGAGCACTTGCGCATTTGCGGAAGCCGACTGAAGTGAAGTTGCCGTAGCGGCGATGCTGTTATAAATCGAATCGCTGTTGATCAGCTTGCCGATTGTGCCTTCCCCGTCCGCCAATTTTTTTGTGAGCTTCAAGATATTCAGGTTGTTCTGTTGAAATGTGTTCATGATGTCTTCCGTGGTCAACATGATCTCATTGGAAAGTGTATCGCCCTCGTCAATTCCCGCTGCAGAAGAAGTTCCGCCGTAAATGACAAGAATCTTATTCCCGATCAAACCGTCGGTACTGATTTTCACTTTGGCATCCTTGCGGATATATTGTCGCGATTCGATATTGATATTCATGTACACTTTCACCTGCGACTTTCCATAATATTCCATTTTCTTCACTGTTCCTATTTTCACACCGGAAAACCAGATATTGTTTCCAGCGACCAAACCGTTCACATCACCGAATACGGTTGACACCGTCATCTTTTTTTGAAATGTGGAATGCAGATTTCCAATGGTCAATATTCCGCCGACGAGAAACAATAATCCGAAGAGGATGAATATCCCCACTCCTATTGCCCGTTTATTTATTGGTTCATTCATGGTTCATTGTGTAAAATTGTAATTGAAAAAACTTTTTATCTCTTCGTTGTCGGATTCAAATACTTCCTTGAATTTCCCAACCTTCACGAATTTTCCATCGAGCAGCATGGCAACACGGTCACCCGTTTCCTTGGCGCAGGTAAGATCATGTGTAATGATGATGGAAGTGGTGTTGTATTTCTTTTGGACTTCATTGATCAACTTGTTTATTTCTTCACTGGTAATCGGATCCAAACCCGATGTGGGCTCGTCGTACAGCATGATCTCCGGTTTGAGAATCAAGGTCCGTGCAATTCCGATCCGTTTGCGTTGTCCGCCCGAAAGGTCGGATGGCATCACATCCATTTTGTCTTTCAAGCCGACTGCATCCAGCACTTCCTCCACCGCCTTATTGATTTCATCCTTGCCGAGATGTTTCTTGTTCATCGTCAATGGAAATTCAAGATTCTGCCGCACGTTCATGCTGTCGTACAACGCGCTGCTTTGAAATGAAAATCCGACACGCAAACGCAACGCATCCAAATCTTTTCCCGACAGCTTATCCACTTCCTTACCCAATACCTTGACGATACCTTTATCCGGAGCCAATAATCCGACAAGGGTTTTTATCAGGACGGATTTTCCGGAACCCGAACGTCCGAGCACAACCACATTTTCCCCCTTGAAAACATCGAGGCTGATGTCTTTCAGAATATCGAGTTCACCGAACGATTTATACAATCCCTTGATGGAAATCACCGGCTCCTGATTACTTGTCGTATCAATTTTTTCCATGTCATCAATAGTATCGGATCCAATTTGCCATTTGCACAATCGTGATTTCCTCAATGAACACCAGAAACATGGCAAGAACCACCGCTTGGTTTGCAGCCCGTCCGACACCTCGTGTTCCCTGTACGGCATTGTATCCCTTGTAACACCCGATGATGCCGATGGTGAATCCGAATACGGTTGATTTTATCAGTGAAGAAAACACATCGAGAAAAGAAATCGTTGAGAAACCATTGTTGAAAAAACTCACTATGCTTGTCGCTTCGTTCGAGTGCACACTGAAATACGATCCCATCAACGCAACAAAACCGCAATACAAACCCAATACCGGCACCGTAAGTGTCGATGCGATGACGCGGGTCGTCACCAAATATTTGAATGGATTGATGGCGGATACTTCCATCGCCTCTATCTGTTCAGTGACTTTCATCGAACCCAATTCGGCACCGATGCTTGAACCTACTTTTCCCGCACAGATCAATGCAGTGACCAATGATGCCAATGCCCTTACAATTGCAATTGAAATCAAGGACGGCAACCAAGATGTAGCGCCGAATTCCGCCAATGACGGTCTCGACTGTTTTGTAAAAACTATTCCCGTAACAAAACCCGTAAGTGTAATCAGCGGAAGCGATTTGCAACCGATCTCATAACACTGATTGATGATTTCACGGAAATGGAATGGCGGATGAAAAGCTTCCTTGAAAAAACGGATGACAAATTTGTATGCCTTGTAGACGTCGGTAAAATACCGGTCAATCCCTTTCGAGAATAAATATTTGCGTGGAGAGGAATTGGTCACCGTGTATCGTTAAAGAATTTTATGCAACATTTTTGGATCCATCTGCCGGCATTGCAAGCAAAGGAACATGTGTGTGAAACGCCATTCTTTTCGTCTGGCTTTCCCTGAACAATCTTGACAATAAATTATGCTTGTGGGGAACCATCACCACCATATCAATTTCATGGTGATCGATAAATTCGGTAATGCCGTGAATCAGGTCATTGTCATTCAAAAAATCATGGACATGCTCAACGTTTTCAAGTTGTTTCACCGTCTTGATTCCGGAAACACCATGATCCGCCTCAACCAGTTTATTCTCCTTTACGATATGCAGGATAAAAACTTTCGCATGAAATGTTTCCATGATATCCCTGAACGCGGCCCTGATTTCCATTTCCGCATTATTGTCGCTGGCAAAAACGATTTTCCGGATTTCGCCAAACTGGAATTTGTCAGGAACAATAATCACCGGAACCTGCGTTTTCCTGATTACATCTGTCGCCACACTGCCGAAAACGAATTCATTCATCGCTTCCCTTGTTTTCATTCCCATAATGATCAAACACAACTCCTGTGATTTTTCAATCGCTATTATTTCATCCACCGCAAGTCCTTCTGTAGTCGAATAATCGATCAACACTCCGCCTGTTTTATTCAGGAACGAAACTTCGTCCTTGAGTCGGATCATGTTGCCTTTTTCCAACTCATCCACCACTTCAATTGTCATGGGCGGTATTTGTTCGAATGTCGGAACAGGAATATGATAGGCATGATAAAGAAGTATTTTGCATTGAAGCGCTTTTGCCAAATCAACTGCATAGATCGAAGCATTGCGTGCAGCATCTGAAAAATCGGTGGGAACAAGTATCGTTTTCATGTTTGTATTTTAAAAAATGCAATATCCAATCCGAATCAATTGGTTTTAGCCAACCGTTTTATGCGTTGTCTCCTCAGGTGTTGCGTTTTCGGCTTAACCTTAAAATGTTTTTCGATCGTCAATCTGGCCAACAGGTAACTCAATGTCGATTCGGCACCCTGATTCAGGTTGACACAATTTTCCTCCAGTCCATCGTAACAACCACCTGTACACGGATTGTAGATGATCCGATGCAGATGATTATTTCCAAGGAACCAATTGAAAGCAGTTTCCATCTTGTGTTTGTAATCTTGCTCGCCGAAAACACCGTAAAATCTGCTCAAGGCGAGAATGGTATAAGCAACATCAATGGGCTGCTCTCCGTAATGCGCCGACTCCTCTCCCTTGTGCATCCAGCTTTTATTGGAGATCACTTTTATTTTTCCATCACTGAAAATATGCGACAATAAAAAGTCGAAGGATGATTTTGCAATTTCCCTGTAGGTCATTTCTCCCGTTTCACAATAGGCGCACAACATCGCTTCGGGTAAAATGGCATTCGCATACGTCAGGTAACTTTCAAACCATTCCCATCCCGCACCCGATTCATGCCTGTACATTTGAACCAACCTGTCGGCAAGTTTTTTTATCAGGGAAGTGTTTTTTTCCGTTTTCCTTTCAAGGTTATAATAAAACAAACCCTTGATCGCAAAAGCCATGGCGCGCGTGGAATGCATCGTGTTCACGCGAACCAGCACCTGCTCCAAAACCGTTTCCGCATCAGTGAGTAACTCTTTGGAAAATAATTTTCCTTTTGAAATCAAATAGCCCAACGCCCAAATCGCCCTGCCATTGGCATCGGCAAGGTTGGTCGAATTATTCTGTTCTGTGAAAAATTTCCTTTCACTAACATAATTTGAAAAATAACCTTCGGACCTGAAGCAATGTTTTATGAAGTTGAAATAGATATGGATGTATTCCAGATCCGTTGCGTCTCGTGTCAATTCATAATGCATGCACATGGCGATCATCGCCCTTGCATTATCATCAAGCGTATAACCGGAAGTGATGTCGGGCTGATTGATCCTGGAAAATTGAATCATTCCGAAATCGCTTGTCAATCTTTTCAGATGGTCCAATCTTATTTCAGGTTTACGGAATTTCAATTCGATATTTTCACCATCCAGTTTTTCAAACAGCAACGCATGTGCAATGGCAGCGTTTTCCCAAGCGGTGGAAGCGATTCTATGCAATCCATTCGAAGAAATGTTTTTCCGCAATTGTTCGTCTGCAAGCAGACGGTTGATCGCCGAACTCAATTGCCCTGGATTCTCAAAATCAACAATGATTCCAACATCATTGCCAAGCACTTCCCGTGCGTGGGGAATCGGTGTGGAAATGATCGGACAGCCACAACTGAGTGCATAGGAAAAAGTTCCACTCACCGCCTGATTCGGATCTTTTGACGTGAACAGATAAATGTCGGTGAGCTGCAAATATTCCAGCAAGTCGGTAAGCGGCAAATAATGATTGATGAATTGCACGTGGTGCTGCAGATTCAATTCCACCACTTTCGCTTCGAGTGCATGACGGTATTTTTCGCCTTCTTCCTTTACAACCGACGGATGTGTTTTCCCGATAATCAAAAAGACAACATCCGGATTCATATCGATGATTGCCGGAAGCGATTCCAATGTGGTTTCAATTCCTTTTCCAGAACTGAGCAATCCGAAAGTGGAGAGTATTTTTTTCCCCGACAATCCATATTTTCCTTTCAGTACATCTTTATCCAGGTGTTGCACCAAATGCGTACCGTGTTGAATAACGGTAATCTTGTTTTTAGAAACACCGTAATCATCCACCAGAATGGTTGCGGAATTGTTTGTCATGACTACAATCGACTCGGCAACCGAAGTCATCCGTTGCACTTTTATTTTCAGCTTCTCGTCCGGATGTGGCAATACGGTATGGAAAACCAAAACCACCGGTTTCATCAGGGCATTTAAAAAAAACAGGAAATCCTCACTGTGCTTGTGGAAAAATCCGAATTCGTGCTGAATCAAGACAATCCTTATGCGGTGATCGTCATTGATTGCCTTTGCCAATTCAGGATAGGATTTCGAGTCTGAAGTGTTCAGGATATATTTTACATTCTTTGCATAGACCCGCTTTTCGTTCCCCGATTCCAATGCACAGATTTTGATATCGAATGAATTTTCGAATTTATTGTTCAATGCCTCTATCAAATCCTGTGAATAGGTTGCAATGCCGCATTCGCGGGGAGTGTAGGACGTGACAAAAAGGATTTCAGGCAATTCGTTTTCTGCGGGAACAGAATGAGCCGACGATTCGTTTTCGGAAATCGCGTTCACATGCAATGGATAAAAAAATTTCAACAGCTCTTTCGGCTGGAAAAAACTATCCGGATCAATTGAAGTCGGTTCAGTTCTCATCTTTGGTAGTATTATTTAACAACTCTGTCATCAATGCGGATAAGCTAACGGATGCACAGGCTATCTGCTTGTCCGCCGCACCATAATAAATGTATAGGGTGTCACCAAACAAGGCTGTTCCGGTGGGAAACACCACATTGTCAACCGCACCGTGCAATTCCCATTCGTATTCCGGTTCAAACAGCGCATGAGGCAATCGCGCCATTTCCTTTTGTGGATTGTCCAAGTTCAACAACGCGGCACATGCTGTATATACATATCCCGTAGACGTGTCATATACACCATGATAAATCAGCAGCCACCCATGAACTGTTTCAATGGGCGGACATCCGCCTCCGACATAACTCACTTCGTGACCATCATGAATCGGATCAATCACGATGTGTTCATTCAAGTGAAGGAAATAATCTTCCCAGAATTCTTTCGTGAGTTCATTCAATTCCCTTACGGCAACAATCTGGATGCCGGGCCGTATGCGATGCAGGAAATGCAATTTGCCATTGATCCTCCTTGGAAAAAAAATGACATTCTTGTCCCAGATGAATATTTTCTCATCGGGTGTAAAGTGCCAAGAGTCACGGAAATATTTTTGATTGATCTTGCCGCAACAATCTGCAAGACGCTTGAATTCATCGAATGAAATTTGGGGAACAATCAATCCTTTCCTTTCAAAATGCTTCAGGTCGGTTGAAGTTGCCAACGCTCCCAATGCATTTACGCCGTCATAAGCCGTATAGGTGAGATAATAAACATCATCGATCTTAACAATGCGGGGATCTTCAACACCTTGTGATTCATAATCGGAATGCGGAATGAGAACCGGGAAATTGTTCCGTTCAACAACTTTCAACGGACCTTCCAATCTGCAATAACCGATGGTGGAATAATTTCCCTTGCGCACAGCCCTGTAAAAAACATGAACGGCATTTCCCTCCTTGATCACGGCAGGATTCAATACACCATCATCCTC
>CAYMZV010000242.1:0-6887 GCA_964394965.1 uncultured Chryseobacterium sp.
TATACGGGAATGAGATTGAAAATCTACGGACATTACCGCGATGGAAATAAAGTGCGCACGTGGAAATATTATAATGAGAATGGGAAACTGACGAAAAAGGAAGTTTATAAAAATGGTGTCATGGTCAAGGAAAAGGATTTGAAACATCCGCACCGCACCTACCTCACACTGTTCAGCGCAAAAAATTATGTTCCGCTTCAGTATAAGATCATTGGGGAAAACGATACGGCGAAAGTTGTTTTTGCCCCCGACACCATTCCCATGCGTCACACCCCGTGGGCATTGTCCACCAGTCTTGATTATTTTCAAAATGATTTTGGCAATCTGCGCAGACAGCCTTGGATGCTCAACGAACCACCCGATCATTCCGTCATGTTCGGAGAGGAATTGTTTATCGGGTCACGCGAAAAATTCTATGTCAGCGGCGGAATCTATTCGGGTTACAATTCCACACGAAGCGGACCTTACCTGAATTACAATGCCATTCATGTTTCCGGATTTTATACACGCTACACTTCGTCTGCAAATCTTTGTGTTTACAAGACAAAACACACCGGACTTTTTGTTTTCGGCGGCGCTATGTGGTCCACTGCATTCATTTATTCGCAGGTGCCCATCATTTTCCAGAATGGACAAACCGGAACGAATTATTTCCAGGACAGTAAAATCAAATCGGGTACGATGGTCAGCACGGGAATTGTTTTTGATTTTTCAAATCGTCCCAACCATCCGAATTCCGCAACCTATTTTTCATTTCGCGCCGGGTACAATTTCAACACCGCACAACCGGCCTGGTATTCCAGCAAGATCAAGACATCCGGCAATCCTGAAGTTTCCATGGGCGGAATTTATTTTTCACTTTCCATGACTTTGTGGAGGGCGAAAAGATGATTTTTGAAATGGAGATTGTATTGCTGAAGTGAAAAGGGTGGAGCGAATCATCATCTTCTTTGAGTGACACCTTTCCCGCTCCAAAGGAGTCCTTCGGACTATCCGGTCGACGTAGCTCCCTGCTCCCGAAGTTTCGGGACTGGGCTATTTCAGGAATAATTCCCCGGCAAGATTTCTGCAACACATCGATTTTTTCCCTCTTGACTTCGTGACAAAAAACGATATCGGAAATGTTTCTTGGTTTACAATTGCCACTGAGATACGAAGGCACAGTTTCCAGACCGAGCTACAACCCCCATTGCAGATTTATAATCTGCGCTCATCTGCGAAATCAGTGGCTATTAATTATCTTCGCACAACACTCTCCATTATGAAAGACAAACTCAAATTACTCGAGGATAAAATTGCGCAGGCGCATCTCGGCGGCGGACAAAAACGGATTGATGCACAACACAAGAAGGGAAAACTGACTGCCAGAGAGCGATTGCATTTTTTGCTGGACGAAGGCAGCTTCGAGGAAATCGGGATGATGGTTACGCACCGCTCAAACGATTTCGGTCTCGAAAAGGAAAAATATTTGGGCGATGGGGTGGTCACCGGTTACGGAAAAATCAACGGGCGTTTGGTGTATGTTTTTTCGCAGGACTTCACCGTTTTCGGAGGATCGCTTTCCGAAACGTTTGCGGAAAAAATCTGCAAGGTCATGGATCTCGCAATGAAAAATGGTGCACCTGTAATCGGACTCAATGATTCGGGTGGTGCACGCATACAGGAAGGTGTGGTTTCGCTCGGCGGTTACGCTGATATTTTTTACAGGAATACGATTGCAAGCGGAGTCATACCGCAAATTTCAGCTGTCATGGGACCGTGTGCCGGCGGTGCAGTTTATTCTCCCGCCATAACCGATTTCATCTTGATGGTGGAAAATACTTCCTACATGTTTGTCACCGGACCGAACGTGGTGAAAACAGTAACACACGAGGAAGTGACTTCCGAAGAATTGGGTGGGGCAATGACACACGCAACAAAATCCGGCGTCACACATTTTGCTTCGGCGAATGAGGTGGAATGTTTGCAAACCATCCGTGCCATGTTGGGTTACATGCCGCAGAATTGCGAAGATGAAGCACCGCGTTTGCAATATGAATCCTCCAATGAAAAACGTCCCGCACTCAACAACATCATTCCAGCAAATCCGAATCAGCCTTACGACATTCGCGAAGTCATCGAGAATGTGATCGACAGCGATTCATTTCTTGAAGTGCATAAGAATTTTGCGGAAAACATTGTCGTTGGTTTCGCACGCATTGCAGGAAGAAGCATCGGTATCGTGGCGAATCAACCCGCTGTGTTGGCTGGGGTGTTGGACATCAATTCTTCCACCAAGGCCGCACGCTTCGTGCGTTTCTGCGATTCATTCAACATTCCGCTTCTCGTTTTCGAAGATGTTCCAGGATTTCTTCCCGGCACCGATCAGGAATGGAACGCGATCATTTCCAATGGTGCAAAATTGCTTTATGCATTCTGCGAAGCGACAGTTCCGCGTGTAACCGTCATCACACGCAAGGCATACGGTGGCGCGTACGACGTGATGAACTCCAAACACATCGGCGCCGACATGAATTATGCCTGGCCGACAGCGGAAATTGCGGTTATGGGAGCAAAGGGTGCGGCGGAAATCATTTTCAAGAATGAAATCTCCGCTGCAAAAAATCCTGCTGAAAAACTGAAAGAGAAAGAAACCGAATACATGGAAATGTTCGCCAACCCCTATCGCGCAGCTGAACGCGGATACATTGACGAAGTGATTGTTCCCGAAGACACACGCTCGAAATTGATCGCCGCATTTGAAATGCTGAAGAACAAGGCGGATAAATTGCCGAGAAAAAAACACGGAAACATTCCGTTGTGATTCAATACAACCTGATCAAAAATAAAAAGTCTCCCAAAATCGGGAGACTTTTTATTTGAAAGGGATGTTCGTATCGGTTATTTATTCTTGATGTCGAAAGGGATGATCATCTTGAAGCTGATGTTTCTTCCCATGTTGAATACACCGACTCTTCCGGTTGTGTAATTCACAGGATTGTATTTGAATCGGCTCATGTAATCCATATAGGTCGTATTGAAAATATTATTCGCTACGATATATACTTTGCAAACGGTGTGGCCATTGCTTTGGATGTCTCCGCCGATACCTGCGTTGAACAGCGTGTACCCTTTTGTTGCCGATTGGCTGGCTGCATATTCAAACGGACTTGCCGAAGCGCTGAGTCCGCTGTAAACGGCAGCTTGCTCATAAACATGGTTCTGCTGAAAGCAATCGATCATGCCGAATTTTATATACGCATTCTTGATTCCACCGCAAATGGTTTTCTTGATGTGGAATTTCAAATCGGCAGTGACTCTAGCCGGCGGAACGAACGGAAGGTATTTTGTGGAATCGGGTGCGCCCACCAAACCGCCATCCACCATGCTGAACGACGAATAGAATTCTATCCACGAAGCGGATGCGGGATGAATGTCCAATGAAACTTCTCCGCCGTGCAGGTTCGCTTTGCCTTGTGTGTATTTGTAAACCGGTGCAGGTCCCAATCCGATTCCGTCAAAAGTATCATTGAGGGAATCACCACCATTCACACTTGTCAATGCTTTTGCATAGATGAAATCACTGATGCTGTTGTTGAACGCATCCACTTCAAAACTGACATCTTTTGAATTTATTCCAAACGCGATATCTTCCTGAAGACTTGTTTCAGGTTTGAGTGTTGCATCACCCAATTCCCAAATAGGAGTTCCATCATGCACACCGTTGGCTCCACACTCTGCCACATTCGGCGCCCTGAATCCTCTTGCAATATTTCCTTTTGCATAAACGTGGTCGGTAAATTTATAGGTGCCACCGATGCTTCCGGATACTCCACTGAAAGTGGAAGTGAATCCTTGGAATTCATGAACTCCGTATGGAGTGTTTGGGGCAACAGGAACCTGAGTGGTGTCCACCCAATGATCAACACCGGTGAAAGTTCTTGTATCATATCGGAGACCGCCACTCAACGCAAGTTTGCCGATGCTTTCATTTACAATTGCAAAACCTCCGACTTGGAACAAATTATAATTCGGGATCAGCATGAATGTTCCCAGACTTTGTGATGCCTGATAAGCGCCATTGGCTCCAACCGAATAATTGAATCCTCCCATTTGCGGTGACACATAACGCACATCATACGTCACGGCATTGGATGAATAATAAATATCCGGAGTGTCGGGTTGGGTTGGATCATTTGTTTCCTGGCGTTGGTTTTTCTGGAATGAAACAACAGCAGTGATGCGACCGGACCCAACAGCGAAACTATTGTCCCAAACCGCTTTCGTGTGACGGATGCGCTGGTTGATCACAAGCGGAGTGTATGATCTCAATTGTTGATCGGTCGGGAATTCATACGTTGGTGTACCGCCATTCAAATCGGGATACGCAACACCGTACAATTGTTTTCCTGTTGCAGAATCCCTTGTACCATCCACAATTCCTGTTGCCATGTCAAAATAGCCAACATGAAGTTGGGAGTAACCCCAGCTGCGGTGAATTCCAATCGTACCATCCGCATTGAAATCGCTGAATTGCGAATTCAACACATAACCGTCATATTTATTCTGATAGGCATGCGCCATGATATTGTCGACGCGTCCACTCCAGGAAATCCCATTCTTCGTTCCCGCGACATGAACCATATTATTGATAAGTCCATTATTTGTCTGGTAATTGTTCAGGATCTCCCCTTTCACTTCGCCTTCCTCAACCGGTTTTTGCGGAATGAGATTGATTACACCGGAAATGGCATCAGACCCATAAGCCAATGAAGCGGGTCCTTTCAATATTTCCACCCGCTCCACTGCATCCGGATCGGCTTCGATTCCAAACTCATCAAACCACGCCTGGTCAACCTGAACAACTCCATCGTTTACGGTCACTACGCGGTTGTAACCCAATCCGCGAATGACAGGTTTTGAAATGCTCTGTCCGTCCGTCATTGCCGATACACCGGGAACGTTTGCAATCGCATCAATCACATTCGTTGCGGAATTTTCATTGAGATATTGATTGCTCACTTCAGTTGTCGGTTGCGGAGTTTTTGAAATGTCAGTCGCTTCCGAATTTCCGGTAATGACAACCATTGGAAACTCATTCACCGCTTCGGTCAATGCGAAATCCTGTGTGACACTTCCGTCAATTTTTACAACCAATGTTGCAAATGCATAACCGGTCAATCGCACTTCAACGGCATACGTTCCTTTCGGAAGATCTGCAATCTTGTATGTTCCATCCTGCATGGATGAAGCACCGGTTTTTAAATCGGGAATATAAATGGACGCATCTTCAAGTGGATTGCCGTCCTTGATGGATGTGATTTTTCCTGACAAACTGTTTTGTCCGATCGAACGGAAGCCGGTCATTAGTAAAAACAGCAGCAGCAAATGCTTTATTTTTTTCATTTTGATTTTTTTAAATAATGGTTTTGTGAAAATGCCTCGAACCGGTTTAATGATAAACCAATTCACGCAGCGATTTTTTCGCCATGCAGTTTCAAGATTCTGGATACAGAAAAGGGGAGAAAAATCAGGCAATCTCCGGAGGAGGGGAGTTCAGGCTGATTTCAGCAGACTGAGGATGCTGTTTGCCGTATTGTGAATAATGGAAAGAGAAATTTTCGGTGGAAATGAAATTTGTTGTCGCCACCAGATTTTGGAAAACAGGAAAAATCTTGAACAAGCCCTTCATCGATTTTGAAAGGGGAACATTCTTATTCCCATCGTCGAAATTCTTGCCGATGAAATTCTTCAGGTTTGTTTCCTCGGCGTCCGAATGGCACTGCAGGTTTATTTTTCCTTTCGAAGAGGAAATGCCGGCACAATCATAAACCTCTCCATTGAAAATGAAATCATGTTCTCCAATCCATGAAATGGAAGAGAATTCCTTTGCGGACAAGGAAAGCAATTCGGAATTCTTGTTTGAAAGCTCGGAATATTCAATCGCACGGTGAAAGCCGGTCTCAATGTAGGTCAGCAAAAAAATGCCGACACTGTTCAGCATCACCAAAAATGACAAGCCTAAAATCAGAAAACGTTTTGTGCGATTCTGCTTCATGGATAGCGAAGATACGAAGAAAATGAAATTGGGGAATTGGGGACTCACGTGATTGCCCGAATCGTGAATGTGCTTTTTCCCTTTGACCAAATTGCCCTGATTCTAATTTGTCTTTTTTACTGTACCGTCACCCTTATCTCCTTTTTCGAAATTCTCCCGTCGGCATCATTGACATCGAAAACCCAACGTTCCGTTCCCGCCTGATTTCTTGTGGTTATGGTAATGTCCTTTTCACAATGGTTCGCTTCAGCCGCTGTCATCCATATTCTTGAAACTAGCCGTGTCGTATTCGCACCGTCAAAAGCAACTTCCGTATAAATCAACTGCAAATCCGAAGCGCCACTGTTTGCAATCATCCCCACTGTAAAATGTGCACCGAGTGTAAGTGTCAAATCGGAATAAGTATATCCCGATCCCGTTTTCAATTGCAGATCGGGAGGGGTGTTGTCCTTTTTACAACTTGCGGAAATGACAATCAATAAGAGAAAAATTTTTCTCATGATTCGAAATTACAAAAAACAAGGTGGCATCAACTGCAAGGCACTAATCAATTTCTAATGTGAGCGATTCGTGGAGGTTATCAAATTCATCAACTCTTTTATATTTATGCCCCAAAACTTCACCATGAAACATTCGCTTTTCGTTTTGTCTGCCATCTTATTGTTGTGTATCGCTTCCAATGCTCAGGTCATTGACCAGCAAAGTCAAACTGCAACTTTTGAAGACGGTACAAAAATTTCATACAAGCTGCTTGACAATACAGGCGACAACCAATTCAATAATTCCATTGTTTGGTTCGGACAAGTTGACGAAAAGAATTCAAGCGGTTTTTCCATGATGTATGAAAGAG
>CAYMZV010000243.1:0-6840 GCA_964394965.1 uncultured Chryseobacterium sp.
AGCGCCACCGCAACCGAGAGGGGTTATGACCTGTTCGGAAATATCGGGATCGTGACAGGGACGCAAGCGGCAAACATTATTCTTGAGGAGATTTGCAGATTGATCGGAGAGAAAAATCATGGATGCCACGGTTACAAGAATCATGAGCACTTGTTTTCCGAAACGTTTCCACAATAAAAAAATCAGAATCAGGTAAAGTGGAATCCACAGCCATTTTCCCGAGATGAGTGGCATGGCTTCATCGAGAAACGGATTTCTCCAATGGTGGATGGCGAGAAAAAGATTGTGATCGAAATTATTCAGCGATTGGAACATCCGGGTAAAAGTACGGGATTAAGTTAATTGGGGTGATTTGGGTAATTTGGGTAATTTGGGTAATTGGGGTGATTGAGGTAATTGGGGTGATTGGGTAATTGAGGTAATTGGGGTTTTGAGAATAATAAGATTGATTTTCCTTTATTGCCTTAATCACCTGATTCCCCAACGACCACTCACCTCATTTCACCAATCCCTTTTTGATGATTTCTTTCAGCACATCCATATCCACCTCTTCCAGTTTGTTGATGTAAAGGCAACCTTTTCCTGTTTTATGTTTTCCCAGTTTTTTAAGAAGCGCCTGCTGTTTCTCAACCGTTCCAGAAATGTATAACGCGAAATTCTGTTTGCGTGGAGAAAAACCCATCACAAACCAATCGAGTTCGCGGCCGCTATCGTATTTCAATACACGATCACCAAAACCGATGATGGCTGTTCCCCACATTTTCGCTTTTGCTTTCGTGGCTTTTTCCATCAATCCGACAATGACAGCAGCATCTTTCCTTTTTTGCGCTTCAGGAATTTTTTTGATGAAAGCGTCAACGCTCAGTTCTGTTTTTTTTGTTTTCAATTCGGCCATGTTGATGATTGTTGGTTGAGAAAGTAAAAATAGTGGATTTGGGTAATTGGGTTATTGGAAAATCACAATGAAATTTCCAGTTACCTCAATCACTTCATCACCCAATCACTTTCTTCTTCATTTCAAAAACTCTCCCATCACAATATATCCTTCCTGCGTAATCAAACTTTTCTGTACGCCACCGATGAATTTTTTTCCGTCGGGTGAAAAGGAAACCAATCCTGTCCACACCGCTTTTCCCGCGTACATCGCATTTTTCGGATCGTTGAAATAAGTGAGGCGAATTTTATCTGTTCCATCCGGATTCATCATCCACCAATCCGTTCCGTGGTTTTTATTGTCCTTGTTCGACATCCATACAATGTGTTTTTGGTCGGGTGAATAAACGGAATGCTCATTGTAATCGCCGTCTGTCAATTGCGTCAGGTTTTTTTCGGCAGTGTCAATCGTGTAAATATTTTCCAACAGGAAATTATTCGTTTTGTAATCCGTGCAAAAAATAAGCTTCGTTCCATCAGGGGAAAATCCATAACATTCATGAAAGCAGGTATCGCCCGGTTGGTACTCGCGCACGTTTTTCACTTCGGGAATCGAATCCTTTCCGAAATCAAAATCGGCATATTTGATCGACCAATATCCCGCTTGCTGTTTTGGGTTCATCAGTTTCGGACGACGAATTCGATTCGTCCATTCAATGTGTTTTCCATCGGGAGAAATTTTCGGAAGGATGACGCCGTGATCATAATCATTGGGAATGTCAACAAGCTTGTAAATCTTTTTCGCATCCGCCGACATCACCCAGATATCGCAATACGCACCGAATCCCGGCAAAGCGTCGGTGGAACTTCCGGGATGTTTTCCCTTTTCGGCTAAAAACACAATCCATTTTCCATTGTCAAACCAGCTTGGACAACAAATGTGTTTGTTCGGAAGGATTTTGGAATTGCATGTCAAGCACGAATCGAAACTCCCTTTCATGTCCGACAGATACAAATCATAAAAACCGTCTTTCCCTTTCATCGAATAAACGATCCTGTCGCTTCCATCCGGATCCCAACTGCAATCCAGACCTGTCGTTCTGAAATTCGTAATCTTCACCAACGGTGCATTGTCCGCGGCAAAAAAAACATTCACGCAAAAAATCAAAGGGAAAAAGAGTTTTGTCATGGGAATGATTTGAGAATCCAACGGTAAGACGTGGCAATTTAGAAAATGTTACACAGACTCATTTCGAATTCATCCCGGAAGAATCAAAAAATCCGAAGTGGATCGCGACACATCGCAATTGGAATTCACGCCATTCACTTTACCGGTTTGTGAAAATCGCCAAGCGGTATATTTTGTCCAGCCTCGCGGCAATTGGGGCGTCGATGACCGTGTGTATTGCGAATGCCACAATGGGAAATTCCCGAAAGGATGTTTGGCCGGCAGATTCGAATCGAGGAATTCGCTGTTGCTGTAAATGAGAATGTTTTTTCTTCCGAGTGAATTCATCTCCAACAGGAAAGTGGAAATCCACAACTGGACTTCTGCGGGTGAAAGATTTTTTTCATTCGCCTTGATGTCCAGTGCAGGCATCAATCGGCAAGGCGCCATCGCTTTTATCGCTGCATCGAAAAAACGCGCTTCCGCCATTGCATCAGGGATCGGATTTTTTCCATTCAACGTCGTGGAATGATAGAATCCGAAATTCATTCCTGTTGCCGAAACTCCATTCGCATGTTCCGCACATCTCGAATCAATCGAGGCAATGTCCTGCGTGCATTTTATATACGCAAATGAAATCGGAGTCGAATTCAGCATCACTTTCATCCAATCAACCTTTCCATTGTTTTGCGAAAGGTCAATTCCATAAATCGTAACCGGCATATCCGTCCGCACAGTGGAATTGGGTGCTGCAACAGGATAAACCGCTGCAACAGAAAATTTATTCATGGGTGTAAGATAACCAAAGTGAACGTGAGACCATCGAGGTTCCGGATTCCAGAATTCAGTTTTCAAAATTTATCAATGAAAAACAATTGTTTTTTGGAATCTGTCATTTGTTCGTTCGAGTTCATGTTGAAGGATTTGATCTTTATGACGGGCTCAATTGACTTGGGAAAAAGATTTGGAGCGCAGGCATTTTCTCATTCAGCAACATTCATCGCGCTCCGAAGGAGTCCTTTGGACTATCCGTTCGGCGGAGCTCATTGCTATCGCGGCTGTTCTGATTTTTTTCTTTCCTCCCCAAAAAATACCGATCATGATCGATTCCTATTCGTGAATCATTTCTCTGATCTTCAATCACTAACTTTACCCAATGGCATTCCGGTCGGATTTCGTAAATGGGATTTCTTCGCACGTGCGGGCGTTCTCCTTCATTGCCAAACACAACCTCTGGGCATATTTTATTTTTCCCGTTTGTCTCACCATCGCACTTTGTTTTTTCGGAGTGTATGCGCTTTCCGATATTGGAAACCATTGGTGGAAATATGTGTTCGATGAATTGGAGAATTTCCTTCCCAAAGGCGATGCAATGGGAAACATACTCGGCTTCATCGCTTTTTTCATCGGCAAGGTGCTTGGATTTTTTGCGCAATGGATCATCACGTTTTTATTTCTCAAGACCATCCGTTACATCATTCTCATTTTATGCTCGCCCATCATGGCTTCGCTTTCAAAACGTGTCGATGAAATTCTCACGGGAAAAAAGACACCTTTCATTTTCGAAAATTTCCTGAAAGACATTTTCCGTGGAATTCTTGTCGTTTTCCGGAATATGTTCATGGAAACCATTTGCCTCATCGGATTGTTCGTGCTGTTTTGCATTCCTGTCGTCGGTTGGTTCACCTTGCCTTTTGTATGGATTATCGGTTGGTACTTTCTCGGATTCAACATGATGGATTACACCTACGAAAGGAGGAGGATGAAAATTTCCCAAGGAGCAAGTTTCACACGCAGGCACAAGGGCATAGCAATCGGCAATGGAATGGTTTATTCTTTCCTGTTATGGATTCCTGTTCTCGGCATCTGTCTCGCACCGATCCTTTCCGCATTGGCGGCAACTTTGGCGACCGTGGAAACGATGGAAAGGAAATGATGAATTAAAAATATTCCCAACTTATTCATTCCTCAATAACTTTGCAACCCCAACGATTCATCATTTATCATTTATCATTCATCATTTTATGATTCGTCTTTCCGCAGTATCCTATCTCAATACAAAACCTTTTCTTCATGGATTGGAACTCGCACACATGGAGGATGTGCACATCAGCGTGGACATGCCTTCGGAGTGTGCGCGGAAATTGATTGCGGATGAAGCGGATCTCGGATTGATTCCGGTTGCCATCATTCCCCTGTTGAAAGAGGCGCACATCATTCCCGGATTTTGCATTGGCGCCGACGGTCCGGTGGAATCGGTGAAATTGTATTCGCAGGTGCCGCTTGAAAATATAAAAACCGTTTTGCTCGATTACCAATCGCGCACTTCGGTTACGCTTGTGCGTGTGCTCGCGAATGAATTGTGGAAAATTGCACCCGAATGGAAAAAGTCATCGGAAGGTTTTGAAAAAAACATTTCTTCCACCACCGCAGCAGTTGTCATTGGCGACCGGACATTCACGTTGAATGGAAAATTCCCTTTCGAATATGACCTTGCCGGCGAGTGGAAAAAATTGACCGGTTTGCCTTTCGTTTTTGCCTGTTGGGTGAGCAATAAAAAACTTTCGGATGATTTTATCCGCCGTTTTTCAGCCGCCATGGAGTTGGGATTATCCCATTTGCCGGAAGTTGTGCAAAAGGAATCGGAAAAATATTCCCCTTTTGATGTGGAAAATTACCTTTCAAAGTCCCTTAAATTGAGACTGACTGAACGCGCGGAACAGGGACTTGCCTTATTTATGGAAAAAATGGGGCAATTGCCTGCACTACACTGATATTCCCGCCGTTGATTATATTTGTTATCCATTCCTCAAACCTATTATGAAAAGAACGATCTCCCTCTGCACAGTTATCCTTTTTCTATTGGTCGGAAAAATTTCCGCTCAGAATATCATTGACAAAACCGGTGATGAAGCAAAACTTTTCCAGGCTTCGCAATCCTTCAATGCGGGTGATTATGTGAAAGCCGTAAATCTTTTCAAGGAAGTTCTTCTCAATAGGCCCAACGACCCGACTATCATTTTCCATATTGGGGAATGTTATTTCTCAATGGACGAACCCGATAAGGCACAGGTGGAATTCCTGCATGCAAAATCCATCAATGACAATGCCACGCCAACACTTCGTTTCCTGCTTGGCCGCTGTTACCAGATGAAAGGTCAGCTGGATTCCGCCATGACAGAATATTCTGCAGCGAGAGCGGTAAATCTTGCAAATGCACTTACCCTGAAAGACATCGATTATTATTTCGCTCAATGCCAAACCGCGAAAGCGTTGATGGCAACTCCCAAAGACGTTAAAATCACAAATCTCGGTCAGGGCGTGAATTCACCTTATGACGACAAGCGTCCTTCATTGACAAGCGACATGAAAACGATGATTCTCACTTCTCGCCGTCCCGATGGAAAAAACTCGAATGTGGATAATGAAGGGGACGGTGGTTATTTCGAAGACATTTATCAATCCAGTTGGGATTCCGTTAAGGGAACTTGGGGCGATGCTGATCTTGTCAAAGGTGCTGTCAACACCGATGGTCATGATGCAGCCTGTTCGATTTCCCCCGATGGGAAACAGATGTTTTTGTATGTGAATAATCCAACCGACGGTGGTGCCGGTGACATTTGTGTTTCGAAAAAAAGCTCTTCCGGAAAATGGGGAACGCCGAAAAACATGGGCAAGGGAATCAACACAAGTTATTTTGAAGACGGTGCTGTGCTTTCTCCAGATGGAAATACGCTTTATTTCATGAGTGAACGCGGACAGGATCTTCCGTGGAAAGGGCAAAAAGGTTATGGACACAGTGATATCTGGATGGCGAAAAAAATCGACAAGACCAACTGGGGTGATCCGGTGAATCTTGGACCAACCATCAATACGGAATATGATGAAGGTGGAATTTATCCTGCACCCGATGGCAAAACACTTTATTTCTGTTCGAATGGACACAACAGCATGGGAGGTTATGATATTTTCATGACACGTTTTGAAAACAACGAATGGACAACGCCGGTGAATGTCGGTTATCCGATCAACACCATTGCCAATGAAAGAATGTTCATCCTTTCTCCCGATGGCAAAACCGCTTACATCGACAGTGACCGTGAAGGCGGATTGGGAGAACGCGACATCTGGAAAGTTGACATGACAGCGTTGATGCCGAAGCCGCACACGGGTCCGTATATGTCATTGCTCACAGGATCCATTTTCAACATTGACGGAAGTCCGGTGGTTGCCGATTTGAAATTCTTCGATGCAAGCGGAACACAAGTTGGTGCCGTGAGTTCCAGCACCAGTGGAAATTATCAAATCCAATTGGAAGGCGATAAAACGTATGAAATCAGGATTGAAATGCCGGGTTACAAACCGATCAAGGAAACGGTGAAACTGGATGCCGACAAGGACGGCTCGACATTTGAATTGGTAAAACATTTCATCCTGTACAAGCAATAGGTTTTTCCACCAAGAATATTTCAAGAACTGCCGAATGAGCAGTTCTTTTTTTTCTCAAGAAAATGCAAATGGGATTCTTACAAAAACAAAAACGAACATTCAGTATCCTGTTGACGGTGCTGTTTGTTTTTGTTTTTTCACTTCCCGCTTTTTCCCAACAGCGCAAGGCAGACAGTCTGCGGAAAATATCAGCCAAGCATCCGCACGACATTAAAATTACCAATCAACTGAATGATGCGCTGAAAAAAATAAGCAAGGATTCCGCCTCCCGTTTCGTCAATCGGCTTTTGATTGCAGGTGAAACGAACAATGACAGTTTGCTCATTGCGGAGGCTTATAATTTCAAGGGA
>CAYMZV010000244.1:0-6775 GCA_964394965.1 uncultured Chryseobacterium sp.
GCGTAAATAATCGCGTCATGCCCCGCGAACGCGGGGCATCCAGCCCTTCCATTGCCGCCGGATAAGCAGCACCCAAACTCGATCCCGGAAAACTGCAATCGGCTTCATGCTGATTGACGGAAACAATCATCTGACGATCTGTTCCCACGTAGAAAAAAATATTCAATCCATAATCACCGGGAGCGGAATAGACATCCGTTTCAACTGAAAATGCATTGCTGAGATAATTTGCAGTGGTAATGCGTGGATCAACAACCACATAATTCCCTTCGGTAAGGAAAAAACAGGGAGTGGTTTGAATTTTATTCACAACACCCTGGCCGGCCTCCAATTTCCAATGTGCAGGAAATTCCCCGTCGTCATCGGAAATGAAATGATCCTCGAAAATCAAATCACTCCCGGGAACGAAATCATAATTCTGATAGGATTTTATTGTAAGCGGTTCATTGGCAGCCGTTGTGCCGGTTGTTGACGATGGCGTTGCAGTGGTTGCCGCCGGTGGAGCTGTTGTTGTTGCCGGAGTGGTTGTCGTAGTCGCTGTTGTTGTGGTGCTATCGCTTTTTGCGCCGTCTTTCTTTCTGTCTTTCAGTTTTCCGGGGGCAGACCAAACCTGGTCAATGGCATCACCCAATTTTTCATTGGCTTTATCGTTGATTGTTCCGGAAACATCAATCTGTGAGAATCCGAAAAACGGAATGGCAAACAGCAGTAAAGTTGCAGTTGTTTTCATCATAATTTGAAATTTTAGGAATGCTCTGCAAAAGTCATGCAGGAAGACATGTTATCCTATCGCATGAAAATGTGGTTTTTAATATCGTACGGTTTACAAATCAAAACGAATCTACGAACGGCGAATGGGAGTTCGAATCCGCATTTATTCGCAATTCGCAGATTGGTAAAATCCGTATTCCGTACAGCTGTTAAATAACGCGTTCGCCGATTTGCTGGCGCCACATGGCATAGTACAAACCCTTTTCTGCAAGCAGTTCCTGGTGTTTTCCCGATTCGATGATATGGCCTCTTTCGAGAACGAAAATCTTGTCGGCATGCATGATGGTGGAGAGACGATGCGCAATCAAAATGGTAATGTGATTTTTATTTTCCGAAACGGCCCGTACCGTTTTGCTGATTTCCTCTTCCGTAATTGAATCCAATGAAGAAGTGGCTTCGTCGAAAACCAAAAGCGATGGACGGCGCAACAGTGCCCTTGCAATGGAAAGACGTTGTTTTTCTCCACCGGAAACTTTTACGCCGCCTTCACCGATCACAGAATCCAATCCTTTGTCCGCACGCTCCAGCAGACTTTGACACGCGGCTTGGTGCAACACTTGAATGCATTCTTCGTCGGTGGCTTTTGGAGCAACGAATAAAAGGTTTTCCCGAATGGTTCCGGAAAACAATTGTGTGTCTTGCGTCACCAACCCGATTTGCTCGCGCAATTTGTCGAGATCGATTTTTGTTCCTGCATGGTCGTTGTAAAAAATTTGTCCGGATAAAGGATTGTACAATCCCACCAACAATTTCACAAGCGTCGATTTTCCAGAGCCGGATGGTCCCACAAAAGCGATCGTTTCTCCGTGATCGGCTTGGAATGAAATGTTTTCAAGCGCATTGTGTTTCGCTGTTTGATGCTTGAAGGTGACAGATTCGAATTCGAGTTTGTCTATTTTCCGGATGGAAACAGGATTGTCGGGTTTTTTGTCTTTGGGAATATTGAGGATCGCATTGAAATTGTCGAGCGACACTTCCGTTTCACGATACGTATTGATGATGTTCCCCAATTCTTGCAATGGCCCGAAAATAAAAAAGGAAAAAATGAGAAACATGAAATACTCTCCAATTGTTATTTTCCCAATGAAAACAAAATAAAGTAAAATGAAAATAATTGCATTTCGAAGCAAGTTGACGCAAGTTCCTTGAATAAAACTCAAGCTTCTCAGGTAACGGACTTTTTTCAATTCCAGTTTTAAAATTTTTGCAGTCACAGCATTCAAGCGTAATGTTTCCTGTTGTGCAAGCCCCAGACTTTTTACCAATTCAATATTGCGGAGCGATTCCGTTGTTGATCCTGCGAGTGCAATTGTTTCTACGACAATTGTCTTTTGCATGACTTTTATCCGTTTGCTCAACGTAAAACTCAAGAGACCGAGAACAGGAATTGAAAAAAGATAAATAAATGCAATTCCCCAATAGATTGTAACGGAAATCACAACAACGAAAACCAATCCAACCACTGCAGGGAAAAGGACATTTACAAATGCAAAAATAAGTTTCTGCGTATCATCCCTTACTTTTTGCAGTTTGCCAAGCGTTTCACCACTGCGTTGATCCTCGAAAACGGAATAAGGCAATTCCAATGAATGCCGCAAACCATCCGAATAAATCTGCGCTCCCAAACGTTGCGTAATCACATTTACATAATAATCCTGAAACGCTTTTGCAATGCGGGAAACCATTGCCACACCAATCGCCAGTAGAATCAATACTCCGGCGCCTTTAAAAAACATTGAAACAGTAAAGTGAGCACGTACTTTCGGATCCTTAAAGACCGCAAATCCGTCAATTATTTTTTGACTGATGACCGGATCCAACAGCGAAAAAATCTGGTTGATGGAAGCCAACAGCAACGCCAAAAAAATCAGGCCCTTGTAATTTCTCAGATAACTCCAAAGCAATTTCATGGGCGCAAAGGTAGCTATACACTTTCACGCAAGGTGATTTTGCCGGATTGATTTTATCTATGAGTGGATAAGGAAAGTTGTCGTCACTGCAGCTGCCACTTTTTTCACTTCGGAAAAACCTTGTTCAACGCTTCCGTGCGCGAATGCACCTGCAACTTTTCGTAAATGTTGCGGATATGTGAACGCACCGTATCGATGCTGATGAAAAATTTATCCGCTATTTCCTTGTAACGGTAACCTTTTGCAAGCGCCTCGAGAATTTCATTTTCGCGCGACGACAAATCGTTTGCTGCAACGGGAATTGCAGGAACAAATGAAGCCATCACTTTGCGTGCAATTCCTCCTGTCATTGGGGAACCGCCGTTGTGAATGTCGGTAATCGCTTCGAGCAATTTGTCGGGCGCTGTTTTTTTCAGGATGTAACCTGTCGCTCCCGATTTCAATGATTCGAAAATATGTTCGTCCTCTTCGTAAACCGTGCACATGAGAAATTGTGTGTTCGGACAAAGCGGTTTTAATTTTTTCACGCATTCCGGCCCCGACATTCCCGGAAGATTGATGTCCATCAACACCACATCGGGTGGATCTGCAGGCAATTTCTCAATCGCATCTTCCGCATCCGGACAAATGTGCGTACACGTGTAGCCCTCACTCGCATTGATGAGCAATGCAAGTCCCTCTCGGATGTCTTTTGTGTCTTCGACAATGGCTACTCGGATATTCATTGTAACAAATGTAGTTGCGATGTTTCTTGATTGTTTCACATGATCATGCGGTTTTAGTGAACGGTACTCATTTGGATTTTAATGGCCGTTCCTTCGCCGAGCTTGCTTTCCATATTTATCGCCGCACCGATCACATCCGCCCTCTTGTTCATGCTTTTCAATCCATTTCCAAAACGCCGCACTGAATCCAGGTCAAAACCTTTTCCATCATCCCTCACTTCAATTTTTATTTTTTCATTTTCAAAAAGGAAATCGATATCCACTTTTTTCGCAGCGGCATGTTTTACAATGTTGTGCAACGCTTCCTTTATGATGAGAAAAAGATTGCGTCGCTTTTCTTCCGACAAGGGAAGCGCCGGTAAATTTTCAGGAATGGTGCAATGAAATGAAATCCCGGAAGTCTCGAGATAATTGTCTGCGTATTCGCGAATGTAAGCGGCAAGATTCGAAAGGTTGTCATTCTCCGGATTCAACGCCCAAATGATTTCATTCAGGTTGTCCACCAATTCCCTCGCCGATTCTGAAATGGTATCAATCTGTTTTTGTCCCGAAGCGTCGGGATTTTCCTTTCCCATTTTTTTCTTCACCACTTCACTGAGAATCGCAATTTTGGTCAGCCCCGATCCGAGGTCATCGTGCATGTCGCGTGAAATCCTGTTCCTTTCCTTTTCCACCGCTTGCTGTTTTTCGAGTATCAGTATTTGTCTCCTTATCTTTTGCGTGGCTTCCCTCAGTACAATAATCACGATCAGCAAAACGGAAATGGTGATGACGGAAATGATGAACCACCATGTTCTCCAGAATGGCGGATGAATGACAAATGAAAATGAAACCGGATTACTCCATGCACCGTTGCTCATGGATGCTCTACAGAGAAAAGTATAATTCCCCGGTTGCAATCCGCCATAGGTTGCAAAATGTCTGGTCCCCGAGTTGATCCATTTTTCATCGGCACCCATCAAGGTGTAGGAATATTTCACCAATGGATCGCCGCGGAATCCGGGAGAGACAAAATCGAAAGAGATTACATTTTCATTCCAAGGGAATTCTGTTCCTGAAATGGAAGATGGATTTTTTGAAAACGGAAATGGATTCCCCGAAACGGAAATCCCCGTTATGAAAACGGATGGAATGACGGAAGTGAGATTCAATTGTGAGGGATTGAATTCGACCACAATATCGTTCAAGCCGATGAGCAATTTCCCATTTCTCCCATTTGCCAAATCGCCATCCAGTTCCGGCAAAGGCAAACCGCTTCCGACAGAATAATTGGTGAATGTTTCATTCTTGAAATTCAACTTTGAAAGTCCATTCACCGTTGTAATCCACATATTGCCTGCAAGGTCTTCGCGTATTCCGCGCACTCCATTGTCGGCAAGTCCATCGTCTTTCAGATACGCGCCAAAACTTCCATCGGGTTTCCGGAAAAACAATCCGTTGTCCGATCCAATCCACAATATGCCACGACTGTCTTCAAACAATTCTCCGCAAAGACCGAAATTGATGGTGTCATTTTCGCGTTTCATGTTTTTCCACGTCTCGAATTTGTCTGCCGATTTATTGTAGCGGCAAATCCCATCATTCGTTCCCACCCACACTTCGCCATTTTTTGTGCAATACAAACACCAGACGAGATTATCTGCCAGCGAAGAATTGTTTTTTTTATCGGCCACATAATTTGTTGCTGCAAAATTTCGCGGATCCAAAACACTGATTCCCTTTCCATAACTGCCGCACCAGATTTTCCCATCCCGATCTTCCGCGAGGCAAGTGATGTGATTGTCACAAATTGAATTTGGATTTTCGGGTTGCGGAAGAAACTGATTGAAATCATTTCCATCTGCATCGCCATGTGACAATCCACCGAAAGTCGCCACCCATAATGTTCCGTCTTTTGCACGCAACATATCGCTCACCTGACCACAATCGGGACTGGTATTGTTTTCAGGGATTTTTTTCCACGCACGCACAATCGTTCCATTGCTGTCGATTTGCTGCAAGCCATTTCCATACCATGTACAAAAATAATTTCCACCTTTTCCGTCGGGCAAAATGCGAATGGTTTGTCCCTTGAATTGTGGGGCATAACCTTGAAAGAGTTGGTGCTCGGGAAGCAAGATTGAAATCCCGTCGCCTGTTCCCACCCAAAGTTGTCCCGATGGATTCCCGCTGACACAATTGACCTGATTGCTGGAAATGCTTTCCGGATTTGCAAGATCATTCTGCACAAAAACAACATGATCATCATCCAACCGATTCTTATCCGTGATCAATGCGAGTCCGCTGTTGGTTGCAGCCCACAGCATTTTGTTTTTTCCCGAAGCGATTTCCGTTATTCCAAAAACAATATTGACGGCTGAAGGATTTTCAAAATGCCTGACCCAGCAATACGTTGCAAATTTTCCGGTCTCCGGGAAAAAACGTGCAATGCCATTTCCCCAAGTACCGCACCATAAATTCCCTTCGTGATCTTCATAAATGCAATTCACAAGATCCGTTTTCCCAATCTCGCTCGACACATGGTATTGGATAAGGTTTCCCGATTTCCGGTCGTACAGATAAAGTCCTGCATACGTGCAAATCCAGAAACGCCCTTCGCGGTCTTCATAGAGGTACGTGCAATTCGCCGCATGATTGTTTTTCCCGTCACAACGCATGACCAATTGAAAAACATTTTTCCTCTCGTCGAATTTCCAGATTGCGTTAAGTGATTTTGCCCAAACCGTATTTGATTTATCGATGTAAACAAATTTGGGCGGATAAACCTGTTCTTCCCCTTCGGGTAAAATTTCCTTTATCGTTTCCGCTTTCCCATTCCACGGATTGAAGCGTGCAATTCCATTTTGTGTTCCAACCCACAGCATGCCCTTGTCATCCTCGGCCAACGAAAGCACATTGTCGTGCGGAATGGAAGTGGAATCATTGCGACGGTGATTGTAAACCGTAAAGTTTTCCCCGTCAAAACGATTCAGTCCTGCAAGTGTGCCCACCCAGGTGAATCCCCTGCTGTCGGTAAGAATGGCTCCAATGGAATTCGAGGAAAGTCCCTGTAAAATACCCAATCGCGTGAAACGGTAATCCGCCCCGAAGAGGGAGAATCCTGTTTGCAGAAAAAATATAAAAAGGGTGATCCGCCTTCTCATACAGCCAAGATACGGAGGAGCAATTAACACTATACTGTTAAAAGAAACGTTTCTTATGGAAGGAAGCATCTTGCGGGTGGGAATAAATTTGCAATTGCCCATGCCTTTTCGCCAATGAAACACATTTCAAGATATCTGGTCGGTTTCCTGTTGTTTTTTTCGGCAACGGAAATTTCCGCTGTTGAACCGGAAGTGAAATTCACCGGCAGCGATTACCTTTCAAAAT
>CAYMZV010000245.1:0-6771 GCA_964394965.1 uncultured Chryseobacterium sp.
TCCGTGGCTCGGTCCGGTAATTTGTCCCTGCATCGTTTCACTCACCATGATTGCCCTGATGATTTCCACGATTCATTTTCAACTCAAGGGAAAATCCGGGAAACTTTCATCGATGGAAAAATTGATCCTCGTGGGCGGTTGTTTGGTCGTCATCACTTCTTTCATTTGGGATTACCTCGATTACGTCCATCTCCATTCCGTGAAAAGTTCTTTTACATTGGCACACAACAAGGAATTGTTTTCGGAAGGACACGGTTACATTCCCAAGGAATTTTCCTGGATGACTTTTTGGTGCGGAGAAATCATGATTGCAGGCGGAGTGATTTTGTTTTCGTTGAGAATGGTTCGGGAGAAAGAATTGTCCGTTGCCGGTTCTCATGGAAAACACTATCAAAGGGATTCCAAACTCCAATCTGCAGAATCATTTTGAATCCGTGAGTCACTTTTTTCCTGCCACTTTTCAGTCAGGTTGAATCGCCTTCAGCACAGCAACCGTTTTCTCCAGCATCTCATCCGTAAAATCCAAATGTGTTACAAAGCGGATCGCCTGTTTTCCAAAACCGGTTGCCTTGATTCCTTTCTCAGCCAACTGCTTCACGAATTTTTCCGGAGACAGTTTGTCGTTGAGATTGAAAATGATGATGTTCGTATCAACCGGAAGCACATTTGCGATGTAAGGAAGTTTTGCCATCACATCACCAATCACTTTTGCGCGTGCATGATCGTCTTTCAAACGGTTCACATGATTGTCCAACGCATAAATTCCTGCAGCCGCCAAATATCCCGCCTGGCGCATTCCTCCTCCGAAAACTTTCCGCACACGACGTGCATGCGCAATGAAATCTTTCGAGCCGAGTAAAACGGAACCGGTAGGGGAGCCCAATCCTTTCGAGAGGCAGACCGAAACGGAATCGAACAATGAACCGACTTCCCCTGCAGCATATTTCGCTTCCGTAATCGCGTTGAAAATACGCGCACCGTCAAGATGATAACGCAAGCCATTTTTTTTGCAAACCGCTCCGATTTCCTTCATCTGCTCAAGCGAATAATAACTTCCGCCCGAACGATTTCCTGTATTCTCAATACTCACCAATCGAGTTCTTGTCAACCAATCGAAATTCGGATTGACGCTTTCCTCCACTTGTTTTGCACTGATCCTTCCACGCTCTCCGGGAATCAATTTCGCTTGCGCACCCGAATTGAAACTTATACCGCCGCCTTCGTAATTGTAAATGTGCGAACTCACATCGCACAACACCTCATCACCGGGTTGCGTGTGCACTTTTATCGCAATCTGATTCGTCATCGTTCCCGAGGGACAAAACAATCCGGCTGCCTGTCCAAAAAGTTTCGCCGCTTTTTCTTCCAGCGCAATCACCGTTGGATCTTCATTGAAAACATCATCACCCACCGTCGCCTTGAACATCGCATCAAGCATTCCGGGAGTTGGTTTGGTCACTGTATCACTTCTTAGGTCGATCATTTTAATTGCGAATTACGAGATTACTGATTATCGATTGTTGCGCTAAAGTAGGAAATTGACGATCGTTTTTTTGTGATTTCCCATTAGTAATCGGTAATTAATCAATTAGCAATTATTTTCCCCATCTTTGCACAACCGCTTTCCATAGCATGTTCAGAAAAATTTCAATCGCATTTTTTATTTCGATTTCCCTCGCAGGCGTCATGCATGCGCAAAAAGCGTATTGGGTTTTTTTTACCGATAAGAACGGGACATCCTTCGATCCCTATTCCTATTTTGCACCCGAAGCGATTGAACGCAGGGAAAAACTGAAAATTTCACTTTACGATTCAACGGATTTTCCGGTGAATGAAAATTATGTAAAAGCTGTTGCCCAAAAAGTGGAAAGTGTCGGATACGAAACACGTTGGTTCAATGGAGTGGGAGTGACGGCAACCGAGGAGGAAATTTTGCAAGTGAAAAAACTCCCTTTCGTGCGTGAAGTCACACTCGAAACAATTTACAATGCGCAAACCGCCTGTGCACAGGCATTCCCCGATTCGTTGGTCACGGCTGTGGATGGAACAAAAAGAAGATTGAGTCAGCAGATTGATCCCATGCAGGGAAGATTGTTTGCCGATCACAATAAAAAGGGAAAAGGAATTGTGATTGCAATTCTGGATGCGGGATTCAAGGGAGCGGACAAACACGAGGCGTTCAATAATTTGCGATTGAACAATCAGATTCGTGCAACGTTTGATTTTGTAAAACAGAATACGGAAGTGTATTCGACAACTGCCGATCATGGAACAATGGTGCTGTCGTGCATTGCCGGAATGATGGGACAATGTCAAATGGGACTTGCTCCCGAAGCGACTTTCCTGTTGGCGCGCATTGAGCACGAATACGGAAATCAATATCGCGGTGAGGAAAATTATGTGGCCGCAGTGGAATGGTCGGACAAACAGGGTGCGATGATCATCAATTGTTCCGGTGGTCCGGGAGAGCGCGCTTATTTTCCGGAACAGATGGATGGGAAAATTCCGTTGATAAGCCGTGCATCGAACATGGCAGCGAGCAAAGGGATTCTGGTGATTGCTGCAGCTGGAAACGAAGGACAGACTTTCGAACCGAATTTGCTTCCACCATCCGATGCGGATTCGGTGTTGAGTGTAACGGCTGTCAACGATGACGGCTATGTTGCCGATTACAGTTCATTCGGTCCGCTTCCCGATTTCCGCCGCAAGCCCGACGTGTGTGCACCGGGAACCGCTGTTGTTGCCAATGGAAAAGGGAGTTATGAAATTGCGGAGGGAACCTCGTTTTCCGCTCCGTTGCTCGTCGGATTTGCAGCGTGTCTTTTGCAAATGTATCCCGATCTTACACCGACAACACTTGCCGATACGATGCGGAGATGTGCATCGCTTTACCCGTATTATGATTATTCGGATGGATATGGTGTTCCACAAGCTTCCTGGTTTTTTGATCCGGGAGGGGAAATGCCTCCGACTTTTTCAATCAGGAGAAATGGAAATGTTGCAACGGTAAATATTGATGACAATTTCAAACCGGATGTCACAATGCGGAAAATGTATTTGCTTTATTATTCGCTGGAAGATGAAAAGGGACGGATCTATAAATACAAGGTGATTGATGTGCATGCAATGGTTCCCGTTACCATTACAAGCGAAGATTGGAAACCCGGTGTTACACTTCACGTTTTTTATCAGGGATATTATGCGTCTGAAAAATTCTGAGCGTGTTTTTTTATTGGCAATCATTTTGCTGTTGCGGACATTTTCCGTTCACGCCCAGTTTGATTTGATGAATCAGGCCGACACTTCCGATGCGCGTTTTACTTTGGTGGATCATGATGTGGATACAACCGGAGCCATTCCGAAATTCGGACCGAACAGATTGTTTTTTGCTCACGGACTTGGTCAGATCGGCGAAAAGCCAGGCCCACAGAGTTTGGGTTTGCAAACGAATTGGTGGACAGGATCGATAGCGTATGCTGCGCGCGGAAAATTGAAATTGTGGTCGTGGGATGCGTTGGTGATGGATTTCGGTTACCGGTATGACCGTTACAGCATGAGAATGAATACACCGAAATTGCTTCCGCTGGATGCGACAAAACATGAACGCGAACGGATTTCGGTTCACAATCTTTCCGGAGCGATTTGCGACCGGATCAATTTTGGCAGAAGGGGAAATGTGATGGGAACATGGCTCGACCTTGGTGTTTACGGTGATTGGGGATTTCGCACGACAGATGTTTTTGTCGATCAGCATTACAGCTCGACTTCGCTTTTCGGTTACAGATTCAAAAGTAAAACAAGGGAGACGCGATTGCCTTATATGGAAAAGATGAATTATGGTTTGACCGCTCGCGTCGGTGGCGATTATGTGGGAATATTTGCACAGTGGCGAATGAACAATATCATCAAGAGCAGTTACACCATCAACAATATCGATTTGCCGAAACTGACTCTCGGAATCGAATTTTATAATTGGGACTGAAAGGGATTTACGATTTGTTGTCCCGAAATTTCGGGAGTCGATTTTCGATTGTCTCCGAAGAAATTTTTTTCCGCCCTCGTCCCATTTCGTCCCACGTCCCAACTCCGTCCCATTTCGTCCCACGTCCCATTTCGCCCCACGTCCCATTTCGTCCCACGCCCCATTTCCCATCCCCATCCCTCGTTTTTATTACCTTTAATTAAACATTCTACAATAGGAAAACATGGAGCTCACGCGCGTCTTCGATTTGATGGATTATTATTTGGAAACTTTTGGTGACAAGCCGGATGCGTTTGCGGGGAAGGTAAACGGCAAGTGGGAAAAATGGAGTTTCGTGAGATTTGTGGAGACGGCTCATGAACTTGCAGCGGGATTGATCGGTGAGGGAATAAAACGTGGAGACCTCATTGCGATACTTGCCAATAATCGTCCGGAGTGGAATGTCGTTGATTTCGGTGCGCAATTGGCGGGTGCGATTTTGGTTCCGGTGTATCCGACCATTGCTGAAGCGGATCTTGCTTTCATATTGGGGGATTCGGAAGCGAAAATTGTTTTTGTATCGAGCAAGGAAATTTTTCAAAAGACAAAACTCGCTTCAAGGGATTTGCCGGTACAACCCAGACTTTTTTCATTCGATAAAATCGATGGTGCAAATAGTTGGACTGAAATCCTGGAAAAGGGAAAAGCAAACAAACAAACGGAAATCATCAACGCCAATAAAAAAGAAATACAACCTGACGAGTGTTTTACGATTCTCTACACATCGGGAACAACGGGTACTCCCAAAGGTGTGATGCTCACGCACAGGAATCTCGTCAGCAATTTCATTGACCTTTGCGATCTACCTCCGGTTGATCATACCAGTCGTGCATTGAGTTTTCTTCCACTCAATCACATTTATGAAAGGATGCTTTCTTTTCTTTATCTGTTCAAGGGGCCGTCAATTTATTATGCAGAAAGTCTGGACACGATTTCCGCCGACATCAATGAATTGAAACCGCATATTTTCACTTGTGTTCCTGCGCTTGTGCAAAAAGTTTATAATCGCATTACATCGAAAGGCGCCGAATTGAAAGGCATCAAACGCGCCTTGTTTTTCTGGTCGGTCAGGTTGGCGGAAAAATATGATGTTGGTCCGAATGAAAACGGTTGGTGGTACAAATTGCAATTGTCAATCGCATCAAGACTTGTTTTCAGCAAATGGCGCGAAGGTCTCGGAGGAAATGTGCGTGCCATGATTTCCGGTGGAGCCGCATTGGACCAACGTCTCGCACGGATTTTTTGGGCGGCAGGAATTCCTGTTCTCGAAGGGTATGGATTGACAGAAACGTCTCCGGTTATTGCCGTGAATAACTTTGAAAAAAACAGTTTGCGATTTGGAACAGTGGGACCGGTGATAAGAGATGTGATTGTAAAATTTGCCGAAGACGGAGAGGTTCTTGTCAAAGGTCCGAATGTGATGAAAGGATATTTCAAACGACCCGAAGCCACAGCCGAAGTGATTGACTCCGAAGGATATTTTCATACCGGTGATATCGGCATCATGGTGGAAAACCGTTTCCTGAAAATCACGGACCGCAAAAAAGAAATTTTCAAAACCGCAGGAGGAAAATACATTGCACCGCAACACATTGAAAACCTTTTGAAAAACTCCCGTTTCATCGACCAGTCCATGAGCATTGGCGAAAACAGGAAATATCCCACGGCATTGATTGTTCCCGCATTCGCTTTCGTGCGCGAGTGGGCGAATCGGAAAGGAATCAAGATCGGTGAAACGAATGAGGAGCTGGTGAATAATCCGGAAGTGGTCAAAAGGATAAATCTCTCGATAGAAAAGTTGAATGCTTCGCTCGCACAATATGAAAAAGTGAAAAAAATAGTTCTGCTTCCCACAGCATGGACAGTTGAAAAAGGTGAACTGACGCCGAAATTGAGCCTGAGAAGAAAAGTGATCCTCAAGGAAAATGAGGCAATCATTGAGAAGTTGTATCAGGATTGATTCTGAATCCGATTATTGAAAAGTCAACAACACTCCTTTTCAATTCAGAATTCAAAACTCAGAATTATTTCAAATCGTTCTCGTTGCCCGCAAAATCAACAGTGCAAGCAATCCGGGCACTAGGATTTTTGTCAGCAACTCGTAAGTGAAAATCCTTTCTGCATCCCTTGTTCCATATTTTGTATCGAGCACGTGTGCAGGGATTTGTTTCCGCAATGCATCATCGGTTGCTCCGTCTTTTGTCGCTGACGCATCTCCTCCCGCATCATGTGCAAGTTGTATCACTTCTTTCGGGACATTTTCCCCGAAAAAAATCACGGACAGTGTAATGTCTTCCGTCTGTTTTGCATCCACGATTTTTTTGCGTTCTGATTTCGGCAAATAGATTTTTCCATCCGTCAGCACCACAATCTTATTCGTTCCGTTCACCAACATTCTTTTTCGGATAAGTCCATAAGCCAAATTGAATGCACCGACAATATTCGTTCCACCTCCCGGTACAATCGAATCGAGTGATTTTCTGATGATGTCCGTATCGGCTGCCGTGATGTTGTTGCATAATACAACCGGGTTGTCGCTGAAAGCAATGATGGAAATGTGATCGCCGGGAGGAAGTGAATTGATGAGCGGAAGCAATGCACTCTTTGCAGCGGCAATATTTCCCTTTGGTTCCATCGATCCCGAAACATCGATCATGAAAACGAGATTGTCGCGCGTGGCCGAATCCCTTGGTGCCTCGCACAATGTTTCATCCGGTTTTACGGTCATCAGGCTCACATCATCAACATAG
>CAYMZV010000246.1:0-6766 GCA_964394965.1 uncultured Chryseobacterium sp.
CGGATGCGTTGTAAATCGATATAATCCTTGACAGATTCTATTTCCTTTTCGAGACTGATTTTATCATTGTCGGATTCATAAATCATATAATGAAGAAGATTGGACAAACGAATCAACGTAGGCTCGAGTATATCTGACTTTTTCCTGGCAAGGGATACAAGGTTGTTGAGGATATTAAAAATAAAATGTGGACTGATCTGTGAACGGAGAAAAGCCAATTCTGACTTGAGGTTTTCGGTTTCGCGTTCCTTTAACGCACTTTCATTTTTAAAATGATCGCTGACAATCCGATAGGTAATGCTTATTGCCACAATAAAAAGAAAAGGAAAAATTATCATTCCTATATGTATTTCGTGATTTGGAATGAAAATCCTGTAAATGAAAACGAGCAGAATAAATACGGAGAGCAAAGATGCCACATACAGCATCATTTTTTGTTTTGTAAAAAAAGCGGGGATGAGAATTCCAACATTGAAATAAAAAAGGATGGCCCAAAAAATATTATTCATGATCATGAAAAACAATCGTGGCTCTCCGGTAAAGTGCCGGTCGGGAGGGGCATTATTATTACCAATGAATGGCAGCATAAAAAAAAGTCCCCACACAAGTACATGCAGTACTATTGTCAGCCATTTTGAGCGAATGAATGAGGTCGGTTGATTCATAAATGCAAAACGAAACTTAAAGATAGATGCATTATATCCGACAACCGAACAAAATTGACAACTGGCTGGTTTGTGTCTGCCAAACAGCGATTATTGTATATAAATAAGTCCCTTTCAACCTGGGTATTCTTTCGGCTTTTCATTTCAGGCCAAACTTATAACTTCAACAAAAACATTTTCGGGAAAATGTCCGGCTTCCATTATCAGGTAGTGGCTCGGTTTCAATTTTCAGGTTTATACTTACTATCGTGAATCCCTTTTTAAATCCGCGCAATTCGCGGCTATATATAAGTGCCGCGGATTAAAAATGAATGGATTCGCTTATGAAACAATAGTCGTCCATATTTAATAAAATTGAAACTGGCCCACTACCCATTATCACTTCCATTATCGAGATGTAAATCCATTCCTTATGATAAAATGAAAGGATTCATGTCATTTCGCATTTGCGTTCTCGTTACAAAGGTTTGCGGTGGAAATAAAATTGTCGGATACAACAACCTTTCCTGTACCTTCTTTGAAAATCGGGTAACAAAACAGTAACAGGATCCCGCAAAAAAGACCGAACGCATCCAATCACGTCTAAACCTTAATCCAACAAAACCTTATAAGCATTGGGAATTTTCAAGTTTGCCCATCTTCGTTCAGGAAACCCGAATTCGTAATCGTATATTCGCTGAATTCGCAATCCGTACATCATGACTATTCTCATTGCAGACAGCGGCTCCACCAAAACAGATTGGCGTTTCATTGATGAAAACGGCGAAATACTTTCTTTCCGTTCGGAAGGTTACAATCCTTACCTGATTTCAGGCCGGCAGTTGGAGGAGAGTTTGGAACGCGAGGTTTTTACACAAATGGGAAACCGCATTCCGAAAGAATTGTTTTTTTATGGGGCGGGATGTGGAGCGGTTGAAAAAAAAGCCGTGGTGAAAAATGCGTTGGCGGGAATTTTTCCCGACACAACAATCGAAGTCAATCACGATTTGTTGGGTGCCGCGCGTGCATTGTGCGGAAAGGAAAAGGGGATGGCCGCCATTCTCGGAACGGGATCCAATTCCTGTTGTTATGATGGAAAGGAAATTTTCGAGAACCGCCCTTCATTGGGATATGTGTTGGGTGATGAAGGGAGTGGAGTGGGATTGGGAAAAGAATTGTTGCGCAAATTCCTTTACGGGGATTTGGATTCCCAGTTGAAAGAAAATCTCATGAAACGATTCGATCTTTCGCGCGAAGGGATTCTTGAAAACATTTACAGCAAACCTTTTCCGAACCGTTATATCGCCTCCTTCGCGAAATTCATTTTCCAGAATATCGAAAACCAGCAATGCGCCGAAATGGTGATTGACAATTTCCGTTCATTCTTCAAACACCATGTCTTGCGTTACACACACGCACACGATTGGCCGCTGCACGTGACGGGTTCAGTGGGATTTTATTTCAGCAATCTTTTGAGACGGGTTGCCGAAGAACAGAATGTCCGTTTGGGAAGAGTGATTGAAACACCTATTTCGGGATTGGTGAATTTTCACATGGACAATTGAGAAATCGTTTTGCAAACCGCAATGCTCAATTCGGTGGGGACTTGATTGTTTTGGGGGAATTGAGTTGATAATGCAATCCAAAATCAACCGAATAAATGAAACCGGGATTATTGATTGGAATAATGCGTTCCTCCCGAAAGAAAGCGGCCCTGATGGAGACTGAAAGGTAAAAGCGTGAAGATAATTTTGCAATGCATCCCGCTTGAAAACCAACCCGCGTTGAACCGAATAGGAATCCATTCGATTTTTTTTCCGTCAAATTGTTTGTTGTGCTGTCATGCACATGAACATTATTGATGGAATCGTAGTGCTGCCATTCATATTTCATGTACGTTTCCGATTGGGAATAAAGGCTTGCATTGAATTCATAGCCCAACGCGAAAAAACCTTTTATCAATTCATCTTTCGTTGAAAACATCATGTAGGCGGAGAGTCCCAGATTCTGCGTTCGTCCATTGGTTTGTGTTCCTTCCCAAAGCGGAGAAGCATAATAGTTGTAAGGATACCTGGCATCGCGATATTCATAATGGGTCCATTGAACGGAAGTATACGCAAGTGAATAGCGAAAGGAAACGGGAAAATTTTTCCGGAGCGAAAGGAAATTCATTTCATAGGCGGAATAATTCTTGTTGAGATGGGTGTAATCGGTTCCATATTGCACATCCGACGGACCTATTTTCAAAAGGGAATAATCAATGCCGATGAGGCGCGCCGTTTGTCCATGGCAACTGATCATCATAAACAGTGATGATGCAATTGACAGGAACAGATACCGACTGAATGCTTCCTTGAAAAAACTGTTCATGAAACGATTCCATTTTATTGTGCAATGAATCACCATCCACCTCCTATGCTGATGCCTCCCCAAAAAGGCCAGAAGGTATTGCCATTCCCGAATTTAGCGGAAAAATTATCCGCGTAGAATTTCGGTGTAATGGATAAACGGTAGAAAAACTTTTCCGACTTATTCTGGAATTGATAGGTGAGGTTCGGACTGAATTCGAAACTTGATTTTTGAAAGGATTCAAAGCCATTCCGATCCTCGAGGTAAGGTATTTTCCCTGCAAGCGGCGTGATGAAAAACCCGATCCAAAAACCTTTCGGACTGTATCCCGGCCGCCAGAGAAATCCGGTTGGAAAGTCAATATTGAATATCGTGTAAACCGCATTTCTTGCCGGATCGTAACCGAGTGATTTGACCGGACCGATTCCGATATTGAAAATGAAACTGTTGTGTTTTAATACCACCTTTCGTGCGTAATTGATGGAAGCGAGTCCGGGTTCGGAAGACAATGCATTGGGGTCGAAAAAATTATTCCCCAACAATTCGACATAAACCTGATTGTGCGAAATCACCTTGGCGGTATCGGAAGGAAGATCGTAATGATGATTGGCATATTGGTTGTGTTCTCCGGGATTGAATCCATGCCCGATGCAAATGCCAACATTTGGATAGAAAAAATCGTGTCGATCCACATCGCGGTATTTTTGGGAAAAACAGGACGACGAGATTTTCGCGCCAACGGCAATCCTCAAAAAAAAGTTTTCCGTTTTTCCCTGAAGCTGATAAACAAGGTCCGACGTGAAACAAAAGTTGGAACTGTGTTCCGTATACACCAGCATGGATTGTCCATTATAAGGATTGGTTTCCCGTCCAGTCGCAATATCCCAATAACCCGTTGAAAAATCCGCAGCAACACTTCCCCAAAAAGCATTTCTTTTGTATTTGCCCCTGAAAAGCAACCCCGCATTGAAAGATACGTCTGGCCAACCGTCCATGAAACGCGAATCGCGTATCCTGAAATAATTTACTCCCGAAGAAACAATAAACGATTTTTTGTCGCCAATGAATTTCCGCGAGTAGTTGAATGAAACAGGCAATCCTGGAAAATTATTTCCAAATGCTTCGAGATAAACCTGGTTCTTTTCAATGCGCAAACTGTCTTGTGCATGTGCACAAAAGGATGAAAACAGAAAAATGAATAAATATGTTTTCATTTTCACCATGCACCTTCAATACTTATTCCTCCCCAAAAGGGAACCACTTTCCATTCATACACTTCTTTTTTATTGAAGAAGGCGCTTGATATTTTAGGAGCGTAAAATATTTTACATGCCAAGCTCCCTTTCAGTGATCGAAACTGGTAACACAATTCCGGTATTATATCGTAGTCATAATTGAGTGTATGCAGGACAGAAGGTATTGAATGCCCCCCTCCAGTCAAATACTGTTGTTTTACAAATGCCGGAGTGAAAGAAGCTCCAATCCAGAAACCATTTCTTTTGTATGGATAAGTCCATAAAAAACCAATAGGTGTACACAATGCCCATGGTTTACGCGCGGTGTATGGTGGAGCATTATCATGATAATAAGAGCGAAATGTACTTAGCCCAACACTGAATTCCCAACCGAAATCATTGCTGACAAGTATTCTTGAATAATTAATCGAAAGGGGAGACGTGATTTTAACCTCTGGAAAAAATGGAGGGATATAATCGTTACCCAAGAACTTGAGTTCAATCAAATTCTTTTTGATTGACAAAGAATCCTTTGCAGCAGCATGAATTTCGGTTCCTACAAAAAGAAAATTCAAACTCAAAATAAGAGCTGTATGAGTTCTTCTCATTTCTAATCAGTGGAGATTATTATTTTTTTCATGTCTGAACGTATATCATCGGAGGCCCGCAAAAGGTAAAGACCTGTTGGCAATTGGCAGTGATTATTTACCATCCACCTCCAATACAAATACCTCCCCACAATAACAAAATACGATTGGGATAACCGTATTTATCTGAAAAGTTGCTGGCAAGAAATTTTGGAGTGAACGAAAAACGATAAAAAAATCTTCGAGATTTACTATGGAATTGATAAGTAAGATTGGGGCTTATCTGAAAACTGCCGTTGTGTGAATTCCCTTGATTGGTAGTTTCATTCATGTATGCAATAGTACCAATATAGCCGGTGAAAAAAAGACCAGTCCAAAATCCATTCTGTTTATATTTTTTTCGCCAAAGAATACCTGCGGGAAAACAAACATTTGTGATTGCTACGGTAGTTTTTTTTAGGGGATCATAAACACTTGTCGGGACAGGACCAATTCCTAAGGAAAATATAAAACAGTTATTCTTGGAAATTATCTTGCGACCATAATTTATTGAAATCAATCCTGGATTGGCTGAAGAAAGATTTAGTTCAGCAAAATTATTTCCCAATAGCTCAATATAAATTTGATTTTTTCTAGTACCTAAACTGTCTTGCGCTCTTAAATTATTTGTCATAAGACAAAGAAGAACATAAAGCAATAAAAAAGATTTTTTCATGTTTTTAATGTTCAATGACTATCTTTTTAATATCAGAATGTCTCTCGTCTGTGACGCGCAAAAGGTAAAGACCAGCAGTAATTGGGCAACTAATAACTGTTCTTTCACCACTGACCTCCTATGCTTATACCACTCCATAAAAACAAAGGCCTTTCTTGTGAAGAAGTGACACTTTTGTAATTATCTGAAAATAAATTTGAAAACATTTTTATACCTATGGAAGGTCTGATAAAAAAATGTTCGCTCTTACTTTGAAATTGATAAGCTATTGCAGGTGTCAAACAAAAATTAACATCATGATATACAGTAGTTCCGCCTAATGAACCGCTTCCATTGTGATAAAGACTTGTTTCATAAAACCAATTTCCGAATGCCAATGCACCTGATATACTCCCCCAAAAAGCATTTCTTTTGTATTCTCCCCGAAAAAAAATGCCTGTTGCTATGGAATATTTTGCATCGTCTTCTCCAAACTCAGGGCGCTTGTTTTTTAAAACCCCCATTCCTACAAAAGGTATAAAAGATAACTTTCGAGTTAGAAATTTTCTTGAATAATCCAATGAAAGCAAATAGCCGGGGAAACTACTTCCGAGAAATTCAAACGAAATCTGATTATTCTGCTTAGAGATTAATGACAATGAATCTTTTTGCGCTTCTGATTTTAGAAACGAAAAGGAGATAAGGAGAAGAAATACCATGTCTTTTGTTTTACACACTTTCTATTTCGTTATAACCAATCGAACTGTTTCTTGATTTCCTTCACCATCCACCTCCAATACTTATTCCTCCCCAAAATGGATAAATTTTATCTCCATAACCATATTTATCCGAAGTGGTAAAAGCACTTGCCAAAATTTTGGGAGTAAAAGAAAGTCGAATAAAAACCTTTTCTGATTTGCTTTGAAATTGGTAAACAAGATTGGGACTTATCTCAAAACTGTAATTGTGTTTTTGCACATGCTCAAAATGATCCAAGTACTCAATTTTGCCAAAACAGGGAGTGAAAAAAAGACCTCCCCACAATCCGTTTCGCTTGTATTTTCCCCGGCAAAGAATGCCTGAGGGGAAATCAACGACTTTTGTCGCGATAAAGATTTTTCCATTATTGTCTCCACGAACTTGGCCAATACCCATGGAAAACATAAAGCTGCTATTTGCACGGATTACTTTGCGACTATATCCTATTGAAACAAAACTCACTTCTGGATAAGAGTTTACATCAAAAAAATTATTTCC
>CAYMZV010000247.1:0-6728 GCA_964394965.1 uncultured Chryseobacterium sp.
ATGCGACGGGCGGCAATCCGAATTACACTTACAACTGGTTGCCGAACGTGACAGTGAACAACAGCGTTAACAATCTTCCGGCCGGAACCTATCAGGTAACGGTGACCGATGCGAACGGATGTACCTCCACTGTCAGTGTCACACTTACTCAACCGCCATTACTCACCATTGCGGCAACTGCAGTTCCAAATGCCGTATGTGCGGGTTCTTCGGTACAACTCAACGCGACGCCAGCCGGTGGAACCCCTGCATACAATGTGGTTTGGACTCCGGGACCGCTTTCAGGAAATTCACAGAATATCATTCCAACAAGTTCCGGAAACGACACCGCGATTGTAATGGATGCAAATGGATGTACGGCAATGACAACCGTAAACGTTACCGTTTACCCAATGCCATCCGCACTCTTTGCCGCTGACATACTCTCGGGATGTTCGCCTGTCTGTGTAAATTTCACTGACAATTCAACAATTGCAAATCCAGGAAACATTGCTGCATGGAATTGGGATTTCGGTGACGGAAACACTTCCACCTCGCAAAATCCATCGCACTGCTATACAACACCTGGAGTTTATTCAGTCACGTTAACCGTGAAATCTGCGGATGGTTGTACGAACACCATTACCATTTCAAATTACATTCAGGTGTTTGCAAATCCGATTGCCGCTTTTGGTGCATCACCACAACCGACGACAATTATCAACCCACAGATTTTCTTCACAGACTCTTCAACCAATGCCACATCATGGAATTGGAGTTTCGGTGACGTGTTGAATTCATCTTCCTCGTTGCAGAATCCATCCTTCATTTATTCCGACCCAACCTGTTATGAGGTTTTGTTGACCGTCACAAGTGTGAATGGTTGTACGGATACGGTTTCGCATCCTGTTTGTATTGGTACCGATGTTGCCATTTATGTTCCAAATGCATTTACACCTAACGGTGACGGCAAGAATGAAACCTTCTTCCCGGTTTGCACAGGAATAGATCCGGCGCAATATCAAATGTGGATTTTCGACCGATGGGGAAACATGATTTTCTACACTGACGATCTGAACAAGGGCTGGGACGGTCGCGTCCAAGGTGGTTCCGACATTTGCCAGATCGACACTTATGTCTGGAAAATAAACGCGAAAGATCTTGTTGGAACGGCACACAATATGGTGGGACGTGTGTCTCTCATAAAATAATTTTTCCATTAACAAAAAAAGAAAACCCCTTCACAATTACGAAGGGGTTTTCTTTTTCATTAAATATTCAACAGTCTTTCCGAATACCAAATCAAGACGTTATCTTCGTGAACGTTAACCTCATTTTATCATCCAACACATGAAAAAACTTTTCCTATTCTCAATTTTCATCTTTGCAATCCAGAACATTTCCCATTCACAACCTGCCTTGGCTTGGTCGCAACGCTACAATGGTCCACCCGACAATACCGATCAGGCTGTTTCCATCGCCGTTGACGCAGCGGGAAATTCTTACGTTACGGGTTCTGCATTTGCAAGCAATGGAACGTTGGATATCGTAACCATAAAATACAGTCAGGCCGGTCAGCAAATGTGGTTGCAGAGTTATAACGGGGCGGCTAATGACAATGACCAGGGTGTGCAGGTGGTATTGGATAATGTGGGCAATGTTTATGTCACCGGATACAGCAAAAGCGTGAGCAATTTGCAGGACATCACAACGATCAAATATGACAATAATGGTGTGCAACAATGGGTTTCATTCTATGATGGACCATTCCACAATTCGGACGAAGGTGTTTCGCTGGCGGTTGACGGAAGTGGAAATACATACGTCACCGGTTATGAAACCGACACCAACTACACTTATAATTTTGTTACGATCAAATACAATCCGGCAGGTGCACAGCAATGGGCGCAAATTTATGATGGCCCGGGACATTTCAATGATGAGCCATACGACTTGAAATTGGATGCCAATTCAAATGTTTATGTAACCGGAACACAGGACACATTTTACAACTCACAACCCAATGAAGACATGATCCTGATGAAATACAACAGCAGTGGAGCGCTTCAATGGAAACGGATCTATGATACACCGACACATGGTTATGAGTATGCGAGAAGAATAGCAATCGACCGCAACAACGACATCATCATGGCCGGTTATGCCTTCATTACGGGAAATGGTTTTGATTATCATGTCCTGAAATATAATTCTGCAGGAAATTTCCAATGGCTGAGGACTTACAATTACGCTGCAAATACTTTTGAAAGTCCTTGGGGAATAGTTACCGATTCGCTCAACAACATTATTGTAACCGGACAGGGAATCACCAATGCAACGAACAATGTCACCAATGATTATGTGACTGTAAAATGGGATCCGTCAGGCACATTCCTATGGGCTTCACGTTATAACAACATTTCACACGGAGAGGATCGCGCTTCAAGTGTCGCGTTGGATGACTCGTTGAATATCTATGTAACGGGTTACAGTGCAGGAACGGGAACGGGAAACGATATTGCCACAGTAAAATATGATCCATCGGGCAATCAGGTTTATGTTTTACGATTCAACAATGCATTTGCCAACGGGGATGATTTCGGAAATGCCATTGCGCTAAACAACGGAGACATTTATGTGACGGGAAGCAGTGCAAACAGTTCAAACGATGATTATGTCACATTGCGTTACAGTTATTCCGCTGTTGGAATACCGGAAAATTCCAATCCGCAGAATTCGCTTTCCCTTTTTCCAAATCCGACAAGCGGAAACCTGAAAATCATTTTGCCCGAGAATTTTTCAACCTACAATAAAAACATTCATGCGGAAATCATCAATTCCCTCGGTCAAACAGTAACTGTTACCGAACAACTGCAATCTGAGTCAATCGATGGCAAATCATTGGTGACACTCAATACATCAGGATTGCCTGCGGGAATTTTCATGGTAAAAGTGTTTTCCGGCGAGAATGAAATCGGCTTTTCAAAGTTTGTAGTGGAATAATTTCCAGATTTTATCCTTTTCTAATTTTATCATGTCCAACCTTTTGATTTGATTTCCGTTTAACTGAAAGAAGTCATTTTTTAAAAAGTCAGATTTAATTTGTTTTCCGGTTACTATTGCTTTAATTTTGTTAGAAGGCAAAATGCGTTGGCAAACCCCTTTTGCCTTATTATATTTTATCGCCCATGAAACACTTCATACACTCCCTTTGTGTTGCCTTTCTCGTGCTGCTTTCCAGTGAGATAAATGCACAAACCAATGTCATTTGTCCTATCAATGCAGGACCTGACCAAAGTGTTTGCGTTCCCAACTGTGCAACATTGACCGGAACCTATGTTCCCACCAATCAAACGACTGGCTATACGATCAGCACTATTCCCTATGCACCGGATCCATTCAATGCAGGAACAGCCGTTGCCGTGGGTGATGATCAATTCTCAAGTGTAGTCAATATCGGATTTACCTTTTGCTATTATGGGAATGCGTATACCCAGCTGTGCATCGGCTCAAATGGAAACATCACTTTCAACATTGCACAGGCTTTAGCTTACGATCAGTGGCCAATCGGTGCTGCCATGCCGACAGCTGCCGACCCAACCAATACAATCAATGGTCCATGGCAGGATTTGTATCCTCCGGGAGGTGGAACAATCAAATGGGCTGTTTATGGAAATGCTCCCTGCAGAAGATTCGTTGCGAGTTGGAATCAGGTGGCAATGTATTCCTGTACAACCACACTCTGCACGCAGCAAATCACACTTTACGAAACGACAAATATCATTGAGAATTTCATCCAGTCGAAAGGGTTATGTGCAGGATGGAACGGAGGAAATGCAATCCAGGGGGTTCAGAATGCTGCGGGAACAGCTGCGGTAATCACTCCAGGAAGAAATTATCCAACACAATGGTCCGTTGTCAATGATGCGAAACGCTGGACTCCCAACGGAGCCAATACTTATACTGTCGGCTGGTACCAAGGTGCAACACTCATTGCCGCAAGTGCAACAACTGTAGTTTGTCCGACGGCGACGACGACCTACACATTCCAGGAAACATCCACGAATTGCAATGGAGTGCCGGTTACCGTCAGTGATCAGATGATCGTAACGACATCCTCACTCGTGCTTTCCGGAACATCGACAAATTCAACTTCATGTACATTTTGCAATGGGACGGCTTCGGTGACCGTTGTTTCCGGAACGGGTCCATTCACGTATGCATGGGCGCCCTCAGGTGGTACGGGTTCCACTGCAAATGGTTTATGTGCGGGCACTTATACCTGCACAGTGACGGGAGCGGGAGGTTGTCAGGGGACGCAAACATTCACCATAACGGCGCCAATAAATCCAACCTCAACGCAATCATCCACAAACGTAACCTGCAATGGTGGATGCAATGGAACAGCAACCATCACTCCTGCGCCTGCGGGAGCATACACTTACTTGTGGTCACCGAGCGGACAGACAACACAAACGGCAACTGCACTTTGTGCAGGAACATATACGGTAACGGCAACGAACGCCAGTGGTTGTACCACAACACAAACAATTACAATTACCGAACCGCCATTATTGACGGCAACACAATCGCAGGGAACAATTTCATGCAATGGAGGGACAACAACTGCTTCGGTTGTTGCATCGGGCGGAACACCGGGATATCTTTATGCATGGACACCTTCCGGTGGAAATGGACCTACTTCAACACCGATAACAGCAGGAAATTATACGTGTACCATCACCGACTTAAATGGTTGTATTATAACACAAACTTTCACCATCGCACAACCGACGGCTGTATTAATCCAGGCAACACAAATCACAACGGCCAATTGTGGTCAGAATGACGGGTCGGTCACCATTACCGTATCGGGCGGAAATGGTCCTTATACCGTTCTCTGGCCAGCGACCGGGAATAATGGGTTGGTGGAATCCAATTTGCCTCCCGGACAGGTTTGCGTTTACGCATATGATGCAAATGGATGTGGAGATACATTGTGTGTCAATGTCCCGAACACACCCGGAGCGATCGTTAACATTACAAGTTTTACCAATGTAACCTGTTTCAATGCCTGTGACGGAACCGCAATTGCAACAGCAGCAGGTGGAACCGGCCCTTACGGATTCATCTGGAACAACATTCCTCAAAACACATTAAATGATACAGTAACCAATTTGTGTCCGGGAGTTTATGTTGTAACAATGACTGATGCCAACGGCTGTACGGATACGGCTTCGGTTACAATTACCCAACCTACAAAAGTGACAAATACGGCTTCCGGTGCAACCACAATTTGTATTGGTCAAAGTGCAAACCTCACCGATCTGGCAAGTGGGGGAACTCCTGCCTATTATTACAGTTGGACAGACGGAACGAACAATTGGACTACCCAAAACATCACTGTTTCGCCGACAGTAACCACTACGTATACGGTGTTTGTTACGGATGCCAATGGCTGCATTTCGTCTACACAAACTATTGTTGTTACCGTAAATCCACCTCTTACCGTTCAGGCAATGGCCGGAATAACCGTTTGTTCTGGAACCGTTGTGAATTTGACTGCAGTTGGAAACGGTGGAAATGGAAACCTGACTTTTACATGGACTCCTATCAATCAAACCGGAACGAGCGTCAACACCACTGTCACTTCCACAACAACTTACACTGTTACGATTACTGATGGATGCGGCACTCCATCCGATACAAGCTCGGTTACCGTTACTGTCAATCCCGATCCTGTTGTAAACATTTCGGCTTCAACGGCAACATCAGGCTGCGCTCCTTTATGCGTTGATTTTGTAAACAACACACCGAATACAGCCTCGATTGCATGGACATTCGGAGGGAATTTGGGAAGCTCAACATTGAACAATCCTACATTTTGCTTCACAACACCCGGAACTTATGATGTTGCAGCAACAGTAACCGATAACATTGGGTGTGTTGGTTCGACGACACTTTCAAACATGGTAACGGTTTGGCCATTGCCCAATGCTGATTTCAGTGCATTTCCCCAGCCAGCAACACTATTGAATAATGCTGTTTCATTTACAGATTTATCTACTGGGGCTGTATCATGGATCTGGAGTTTTGGAGCCGATGATTCCGCTTCTGTTTTACAAAATCCAACCTATCCTTTTCAAGACACGGGTGTCTTCAATGTGCAATTAATCGTAACCAATCAATTTGGGTGTCAGGACAGTACAACTATGCCGATTTATGTACATGCTGATTATGCTTTGTTCATTCCAAACACATTTACACCAAATGGAGATGGACGCAATGACACATTCTTCCCACAGGGAATTGGGGTGAATCCCGATAAATTTTCAATGTACATTTTTGACAGATGGGGAAATATGATTTACAAAACGGAAAGTTGGCCCGGTGGATGGGATGGAACTGTTCAGGGAACAGGCAGACTGTGCCAAGTCGATACCTATGTTTACAAAATCATTGCAACTGATCCTGAAGGTTCGCGAAAGATTTATATCGGCAACGTTAATCTCATACGATAGATCAACGATTCCCCAACAGGCATTGAAGCTGTTTCAATGATTCTCATGAACTGTTTTTGACTGATATATCTTTTGAAAAGATTATTTTTTTATCTCACAAATAATTATAAGTTTGTGTATTATACCATAGTATAAATCTGGCGATACATGCGAAAGTTTTACCACCCCATTATAATAATTATTTTATTGTGTTTTTGCAATACGATTTCCAACGCACAGACGAACAAC
>CAYMZV010000248.1:0-6686 GCA_964394965.1 uncultured Chryseobacterium sp.
TGAGCCTTCCGTTCGTCGCGCACTCGACCAGTTGCATGCCATCCATGAGCAATGGAAAGAAGTGGGGCCGGCAACAAAAGAAGCGAATGATAAATTGTGGGATCAATTCAAGGCCGCTTCCGACAAGGTGCATGAACGCAAGCAGGCATTGCTCGAAGACAATAAGGTAAAACAACAGGAGAACCTGGCACAAAAAGTTGCTTTGTGTGTGAAGATGGAAGAGGAGGCCGACAAAACTTTTGAGTCGCATAAAAATTGGATGGATGCGAATGACGCGGTTGAAGTGCTGTTTGTGGAGTGGAGGAAAATCGGTCATGTTCCGAAAGAAGACGAGGAAAAAACATGGAAACGTTTCAAGGAAGCCCGCCAGAAATTCTTCCGTAACCGCGAAGCTTATTATGCAAAACAGCGCGAAGAATTCAGGAAAAACCTTGCCGATAAAATCGCGTTGTGTGAAAAAGCGGAAAGCCTGAAAGACAGCACCGATTGGAAAGGCACAGCGATGCAATTCAAGCGTATGCAGGACGACTGGAAAAAGATCGGACCTGTTCCGAGAAAAGTTTCCGAAAAAACCTGGTTGCGTTTCAAGGCTGCTGCCGATGCATTTTTTGAAAACAGGAATAAACAATTTGCTGCTGCCGACGCTTTATTGAAAGAGAATGTGGTGGCACGTGAAGCGCTGATTGCCGAAGCGAATGCAGCCGATTTGGGAAATGATCTCGCCTCGGCGCGTGAAATACTTTCCACTTTCCAGAAACGTTGGAGTGAAATGAAACCTGCTCCACGCAATGAGCATGACCGTTTGGAAAACGAATGGAAAAAAGCGCAAGACAGCCTATTTTCAAAACTGAAAGAAAAAGGCGGCGATGAAAATACGTTGCAGCGCATCAAGTACGATCAACTGAAACAAACCGACAAGGGACGTGACCAGATTTACCGTGAGCGCACAAACATCCAGGAAAAGATAAAACGCCTGCAAGTGGAAATGACGACGATTGAAAATAATCTCGGCATGTTCGCAAAATCGAAAGGCGCACAAAGCCTGGTTGCCGATTATCAGGCACAGGTGGAAAAAATAAAAGAGGAAATCGCGAAATTGAAAGCGCAACTCAAACAGATTCCACGCGCAGAAGTTGAGACAGCACCCGAACCGCCTGCAACTTCCGATAAAAAGAAATTCAGAAGATAATTCCATTTCCAACTTCGAGCTGAACACTCCCAACCCGTTAACCCCTAAAACAAAATACAATGCCTTTGTATATTGACGTCAATCAAAAGAAAATTTCAATCGGTGAAAAATATGGTGTTGCCATCAACGGACAACCCTATTATAAAGCCAAAGCAAGCATCTGGAAATTGTTTCCAAAAATCGATCTCATGCCTTTGCAGGGCGATCAGGTTTTCATGTCGGTCGAGCAGGGTTGGGGATTACTCAAGCCGAATGTAACATTCACGATTGCAGGAATGCAATACAAACTCGAAACGATTTCATGGTGGAAACGCAGGTTTTTTGTGACGGTTGGAAAAGACAAGTTTGAAATTGTAGGTCACCGCGGAAGAAAAGTTTCCATTTTCCAGAACGACAGGCAGATCGCCTGGTTCGACAATCAGGCAGTAACTTTTTTTGCCGGTGACAATTACCACTGCACTGCAAATGCAAGCGCGCCCGCAGAATGGCTGATCGCATTTATCTTTTTCTGGGACATCCATTACAATCGCCAGAATAAGGGTGCCATCAATATCAAGTTCGGAGCGATGGTTCAATCACAACCCTTTGATGCAACCTGGCAACCGAATTAAAATTCCGGATCCAAAAGAATCAACAAAAAAACTCCCATTTTATCGTGGGAGTTTTTATTTGCAAATACTTCAGTTACTCTTCCTCATCACCCGAAATTTCCTCCTCTTCCGGAATCGGCAACTCATGCGGAAAATCCTTTTCGGAAATATAAACTCCCAATCTTGGATTCACATGTGCGTGTTTGCCCTTCAGGAAAATGAAAAAATGAACATCCCCTTTTTTATCGATTACCTTTTTTGTGTCCTTGACTAATTTTCTCGAAGCGGCGAATTGTGTTACGGCGCCATTTTCGCCCACACATTCCACAATCATCATCGATGGGATTTCATGCGAAAATTTTTCCTCGCCTTTCATTCCTTCCAGGATAAAAGTTTCATTGTTCCTGATTCCGAAATCCTTTACCTCATCCTTCACCTCAAATTCATCTTCCCAATTGTAACGGATATTGTCTTCACTTTCATGCCCGTCATTTTCCCTGTCGGCAAGTTCCTGATCGAAATCGGGATTCACTTCTTTAACTGTAATGGTAACTTTCATGGAACAAAGGTAAGGTGATTGCCGAACAGTGTTGTGCAACTTCCGAAGCGATTGTTTTTTGATTTTTTAAGTTAAAAAATGCCGTTTCATAAAACATTTTCCCTCTTTGAACGACTGAATACTGACAAGAAATCACCAAGAACCAATTACCTTTGCCGTGATGCAGGAATTCTTTTTCACCATCGTTGCCATTTGGGTCATTATCCGATTGTTCAATGCCTTTTCGGGGAGTGGCCGTTCTTCGACTACGTATCAGCAAACGAATACGAGCAATTTTTATTCTCACGAACAGAAAAGACAGGAAGGCGAAGTGAGAATCGAAAACAAGAAAGCCCCCGAATCAAAAATCCCTCCGACAGAAGGCGAATACGTGGATTACGAGGAAGTGAAGTAGTTTTGAAATAGGGAGCGCAACAATTTCTTTTCTGCAATCATTCATCCTGCTCGGAAGGAGTCCAGTCGCGGAGATCCTTTCCATCAGGGCCAATTCCGATCAATCACCCATCAAGCCGAACAGAAAAAATCACTTGCGATTTGTTTTGTCGATTAATGTTTTTCTAATCTCTCCACAATCGGATTTCGAATCCACCACTTATCCGATTTTTTCTCCCGATTAAAAAATATCCCTGCCAGTTAAAAGAACACACTTGAAAGAAAAACTTTCGTGCTTTAAGTTTACTGTACAATTCTGGTTAAGGTGTTTGGTAGTCCATCCATAGCCCTCCAAAAAGAGCCTCCAGCTACGGATGGACACTACAGAATCGAAACCTCTGATGACTCCCAGTCACGGAGGTTTCACTTTTTCCAGAGGTACGGATTACGGAAACATTGAGTAACGATTTGGATTTTATTGTTTTATTTTAACTGACATCGCTTCGTAAATTCGTACCGTTCGAAATTCATTTCGGACAAATTCTTGGCATTCATAATTTGTATTTCCGTAACATCCGTAATTCGCACTCACCTGTCATTCGTTCCCGCTGTTTTAATAACTTTGCCCAGTTCACACTTGTGAAACCAAACCTATGGATCTGAAACGCTACATTCCACACCTCACTGCGATTGTTATTTTCACAATTGTCACCGCATTCTTTTTTTCACCGATCGTTTTTGAAGGAAAGCGTTTGAAACAGAGCGATGCCATTACCGCACAGGGCGCCTCGAAGGAAATAAAGGATTTTCGCGAAAAGACAGGAACCGAACCGTTGTGGACCAACAGTATGTTCGGTGGAATGCCGGCTTACCAGATTTCCGTTTTGTATCCGATGAATTTCGTGCAATACATTCAGAAGTTTTTCCTGAAAGTTTTTCCCGCCCCGGTGGCCATGGTGCTGATGTGCATGATCGGATTTTATTTGCTGCTCATCACCATGAAAGTCGATCCGTGGCTTTCCATTGGCGGTGGCATTGCATTCGGACTCTCTTCGTTTTTCATCATCATAATTGCAGCCGGTCACAACACGGAAGCGTTTGCCATTGCATACATGGCACCTGTGCTCATGGGCATGCTCATCACCCTGCGTGGACGATTGTGGTTGGGTGGAGCGGTGACTGCACTGGCACTTGCATTGGAATTGTATGCCAACCATTTGCAGATGACATATTATCTATTGTTCATCATAGGGATCGTTGGCGTTGGCGAAGCGATTCGTCTTTACAGGGAAGGGAAATCGAGTTACCTGTTGAAAGCCGTGGGAATTCTCAGTGCTGCAGTAATCATTGGAATTCTTCCCAACATCACCAACTTGGTTTTGACGGAACAGTATGGAAAATATTCGACACGCGGTCAATCGGATATTACGCTTGACAACAAGGACCAGAAGAAAACTTCCGGACTGCCGATTGAATATGCAACACAATGGAGTTATGGTCAAGCCGAATCATTCACGCTTCTCATCCCGAATTTTGAAGGTGGTGCTTCGGAAAGTATCAGCGAATATGATCAGGATGCGTTGAAAGGTGTGTATGACAATGACGAACAGATGAAGAAATCCATTGGAGAACAGGGAGCCTATTTTGGCGATCAGCCTTTTACCAGTGGACCTGTTTATGTTGGAGCGATCATCTGTTTCCTTTTCATACTTGGACTTTTCATCGTCAAGGATTCCATCAAGTGGTGGTTGCTCGGTGCAACTGTTTTGGCGATCATGCTTTCCTGGGGGAAAAATTTCGAGGGTCTCACTGATTTTTTCTTCAATCATTTTCCGGGATACAACAAGTTCCGTTCTGTGTATTGGATTCTTGTCATTGCCGAAATAGCCATGCCGCTGCTGGCGATGCTTGCTGTGAAGGAAATTGTCAAGAATCCGGGAGTGGTGAAAGAGCACATGCGGAAATTTTATTTGGCATTCGGATTGACAGGTGGAATAGCGTTGCTCATTTATATCATGCCGACAACTTTTGTTACACCGGTTGGCGATACTGAATCCAAACAAATTACTGATGCGGTGAAAAAGCAAGGCGGCAGTGCTGATTTTGCCGGCGAAGTCGAAATGAATCTCGAAACGGCACGTTTGAATATTGTGCAGTCCGATGCCTTGAGAAGTTTCTTCTTCATCCTGCTTGCCGGCGGACTTTTGTTTTTCTATGTGAGAAAACCATTCGGCGTATTGCCGCTTGCGGGAGGATTGACATTGCTCATCCTGATTGACATGTGGGGTGTAAGCATGCGTTACATGAGCGATAAAAAAGGCAATTATGAAAAGAAACCGATAGGCGAGGAAAAAGTCCTTGCTTCGGCTGCCGATGAAAAAATATTGCAGGATCCGGATCCCGATTACCGCGTGTTGAATCTTGCCGTCAGTCCTTGGCAGGATGCAAGCACTTCTTATTTCCACAAATCGATTGGGGGATATCACGGTGCGAAACTCAAACGCATTCAGGAATTGTATGAGAACGTGATGGAAAAGGAAACCCAACAATTGCAACAGGCAATGCAAATGCAACTTCCCGATTCCGGATTGCGCGAAGTGGAAAAGAATCTGTGTACACTCGACATGCTGAATACAAAATATGTCATTTACAATCCCGATGCCGGTGGCGTTTTGCAAAACCGTTATGCTTGCGGCAATGCATGGTTTGTCGGCGACATAAAAATGGTGGATAATGCCGATGAGGAATTGAAGGGTGTTGAAAAATTTTCACCGTCTTTCACTGCAGTAATCGACAAGAGTTTCCAACCGGTTCTCGGCGACTTGAAACCGAAATGGGATCAATCGAATACCATCAAGCTTGTTTCGTATGCGCCGAATGATTTGAAATACACTTCAAACGCCTCTTCGGATCAGTTGGCGGTTTTCTCTGAAATTTATTACGACAAGGGATGGAACGCTTATGTCGATGGCAATTTGACTCCGCATGTGCGTGCCGACTTTGTATTGCGTGCAATGAAAGTGCCATCAGGAAAACATGACATCGAATTCAAATTCGAACCTTCCTTCTATTATACCGGCGAAAAAATCGCATTGGTCGGTTCACTGCTCCTGATTCTATTCATTGCAGGCGGAATTTATTACGACCGTAAGAATCAGCAAGGACACGAGAGTCAAGAGGCTGCATGAAGCGAATCCTGATCATTACCTATTACTGGCCACCGAGCGGAGGAGCGGGTGTGCAGCGATGGGTGAAACTCAGCAAATATTTTTCAAAGCAGGGAATTGTTCCTTACATCATTACCGTTGATCCCGCACGCGCATCTTACGCATTGCTCGACCCCTCACTCAACGATGATGTGGATGCTGCCGTGAAAATCATTCGCACTTCCACCAATGAACCTTACGGGATTTACAAGGCAATCACACGCAAGAAGGAAATACCCTTCGGTGGATTTACCAATGAGGAAAAGGAATTGAAATTCTCGCAGAAGTTCACCCGGTTTGTTCGCGGAAATCTTTTTCTTCCCGATGCGCGCGTGGGATGGAATAAATTCGCGTATCGAGCAGCCTGCAAATTGATTGAAGCGGAAAAAATCGAGGCTGTCATTACCACAAGCCCTCCGCATTCCACCCAACTTGTGGGATTGAAACTGAAACGGAAATACAATCTTCCCTGGCTTGCCGATTTGCGTGATCCTTGGACAGGAATTTATTACTACGATAAATTGTATCTCACCGGTTTTTCCAAAAGGCGCGATGCGAAAATGGAACGTCATGTTTTGGAAAATGCCGATGGGGTAGTGGTGGTGAGTGACGACATCAGGAAAAACCTGTTGACAAAATCGGAAAAACTGGAAGGGGAAAAATTCCACGTCATCCCGAATGGTTTTGATGCGGAAGATTTTGAAAAGGTGGTTGCTGAAAAGAAAGAAAATGATTTTCCTTTTGTAAATAATAAAAAATAAAATAAAAAA
>CAYMZV010000249.1:0-3922 GCA_964394965.1 uncultured Chryseobacterium sp.
TATTCCAACCGTCTCGAAACATTGAATCTTGCAAAAGAGGAATTGCTTCGCTCGGAAACAACCGAAGCGGTTGCGGAAAATGTATTGGGAAGTTTGGCGCAACGGATTACGTATTTGAAAAGGACATCGGTAGCCTTATTCGACAACCATGATGGATTTTTGGAAATGCTTTCGATTGTGCGTGACGGCGACAGACGGGTGAACAGGATAATCATGCCGATGGAAAGCTTCCGCTCACTTCCTGTGTTGCAAAAGAACGAACATTTCCTGATCAATGATCTTGCAGCTGAAACGAATCTTTCCGCTTCCGACTTGGAAAATCTCGATGCAGGTGTCCGTTCCTATTTGGTGATGCCTTTGTATTCGCAGGGAGAATTGATCGGTTCGGTAAACATCGGTGCCGCAAAACCGAATTCAATCAGCAACGATGATATTGAAATGGTGCGTGAAGTGGCGGATGCAATGGCAAATTCATTGCAACAATTGCGTTACCGGAATATCATCGAGCAAAAAAATGCGGACATCTCCGCAAGTATTTTGTATGCAAGAAGAATTCAGGATGCGATTCTTCCACCGGAAGAAATGTTGCGTGAGCAATTGGGAGATATTTTCCTGCTGTACAAACCGAAAGATGTTTTGAGCGGCGATTTCTATTGGGCGGAAAAACTCGGCAACTACACTTTCCTTGCTGTTGTCGATTCTACCGGTCACGGTGTTCCGGGTGCGTTGCTGAGTTTGATGGGACAGAATTTATTGAATCAGGCGGTGCATGAACGTCATCTTATCCGTCCGGCTGCAATTCTCGATTACCTGAATGTTGGAATCCAGCACACACTGAATCAGTATAAGAAAGTGGGTGAGTTGCGCGACGGAATGGACATTACGCTTTGCGTTTTTGAAAACGATTCAATGAAAATGCAATTCGCCGGAGCAATCAATCCGATGTACATCATGCGTGACGGCATGCTGATCGAATCAAAGGGAAACCGTTTCTCCATCGGAAGTTATTTTGACAATCGTATGCGTCCATTCACAAATCAGGAAACGGAATTGCAACACGGCGACATCATTTACCTGTTTACCGACGGTTATTCCGACCAGTTCGGTGGAGAGGACGATCGCAAAATGTCGTTGAGAAGGTTCCGGGAAATGCTGATGAATATTTATACGGAAGAAATGTCGGTGCAAAAGCGGATGCTGGAAGAACAGTTGAACACATGGATGAACAGCGAAACCCAGACAGACGATATTTGTGTTATTGGAATAAAAATCAATAAGAAAAATTAATTCACTGTTTATGCTCAATGTAATTTTTGAAGACAATCATCTTATCGCCGTAAATAAAAAAGCATCCGATATCGTGCAGGGTGACAAGACCGGTGATATTCCGTTGAGCGAACATGTGAAAAGTTATCTCAAGGAAAAATATAAAAAGCCGGGTGAGGTTTTTCTCGGCGTCATCCACCGTCTCGATCGTCCGGTGAGTGGAGTGGTGCTGTTTGCGAAAACGGACAAGGCACTTTCACGCATGAATGAAATGTTTCGCACGCGTGAAATAAAAAAAACGTATTGGGCGATTGTCGGCACAAAACCGGCGGCTGAAAGTGGAACATTGATCCATTACCTGAAAAAAAACGACAAGACCAATAAATCGCACGCTACAAATTTTGAAGTGGCAGGTTCCCTGAAAAGTGAAACGGAATACAAATTGATAGCCGCCTCCGACCGATATTTTTTATTGGAAGTTTTGCCGCACACTGGCCGTCACCATCAAATCCGCGTGCAATTGGCGACGATGGGTTGCATTATCAAGGGAGATTTGAAATACGGGGCGCCAAGATCGAACAAGGACGCTTCGATTTGTTTGCACGCGCGCAAATTGGAATTCATGCATCCCGTAAAAAAAGAACCCGTTGTCATCATCGCCGATGTGCCGGATGATCCGTTGTGGAAAGCGGTTGCAGCGATGGTGACCAGTGACAAATGACAAGTGATGGTGAAATGAATATTTACCAATGAGTTTTCGATGCTGAAGATGCGGTTTGGATATAACTTTCGTTACTCCGTGTTCAATGTTCGGTATTTCCACTTTTGACATTCTTTCACAATCATTGCCCCGAGTTCCCCACTCTGAACTCCCAACTCTTTCCTATCTTTAATGCATACGGGCGTCCCCCCGAATTATGCTCCTACGCAAAATCATATATTGGTCGAATTACACAGTTGTCCGTTGGCAATTGATCATCAGCGTGGTTGTAAGTTTTTTCTGTGGGTTGTATTTGAAAAGGCATTATCAGGAATTGACAGATCAATACACTGTCATGTGTCTGTTCCTGAGAATTGTTGCCTGTGCAATCTGGGGACTTTTTTCTTTCGGCTTGATTTCAGCGATTCTCACATGGATTTTTTTCATGTTGCAGATGAGGAATAAGAAAATCGGAATTCAGACTGAGTTCGGTGATGGGGAAAAAGCGGAAGCGGGGTTTGTGCCCGTGAGCGTAAATCTTGTCGGTGCATCACGCCCCTTGTTGGGAAGCATCCGTGCACGTTTGGTTTTTTCGGAATTGAAAATGTCACAGGTTATTTTGCTCGATGAAAATATCCGCAAGAAAAAAAGTTTATTCAAGAGTGGAGTCAAGGGCACCGGAAAAACAATGTTGCACGACAGGGGAATCTATGATGTGCAGGAAGTGCAATTGCAGTTTTGCGATATGTTCCGATTGATTGCGTTGCCCTATACATTGCGTTTGTCGCAACAGCTTTACACCTTACCCAAACAGCAAAAGGAAATTTCGGTGAATGCAAATCCGAATACAACGGAGGAACAGACCCAACGGATTGAAATTCCGAAACGGGTGGAAGGAGAATATATCGCGTACAAGGATTTTGAATCGGGTGATGATGTGAGGAGGATTGTCTGGAAAATTTATGCAAGAAGCGGACAACTCGTTGTGCGTATTCCGGAGACAATGGATCCGTATGCATCGCATCTTTATTTCTATGCAAGTTTTTATAATGGATTGTCAGATTCGGTGCAGGGAATTTTTGAATCCGAATTGTTGAATTGTTACAAGGACAAAGTGAGGAACCTTTTCGAGGCGTTGGAGAAAAATGATTTTGATGTACGCATTCCCTATGATCAGGAAGTCTCGAAACTTTCGGGAATGAGCGACAAGAAAAATGAATTGTTCCATATCACAGCGGCCAATTGGCAAAAGGATAAAACACCAATGGCATTTGTACAATCTTCGAAAGCGGCTTTCGTTTGCATGTCAGCGCTTACGCCTGCAGGGGAAGTCGCCACCTTGCTTGGGAATTTGCCGATGAATGTTCCTGTTGTGGTTGTGAAATTATCCGACGCGATCATTTCCCCTTTCAGGATTCGTATGAAAAACCTGTTCTTCAATCCTGAAAAAAGTGCAACCGATAATTTGCGTCGTCCGTGGATCATTTCGCCTTTGCGAAACCGTTTGCAAAAAAATGAACGTGAAATTTTACGAATGCTTCAACACCGCGGAAACTCCTGGTTGATTTCCGCCAATGAAAATGAGTAGCCAACAATCAAATAGGACTTTTTTGCAACTGATCATTCGGTTGCTGTTCGTTGTTGTTCCTGCTGTGCTGATCGGTTACAGGACACTTGGCTATCTGAATGAGACTTTCACGGCGTTCACTTCATTCAATTCGAGCATTGCTTACCAGGCCTTGTATTTCGGACTCGGACTTGCCATTGCCTATTCGCTTTATTTTTTCCGGGCGCGCGTCATCCTTACTTTTCTTTTGTTGTGGTTGGTTTATTGGATCGTCGGACATGCGGTGGAAAAAATTCCCGGTGAGTTCGATGTTTTTTATGCAGCGGCATCTTTCCAATTGTATTCGACACTTTTCATTGCGGGATGGATTTTCGGATTCGGATTGGCAA
>CAYMZV010000249.1:3932-6628 GCA_964394965.1 uncultured Chryseobacterium sp.
TACATTTTCATTTCCTCTTTTTTATTGTCAATGACAATCGTTTGTGTTTCGGATACAATCGATCTCGGTGCAACTTACCTGTTGATGCATTTGCTTCCTGTTTTTGTTTACACACTTTACATGTATTTCGTTGCACCTACACTGTCGGATACATTAGAAATGGATTTCAAAAAATCGACAAGGGTGCTGTTGCGCTTTTTGATTTCACTCATCCTGATCATCGCTTCCTTCCTGATTTCAAATTATTTTTTCAAGGACCAATTGACTGCCGCGCAGAATCTGATGAATTATAACAATCTCGGAAATGGAAAGGGGCCGGGTGGCGACAAGAAAGACAAGAATGGTTACGATGAAAAAAACGGTTTGTTGGAACGGGGTGGAAAAGGTGACAAGGAAGGTGATGGCGGTGACGGTGGAAAAGAACCGAAAGACGGTCAGGGTGGAAATAAACCGGATGATGGTGAAGATGGTTACAAGTTGAAAGACACGATGAAGATGTCTGACAAAATGAGTCAGGCGGATTATGTGATGTTCTGTGCGAAACTGAAAAACTTTTTTCCCGATGGAACACCGAAGCCACTTTATTTCGTTTACCACTATCTCACAAAATACGATCCTGTCCAGGAAAGTTTCATTCGCGATTCTGCGATGCCGTACTTTGATGAATTGAAAGTCGATCCTTCCATGTTGGCGATGTACCGTTCCAAAACGGACAGCACCGTCATAAGAAATTGCCTTGCGAAAAAGAAAAGGGAAGTGGTGGAAGCGGAAGTGTATGTTTCCTCGAATACCTGGAAGCACGCATTGCTCGCACCGGCCAGTGCATTTTTCTGCCAGACGATTCCTGTCGACAGCAGTTATAAAAAAATGTTCCGTTCGGGTTATCGTGTCAAATCGTACACGTCGGAATTGAACAATGCGTATTTCGTTTACAATCCTTCGGCAAATCCGCAACTCGAATCGTATCAGCAGGAACGGTATGATGAATTGAGATCCGTGAAAAATTATTCCGGAACCGATACCACCTTGTTCAGGTATTACACGCAAATGCCGAAGGGAACCTTGTATGATTCCATTACTGAACTTGCGAAACGAATTACAAAAGATGCAGTCACTCCGATTGACAAGGTGATTGCCGTGCGTGATTTTTTCATGCAAAAGGACAAGGAAGGAAATCGGATTTTCCGTTACTCATTGAAAGCGGGTGCACCGAGTGATCCCAATATTCCGAATGCTTCCATGCTCAAGAATTTTATTTTCAAAACGCACACCGGCTATTGCACTTATTTCGCAGGAGCTTCGCTGTTCCTGTTGCGCTCGGTTGGGATTCCTTCACGTTTCACAACCGGTTTTGCAACAATCGACCGCAGCGATAAAAATAAAGGCTGGTATTGGTTCTACGCCAGTCAGGCGCATGCATGGACACAGGTTTATTTTCCTGGATACGGTTGGTTGGATTTTGACATGACGATCGGAAATGACGATCAGAAAGAAGCGCCGCGTCCTGATGGAACTCCACCGTTGCCACCGCCCGAACCATGGCTGGTTGTGGAAGGAAAAGCGGAAACCGCTCCCGATCTGAAATCAAAAAGATTGACGGTTTCCTTCGACAAGATCATTTTCTTCAATGACGATTACAATTTGAATAAATCATTCACTCGGGAAGTGGATGCTTCGGTGTGCCGTGTGTTGTATGACAAAACGGATACGACACTTTCCGCAATCAAAGCGGGTGATTCCATCATTGTTGTTTCGTACGATGATGCCGCAAAAAAAATCCCGCAGCCGCGAACGGGAGTGAGTATCGAAGATCAGGTGGAAGCATTTCCGAAACCGATTGTCGCCGACGAAATACATATAAAACCGAAGCCGACAGAAGAGAAGAAAGATCAGGACAAGAAAAAAAACCAGAAGGCGGGAGAAAAGGGAATGACTTGGGGACAGATTCTGATCCGCTTGGCAATGATTGTCGGTGTGATTATTGTTTTGCTGTTCTTGATTCCATTTTTCTGGCTGATGTGGTTGGTGCTGCGTAAAAATGGCGCGAAAGAACCGAAAGCGAAAGCGGATGGCGTTTACCGTTTGGCCTTGTATCATTTTCACATGGCCGGAGTGGAGCGTGGATTTGAAACACCATTGCAATATGCAACGACAAAAGTTGATCCCGTATTCGGAACTTCATTCGGGAAATTCATGCTGGTTTATTTGCGTTTGAAATATTCCGGCGGAACAATATTGCCCGGCGACAATGAAACCATTACTGAATTCGGAAAATCAATACGTCCGGCAGTCAGAAGGAAAAAAGGAATTGGAAAAATGTTTTTGAATTACTTGAATCTCCGTCTTGCCGACCGTTATTTCCGCCGCCCCGAAGAGAGTGAATCTGAAGACAAGAATTCCATTGGAAAAAATAAGGAACAACAACCATTCTCATGATAGAACAACCGCAATCTTCAACAACAAGTCACAGCGCGAAGTTGCTGACACTTACCGAAAACATCGGAAAAATAATCCGTGGAAAACCGAATGAGATAAAATTCGTGCTCACGGCTCTTCTGGCAAAAGGACATATTCTTCTTGAGGATAATCCGGGAGCCGGAAAAACCGTTTTGGCAAAAACGCTTGCGCAATCCATTTCAGGCGGATTGGATGAAGCGCCACTTTCCACAGCGGGAACGGTTGCCTTTCGGAGAATT
>CAYMZV010000250.1:0-6620 GCA_964394965.1 uncultured Chryseobacterium sp.
TGCGTCCAAGGATTCCAAAAGCAGTTGTGTAGTTGTAAATCAGGGCAGGGCGGTAATTCCGATTTGGAGTAAAGGATGCTTCATGATTTTTAGCTCCGCAAAGTTATCAAAAGGACGCCACCCTGAATGGTCTTTGTACCTTTATATTTCATGAATTATCTCGCGCATTTTTACCTTTCCGGCAGTAAGGAGAACCTGATCCTGGGGAATTTCATTGCCGATTCGGTGAAGGGAAAGCAAATGGAATCGTATCCGGAGAACCTGCGCTACGGAATAAAGATGCACCGTGCGATCGATTTTTTCACCGATACGCATGCCATCACTTCACGGAGCAAGGATTTGTTGCGGGAGCAATTCAACCATTATTCGGGTGTGATTGTGGATGTTTTTTACGACCATTTCCTGGCCAAAAACTGGGATGAATTTTCGGATGAGCCACTCGAAGATTATTCGGAGCGGATTTATTCCCTACTGGGCATGCATTCTGAAAAATTCCCCGAAGGCCCGCGCCTGATGTTGCCTTTCATGCAAAAACACAATTGGCTGTTGAGTTATGCGCAGGTGGAGGGAATCAGGAGGGTGTTGACAGGCATGTCGCGCAGGGCGAAATTCGAATCGAAAATGGAATTGGCGGCGGATGCGTTGGAGAAAAACTATGATTTGTTCGAAAGGGATTTCAGGGAATTTTTTCCGCAATTGGTTTTGCATACGGCCGATTTCAGGAAATGAACAACTGTTTGTTCATGAGTTGGATTTATTTCATAACAGTATCCTTGCTAATCTTCATCTTCACATGAAGTTGTGTTAATAATTGAAATGGATATTTGTCAAACGCAATATCCATGTACGCTTCAGAAAATATTTCCCTCATCATTTTTCTATCCATCGTTGGAATTTTAATCGGCATAGCCATGTTGCCGGTTGAAATTTCAATCGAGGATCATGTTCCTGAAGAGGAGCTGATCGAAGAGTGATTATTGATGTGCAGATGAATGATTGATGATTTCCTCTTGGGTGAAATTATTAATCCGCACATCATTGATCATCGACTCCACCGTTTTGCCAATTGAAAAGCGCCGACTGCGAAAAAGGGCGCGGCGGCTATATCAAGAATATAATGCACCCGTTGACAGGCGAGGAAAATTCCGGCGAGAAAAGCGGCCAGCACCAAAAAATATTTCACCCATCTGTTTGAAATGATCGGAATGAAGATGACGATGGTGGCGACATGTCCGGAAAAAAACAAATCCTTCATGTTTGCATTTCCGTGATAAAAGGTGTTTTGAAGGAACGGATCATTGAGTGTGATGATGTGTTCGGGCGGATCGAGCGGCACAATCAACAATGTCATGGCGCGCAACAGTTGCAGGATCGCATAGGTGCGGATGAGCAGGAGCGTGGTGGACGGTTTTCGGAAACAGAAAACAATTCCGACAAGAACCGAACTGTACGTGCAGGTGAAAATCCAAGTGGAGAAATCCCTTCCGCCCACGATGGAATCCAACCAGCCTTTTTCAATTACAAAACCTTTGCGTTGCTGGATGTATTGCAAGACGAAAAAAAACAGGGTGAGAATCGCACAGAGAAACAGGGTGGAGAATAAAAATTTCCGCTTGAAGAATTTATCCTGATAAAAGGATTTCCAATTGTCGGAATTGTCTTGAATCATCAGCGGTGAAATTAAGGAACAATTGCTGTTGATGAATTTAAAATTACACACAGGAAGTTTGGCATTCGAAAAAACTGCCCTTATATTCGTAATCGTTCCCCCAATCAAACCGAAATGTTTTTCCGAAAATCCTTTTTCTTCCTTTTCATCCTGCTGCTGCATTCGACACAATTCCTTTTTGCACAAACCAAACTCATCGATTCGCTCGAGGGCGATTTGAAAAAGGAAAAAGAGGACACCGCCAAAGTCAGGACACTTGCCGACTTGAGTTGGGAGTATAAAAACAATGGCGAATACGACAAGGCGATGATGGATATCATTGAAGCGAGGGACTTGTCGAAAAAACTCAATGACAGTTCCGGCCTGTGCGCTTCCTACAATACATTGGGCGTGATTTTTTACCGGCAGGGAAAATATCCGGAAGCGTTGCAGAACCATCATCTTTCACTTGAGCTTGCGCAGAAATTGGGCAACCGGGGAAGCATAGCCGATTCCTACAACAGTATCGGATTGGTTTATTTTGATTTGGGAGATTATGCGGAAGCGATCAGGAATTATTTTTTGTCGCTGGGCTTCGATGAGCAAGTGCACAACCAGCATGGCATCGCAAATGCTTATGGCAATATCGGAATCGCGTATCATTATATGGGTAATGATTCCGCCTGTGTCCGTTATTTCGGTAATGCGTTGAAAATCCAAACCGAACAAAAAGATAAGGTGGGGATGGCATTTTCCTACAACAACATGGGTGCGATACAAATCGTGATGAAGAAATACGATGAGGCGTTGGCGAATTTCAACAAGTCACTGGAAATAAAATTGGCACTCGGACAGAAACGCGGAGTGGCGGCTGTGTACATGAACATGGGCGATTTATATACTGCGGAAAACGATTACGACAAGGCATTGGAAAATTATACGAAGGCATCCACCATTTTCAACAAGACGGGTGATGAAAACGGAATCATTGAAAGCCTGATCAACTTCGGTGTCATTTATACCAAACAGAAAAAATTTCCTGAAGCTGAAAAAAGCCTTGATGATGCCTTGGATAGGGCGAAACAAACGCACAGTAAAAACGAGATGAAAGTCTGTTACCAATCGCTGTCGGATCTGGGAGTTGCAAAAAAGGATTATTCGATGGCGTATGAAAATTACAAGCTTTACACCGGCGAAAAGGATTCGATCCAGAATGACGAGAACACCAAGAAGACGACCCGTGCGGAAATGAATTATGAGTTTGACAAAAAATCGGCGGCGGAAAAAGCGAAACAGGAAAAGTTGGATCTGCAGCACGATGCCGAATCAAAAAACCAACGCACCATCATTTATTTCGGTTCCGGAATCCTGTTGCTCGTGATCATATTCGCCTTTTACGCTTACAGGAGTTATCTGCAAAAACAAAAAGCGAATATTGAACTCGACGACAAGAACCACAAAATAGAAAACGCCTACAAGATCATCGAGCATAAAAACACGGAGATTACCGACAGCATCAACTACGCGAAAAAAATCCAGCAAAGCATTTTGCCCGAGCGTGAAGATTTCCTTTCCGCTTTCCCCGAGAGTTTTGTTTTTTATCGTCCGAAGGATATTGTGGGTGGCGATTTTTATTATTTGAACAAGGTCGCCGGAAAAAATTATTTAGCGGTGGCGGATTGCACGGGACATGGTGTACCCGGTGCGTTCATGAGTCTGGTGGGTTCGCGCGAGTTGCTGTTGGCGAATGAAAAATCCGATTCGGTTTCTGAAATCCTTGCGCACTTGAATCGTGGGATGAAAGCGACACTCAAACAGAATCAGCTGGATAAAACGAAAGACGGAATGGATATTGCGCTGTTGAAATTCGATGGCAACAAATTGTTTTTCTCTTCCGCCAACCGTCCGTTATGGATTTTGCGGAGCGTAAAAAATGCAATCGAGGAAATCAAGCCGACGAAAGTTGCCATTGGAGGATTCACGCCCGACGATCAGGTTTTTGAAAACAATGTAATCGATGTTCGGCAGGGCGATGTGGTTTATATTTTCTCCGACGGTTATTCCGATCAGTTCGGTGGGGAAAAAGGGAAGAAGATGACGACAAAAAAATTCCGTGAGTTTTTAGTGCAGAATAATTCGTCTGCCATGCAGCAGCAGGAAATTCTGGTCGAAAAACATTTTGATGAATGGAGAGGAATTGCCGAACAGATTGACGATGTGTTGGTGATTGGCATAAAAATCTGAGCCGATGACAAGGGAAATTCATCCAATGCAATCATTTTCCGCAAGGATTTTCATCATCGGAGTGAACCCTTACACACTTGTTCCGCAAAAAGTATTGAAGGAATTGTTCAGGCAATCGGGAAAAGACAAAGGTGCGATTCCGATCCATGGAACATTGAATGGAAAAAAATACAGCCAGACATTGGTGAAGTACAGTGGGAAATGGCGATTCTACCTCAATACACCCATGAGAAAAGCGGCGGGAATCGATGTGGGCGATATGGCACACGTTAAAATGGCATTCGATCCCAAGCCGCGCATCATTCCTGTTCATCCGAAATTATCGGAAGCGTTGAACAGCAACAGCCATGCAAAAAGTGAATTTGAAAAACTCTCGCCTTCGCGGAAAAAAGAAATCATCCGTTACATCGGTTCCATGAAAAAAGAAGAATCGCTGCTGCGGAATATTGAAAAAATGATTTTGCATTTGACCGCTAAGGCGCGATTTGTGGGAAGAGGTGATTTGGACAAGTAATCACAGACTCATCATCTCTTTCAACTTCACCGCTTGTCTCCGCGAAATTTCAACCTGTTCGCCGCCCCGCAGTTTCACCAGCAATCCGCCGTTGAACCAGCTTTCGATATTTTCCACCCATTGCAGATTGATGATGTGTTTTCTGCTGGCGCGGAAAAAAACCTTGTTGTTCAAGCGTTCGTCGAGATAATTCAGTGAGCGCAGAATGAGCGGCTTGTTTGTACCAAAATACAACCGCACATAGTTCCCTTCCGACTCGAACAATTTCACATCCGCCAATTTCACAAACCAACAACGTTCACCGTCTTTCACGAAAACCTGATCCGTTTCGTTGAGCACATTTGTTTTTTCCGGAGCATTTTCCTTTTCAGAAATGTGCTGCTGCAACTTTTTGATCGTGTCGGAAAGACGGATGGCTTGCACGGGCTTCAACAGATAATCGAGTGCATTCACTTCAAATGCCTTGATTGCGAATTCGTCGTGTGCCGTTACAAAAACCACTTCGGGAACAACCGTCAATTCCTCGAGCAGGTCGAATCCGGTTTTACCAGGCATCTGGATATCCAGGAAAATGACATCCGGTTTCAGTGTGTTCACGGATTCGATGGCGGTTTTTGCATCGCCGCATTCAGCGAGAATCTCGATTCCCTGAAAAGTGGACAACATGGATTTCAATTCCTGTCTTGCGAGACGTTCATCGTCGATGATAATTACTTTCATGTCGCTTGTTTTTATTTTATCGGGATAAAAAGTTGTGTTATAACACTATCCTTGTTTTCGTTGGCAATGGAAAATGAGGCGCGGCCGTTGTACAAAAGCTGTAACCGCTCAATGGTGTTTTTCATTCCGAAACCGCTTTCCGGAATCGCTTTCTCATCATAATGACCGGAATTGCGGATGGTGATTTGCAAACCGTTTTCATTTTTTTCAGTTCCGATAGACAATTTCCCTCCCTGTGGCAATTTTGCAATGCCGTGCTTGATTCCATTTTCAACCAGCGTTTGAATCATCAAGGGCGGCACTTCCATGGATTCCGTTCCGGGAGAAATTTTCCATTCGATGGTGAGCCTTTCTTCCAACCGTACGGATTCGATGGCGAGATAATCTTTCACCGCATCCAATTCCTGGGAAAGGGGAATCAATTTCTGTTTTCCCATCTGCAACGTATTCCGCAGGAGATTGGCCAGTTGTGTAATCGCCTCTTTCGCCCGTGCAGGATTTTCCGCGACGAGTGCGCGTATGGAATTCATCGCATTGAACATGAAATGCGGATTCAGCTGCGATTTCAATTTGTTCAATTCCGTTTCATGGATGGCGGCTTGCCACTTGAGATTTTCGATTTCCGATTTTTTATAATTCTCCAAAAAATGAACGGAAAAATAAATCAGCGACCACAAAAAGAAAGTGAAGGTGAAATTGATCATGATGAATCCGAAACGCACCCAATCGAAATTGGCAATGACGGCTACCGAATTGATCCGCTCAAAACCAATCTGTATGAATGCAACGACAACGCTCATCAGAATGTTCAACAGCAACAGACGGGGCAAGACTTTTGGAATGGAAAGTTGCAGCCAGTCGAATCGGATGATGATGGTGCGCAACAATTGCGTGAGTAAAATTCCGATGAGAAAAATAAGCGTGAGACCGAACGCGATATTGCCGTTGAATTCACCTTTCAGGTAATCCAAGAATGCAAAAACGAAATTGTACAGGAGCCAACCACCCAACTGGCATGACCAATAAAATTGGCGACGGGAAATTCCTATGGCAGGCGAGTTGTTCATTTGTATGGGAGACGGGGGAAAGGAGCGAGTGAGATGAAATCGCTCACGTTCTTGTCCCGCGTCCCCTTATTTATTGATCCAGGCTTTTCTCAATGCGAGTTGTTCAGGAGTGGCGTCTTTCGCGGGTACGAGCATGTGATGGCGAACGGCTTCGACATAATGAAGTGTTCCTTTCAATTTATGCGTTTTCCATTTTCCGTTTTGGTTGCGTTTCACTTTCACAACTATTTTTTGTCCTTCCGCAGCTTGCTTGTTGAAGTCGCCCAGAACTTTCGCGGCATTGTCGAGTGTGATTTTTGTTCCGTTGAAAGAAACCAGGATGTCGCCTTTCTGATAACCCATTTCAGTTGCAAAATCATTGCTTTGATTGGGCCACAAAATGATATTCCCATCCTGATCCAGCCGCAAACCGAAACCGCCGAGCGGA
>CAYMZV010000251.1:0-6568 GCA_964394965.1 uncultured Chryseobacterium sp.
GGCGCATACAATCGGTTTTTCTATTTTCCGCAAACGAAGAATGATCGGGTTGTAATGTTCACGCACAATCTTTTCGATTCCTGGACCGCTTCCATCAATTGCCTCACTGAGATCCTGTCCGGCGCAAAATGCTTTTCCGACACCTGTAAATAAAATCGCACGAACATTTTTATCACCCTCCGCCTTGTCCAAGGCATCCTGCAATTGCAAAGCCATTTCGCGGTTGAAGCTGTTGAATTTTTCGGGGCGATTCAATTTGATGACCGCTACATTTCCAATAATTTCCGAAGTGACGAAGGTGTTGCTCATTTTATTTCTGTTACACTCAAAGATAAGTTAATCAGGAGATTTTTTCTTTTTTCGGTTCCGGCAAGAGCAAGAGGATATAAACCGAAACGATCGGCAAGACACAACCGATGGCAAACCATTTCCAGAATGATCTTCCGAATCGCCGCGCACAAAATGCAGTGATGAGCGGAACACCAAAAACCAATGACCCGATGAAACTGAGAAATGCCATGGCGCAAAGTTAAGCCACAGATTTTAGAGATAGTGTAGATTGATTACAGTTTTTTGAAATGAACCCCCCCGTCCCAATTTCCCATTCCCGTCTCTCGCCCCAACCTCGTCCCACATCCCAACCTCGTCCCTTGTCCCAATTTCCCATTCCCGTCTCTCGCCCCAATTTCGTCCCCCGTCCCAACTTCGTCCCCCGTGCCAATTTCGAGTCCCCCCTGTTTCCTCAAATGCACTTGAAATAATCAAACGGTTCCTTGCAATCCAGACATTTCCACAATGCCTTGCAGGCTGTGGAACCGAATTGCGAAATCATTTCCGTGTGTTCCGATTTGCAGCGCGGACATTTCACCACTTTCGGTTTTCCCAATAGTGAATTCTTGTCTGCAGTCGAATGTTCGGGTGGCGCGATTCCGTACCTGCGCAATTTTTCCTTTGCCTCATCGGTAATCCAGTCGGTTGTCCAAGTGGGGGAGAGAACCGTTTTTATTTTTACGTTGGAATATCCGTTTCGGGCAAGTGCAGATTTGATATCGTTGGCAATCATTTCCATTGCAGGACAACCGCTGTAAGTGGGAGTGATCGAAACCTCAATTTCAGTTGGGGAAATGACCACATCGCGCACCACGCCCATGTCAATGACAGTAAGCACGGGAATTTCCGGATCCACCACTTCTTTCAGGATTTCCCAGATTTCAGTTGGAAGATTGTGATTGGCGGTGGATATTTTATGAACTTCTCCCATGAAAAGGATTTCGGATTTCTTGATTGCCAATTGCCGATTTATTTTTTAATCGCAAACCGGCAATCAACAGATTGGCAATTCAGTTACCACTGCGCTCCGGGATAAACCCTCGCAATCGATTGCATTTCACCAACGATATAACTCAAATATTCAGAATGTTTTCCTGTACGGCTTCCACTTTGTTGCCATGTATTTGCATCGGGCATTGTCAAAGTTGCGCGATTCAACACGTCGGAAACCATAGACGTCCACTTTGTTTTTAAAGCCGGAATATCCGGAATGATATTTTCCTTTTGCAAAAGCTGATCACCTTCGGTTGTGGCGAAAAGATCGTTGGTGAACGGGAATAAATTGTCAATCGCATTTTGCATGCGTAGTTTGCTTTCCTCGGTTCCATCGCCGAGACGAACTGTCCATTCGCTGCAATGGCGAACGTGGTAAGTGATTTCCTTCAGCGCTTTTCCGGCGAATCCTGCCAGTGTTTCGTCTGTACTGTTTTTTAGTTCCGAATAAAGGAGATAGGCAAAAACGGAATAATAAAGTTGGCGCGCAATTGTATTTCCGAAATCGCCATTCGGTTGTTCCACCAAAAGCGCATTGCTGAATTCCTCGTGGGTACGTGTATAAGCGAAATCATCTTCCGTACGGTTTTTCCCTTCCACTTGCGCCGCATAGGTAAGCATGATGCGCGCCTGTCCCACGTAATCGAGTGCGATGTTTGTCAATGCAATATCCTCTTCGAGAAACGGACCGTAGCTGCACAATTCGGAAAGTCGGTGTCCGAGAATAAGGCTGTTGTCACCGAGATGGGAGGCGAAATCCTGAAGTGCCTGTTGTTTTGTAATGCTCATTTTATTTTCGCTTACAGATATTTTACTCCTTCGGGAATTACATAAAAAGTGGGATGGCGATAAGCCTTGTCATTCGCCGGTTCGAAAAATGCGCCGAGATCTTCGGGAGAAGAGGCGGTGATCATCGCAGCGGGAACAACCCAAATGCTTGTGCCTTCATTGCGGCGTGTGTAAAGGTCACGCGCATTTTCCAACGCCATTTCCTTGTCGGCAGCATGAAGACTTCCCACATGTTTGTGCGGCGTTCCCGATTTTGCCTGAACGAAAACTTCCCAAAGCGGAAATTGATTGTCTTGTGTATTACTCATTTGTTTGAGTGATTGGTTATTGGTTAGTAGTTATCAGTTCTTAACGATCAGCATTGTTTTTCCAATAACCGATCGCTAATGATTAACAACTCAAGCTACGAGGGAATTTTTTTCTCTTGCCATTTTTTTCTTCGCATAGGCATTTGCCGCTTCGCGAACCCATGCACCATCGTTATGTGCCTTGATGTGATGCGCGAGACGCTGTTTGTTGCACGGACCATTTCCCGCCACGACATTATTGAATTCCGTCCAATCGATTTCTCCGAAATCATAATGTGCACGTGCCTCATTCCATTTCAAATCGGGATCGGGAATTGTCAGACCGAGAAATTCGGCTTGTCCAACAGTGCGGTCAATGAATTTTTGACGCAACTCATCGTTTGATTCACGTTTTATTTTCCAACGAACGGAGTCTGCCGTATTTTTCGATTGACTGTCGTGCGGACCAAACATCATGATGGAAGGCCACCACCAACGGTTCAATGCATCCTGCGCCATTTGCCTTTGTTCGGGAGTTCCTTTCGCCAACACACACATGATTTCATAACCCTGACGCTGGTGAAAACTTTCCTCCTTGCAGATACGCACCATGGCACGCGAATACGGACCATAAGAAGTGCGTTGCAACATGACCTGATTCACAATTGCAGCACCATCCACCAACCAACCGATGGCGCCCATATCGGCCCACGTCAAAGTCGGATAATTGAAGATGCTGGAATATTTTGCCTTGCCGGTGTGCAATTGTTCAATCAATTCTTCGCGGCTGATTCCCATTGTTTCGCAGGCACTGTACAAATAAAGTCCATGGCCAGCCTCATCCTGCACCTTTGCCAGCAACACGGCCTTGCGTCGCAATGAAGGAGCGCGCGTAATGAAATTGCCTTCGGGTTGCATACCGATGATTTCGGAATGGGCATGCTGTGAAATCTGGCGGATCAATGTCTTGCGGTATTTTTCCGGCATCCAATCTTTTGGCTCGATGAATTCGTTTCGCTCGAGTTTTGCGTTGAAGTTATCTTCGAATTGAACTGAATTTTCCATAATGGATTTGGGCATTTCTTTAGGTTACAAATATACGGAAATGCCCGCTGTTATGGGGAATGACAATTGTCAATGAAATATGGAAAGTGACAAGTGTCAGTTGACAAGCAATAAAATGCAAAAAATATGCATGCCACAGGTCACACGTCACTTGCCGCTCATTTTTTCTATTTTTGTGCGCTTTAAAAACCCGCTCCATTCAATGGCACGATTTCATAAATTAAAGGTTGCAGAAATTACGCGTGAAACTCCCGATTGTGTTTCCGTTGTTTTTGATGTGCCTGCCGATGTGAAAAATGAATTCAATTATTTGCAGGGACAATATGTGACCTTGAAGTTGAATGTGAAGGGCGAGGAATTGCGCCGCTCCTACTCGTTGTGCACAAGTCCGGTGGCGGATAACGAATTTCGGGTGGCGGTGAAAAAAGTGAAAGATGGTCGCGCATCCGTTTTCATCAACGACATCCTGAAAGTGGGTGATGTAATGGAGGTAATGCCGCCGATGGGAAATTTCCATTCGCCGATGGATGCCGCACATCAGAAAAATTATTTCCTGTTTGCCGGCGGAAGTGGAATCACGCCGATGTTTTCCATTATCAAAACCGTTTTGAAAAGCGAACCGAAAAGCAAACTCATGCTTTTTTATGGCAATCGCGATCACGCTTCGGTGATTTTCAAGAAACAATTGGATACACTTTACACTGAAAATCCAAATCGTTTCCGGATTGTGCATGTGCTTGAAAATTGTCAGGAAGAAACGGATGAGCTTTGCAAGGGAATGTTGACGAATGAAAAAGTCAAGGCACTTGTTTCAAAATACGCTGACTTGAAATCCGACAACGAGTTTTTCATTTGCGGTCCGGGACCGATGATGGAAAATGTGAAGACGGTTTTGAATGAAATGAAAGTGGATCAGAAAAAAATCCACATCGAATATTTTACAGCTGTTGCCGAAGCCGTGAAAGCTGCGGAGGAAAAACAATCAGGCGAAATCATTCACAGCAAACTCACTGTGATTCTCGATGACGAAGAAACCGTTTTTGATTTGGCGTCGAATGGAAAATCGGTTTTGGATACCGCGCAGGAAGCCGGATTGGATGTCCCGTTTGCGTGCAAGGGGGGAGTGTGTTGCACCTGCCGCGCAAAACTGATGGAAGGAGAAGTGCACATGGATCAGAATTTTGCACTGTCGCAGGAAGAAGTGGAGTTGGGATATATTCTCACCTGCCAATCACATCCGATAACGGAGAAGGTTGTGATTAGTTATGATGAACCGTAGGGATTTTAGATTTGTTGATTTCCGATTTCAAATTTTCCTGCCGCTGCCACTTTTTTTCTGTCCACTATTCCTTGTCGGCTTCTTCACGCATCGCCACATAAAGTCCGCCGCCTTTCTGATAGGAACTCAATACGGAAATGACTCCGATGATGCCGTGTTTTTCGTCGTACCAAGGCGTGAAACCGAAAAGTCCGGGTGAAGAGGAGAGATCGGGAATGCCGGTTGCAGGATCATAAATTTCGCACCAGTTTCCGATTCCGTAACGGGCTTTTTCATTTTTCAGGGTTGCATTGTTCGAATTGTCGAACGGACTTTTTATGATGAGCGCATTTTCCGGAATTTCATTTTTCAGCATTTCATTGAGCGATTTTTCCGAGAGGATTCTTTTGCCGTTGTACATTCCCTTGTTCAGCAGCATTTGAAGGAAATGCAGATAATCATTCGCGCACGATTTTATTCCACCCGCAATCATTGGATTGGTGGTGGCACTGCTGGCGGGATTGAAAGAAGTGTTTTTCATGTCGAGCGGATCCGTCACATATTTTTTCAGCAGATCGGAGAACAGCATTCCTCCTGCAATTTCCGCAGCGTGCCCGGCGAGTTGCATGGAAAGTCCGCCGTATTCGAATGCTTCACCCTGCTTGTGTTCGGGATGAAAATTTGCGTCAATGTCTTTCACGCAATCGTCCATGGAAATATTGCGGTTGTTCAAGCCTTTCGCCATGAAATTCTTTCCGGGCATTCCGGACGAATGTGAAAAGCAATGGCGGAAAGTCAATCCCCGTTTTTCGGCGGAAAGATTCGGCAGGAATTTTCCGATCGAATCGTCGAGTGATAATTTTCCATCATCGACAAGTGCCATGATGACGGTTGCAGAAAGCCATTTGGAAGCGGAGGCAATTGGAATGACGGTTGTTGCTTGGATGTCGCCTTGCGAGCGTGAGAAAAGAGTGTCACTTCCCTTCAGGATGATGACACAAACTCCGTTACCGCGACCTTTCGCCTCGTTGTAATAGTTGTCGAAAATGGAATTGAAATTTTCCTTTTGCGATGCGGAGGTAAGGATGAAAAATGAAAGTGCGAGGAGAAAAATGTTTTTCATGTGAAAATATTTTCAAAAGTAAGATGCGACGGAATGGAAAGGGTTTAATGGTTGACTTTATTTTAGTCCCTGTAAAACCACCAATACAAATTCAACCCGAACCGCAAATTGTATGTTTCAAAGTGCAACAGTTCGGGAATTCTTTCATTGCAAAAGCGATTCGATTATTCCGAAAACCCTTTCACTGTCGGTATAATCGCGGATGATGTTTTTTGTGCCCAGCTTTTCCAATCTCCCCGATTGATGGAGATCGACGCCGATGAAAGGCATGCCGAGATTTTTGGTGGCGTGAAAATCCCATTCGCCGTCGCCGAAATAAATGATGGAAGAAGTTTCGGATTCAAAATTATTCTTGCCGTAATGTATTTCAGCACGTGCGATCGCCTTGCGCATGATTTCCTCTCTCGAATCGGAATCGTCGGATGAGGCATGCGGAAAAATTTCCATATCGATTCCGATCTCTTTCAATTTCATTTTTGCGGAAACCTTGTTTGCACCGGTGGCAAAGGCAACTGGAAAATTTTCATTTGCGGAAAGCCGTTTGATGAAATCGGCAGCGCCGGGAACAGGATGGAAAGAGGTGGGCTGATCCAACCTTGCCGCGTCGAGCATGGAATTGAAACGCGAAATGAATCGCGCTTTCATTTTCTCTTCAGGGAATTTTCCAAAGGCGGAACGGTACAATTCCTTGAAAATCGCCGAATCGGTGACGTGCGCATAGAT
>CAYMZV010000252.1:0-6547 GCA_964394965.1 uncultured Chryseobacterium sp.
TGCAATGTAAATATCCTTGCCTGCCTTGTAACCCGCAATGTCAATCGCTTTCAGCACATACTCAATCGCCTCCTCGTTGCTTTTTATATTGGGTGCAAATCCACCTTCATCACCCACATTCGTAGCATAACCCTTGTCTTTCAAGACTTTTTTCAGGTGATGGAAAACTTCCGTGCCCATGCGCAATGCATCGCTGAAAGCATTCGCACCCACCGGCATGATCATGAATTCCTGAAAATCGATTCCATTATCCGCATGTGCACCACCATTCAGGATATTCATCATCGGAATCGGAAGCAAATTTGCATTCACACCACCCACATAACGGTACAACGGTTGTCCCAATCCTTCTGCAGCCGCTTTCGCACATGCGAGTGAAACTCCGAGAATGGCATTCGCACCGAGATTGCCCTTGTTTGATGTTCCATCCAATGCAATCATTTTTGCATCAATCGCCGACTGGTCATAAATGTACATCCCATTCAGCTCTTCCTTGATGATTGTGTTCACATTGTTCACCGCTTTCAAAACACCTTTTCCACCATACAATTTTTTATCTCCATCCCGCAATTCCACCGCTTCATGCGAACCGGTTGATGCACCCGAAGGAACAGCTGCGCGGCCAATTGTTCCGTCAGTTGTAATCACATCAACTTCAATGGTGGGATTTCCACGTGAATCGAGAATTTGTCTGGCTTGGATTTGTGCAATGAAACTCATGGCGATTTATTGATTTGTTGATTGGCGACTTCCGATTAAAAATCGGGAATCCTGAATTTAAACGGATGCAGGTTTTCTCACGCTCGACATCAACTTGACAAAATCATCGAAGAGATAACGTGAGTCGTGCGGACCGGGAGAGGCTTCAGGATGATACTGTACGCAGAAAACCTTTTTCACCTTGTGGCGAAGTCCTTCGATTGTTTTATCGTTGAGATTGATGTGTGTAATTTCAATTTCATCATTTTTCGAAACATCTTCCGCCTTTACTGCAAATCCGTGATTCTGGGAAGTGATTTCCGATTTTCCGGTGAGGAGATTTTTCACCGGATGATTTATTCCGCGATGCCCGTTGTGCATTTTATAGGTGGAAAGCCCAAACGCTTGACCTATCAATTGATGTCCGAGGCAAATTCCGAAAACAGGCGTTCCGCTGTCAATCAGTGCCTTTACGGTTTTTGTTTCGTCATTCATGACTGCAGGATCTCCCGGTCCATTTGAAATCAGGAAACCGTCGGGGGAAAATGCGATCATTTCTTCGGCAGAAGTTTTCATTGGGAAAACCTTCACAAAACACCCACGCTCGACCAGACAACGCACAATGTTTTTTTTCACCCCGAGATCGAGCAGCGCAACCTTGTATTTCGCACCGGGATCTCCCACCGTGTACGCAGCCTTTGTCGAGACCTTGGAAGAAAGTTCAAGTCCTGCCATGGAAGGGACTTTCGACAGTTTTTCTTTCAATGAGACAATATCAAGATTGTCGCTCGAAATGATTGCGTTCATTGCGCCACGGTCGCGGATGTGCCTGACGATTGCGCGCGTATCGACTTCACAAATGCCGACAATTTTTTCCTGGAGAAAATAATCCTTGATGGATTTATCGGCAAGCGGGCGGGAATAAACTTCACTGAATTTTTTGCAAACCAATCCGGAAATCTTGATTGATTCCGATTCGACCTCTTCGTTCTTGATGCCATAATTTCCAATATGTACATTGGTCGCAACGAGGATTTGTCCGAAATAGGAAGGGTCAGTGAAAATTTCCTGATAGCCCGACATTCCGGTATTGAAACAGATTTCTCCGGTTGTCGTTCCGATTGCACCTGCTGCTTTTCCATGAAAAACAGTTCCATCTTCCAGCAAAAGGATTGCCGGTTGAAGTGCGACGTATTTGGGTCGATGGGATTTGGATTCTTTCTCCTCCACTTTGTTATCAGGATTTTGTATAAAAGAAAAAGGGATGAGGCAAAAATACCTTATCCCTTTTTTGTGTTGAAATCAACTTGCTGACAAATTATTCACTTTTGCTTTCGGTTGATGTTTCGGTGTTTTCTGATTTTTTCGTTTTTCCACGGCCACGACGGGTTGTTTTCGCTTTTTTGCCCTCACTCTTCACGTTGAGCAACAATTCGTTGTAATCAACCAATTCGATCATTGCCATGTCGGCATTGTCCATTCTGCGTTTAGCCGTAGGCTTGGAGCTGGAAGTAATGCTGTAACGGATGATGCGGGTATATCCGCCTGCACGGTTAGCCACTTTCGGTCCCACTTCCTTGAAAAGTTCTGCAACCGCTTCCTTGTTTCCAAGGTAGCTGAACACAACACGGCGATTGTGAGTGTCTTCAACTTTTGTATCAACCGGTTTTGAACGTGTAATCAGCGGTTCGATGAAAGAGCGAAGCACTTTCGCCTTGGCAAGAGTGGTATTGATGCGCTTGTGCATGATCAATGAACTCGCCATGTTCGACAGCATCGCACTGCGGTGTGCTTTTGTGCGGCTGAGGTTATTGTTTTTATTTCCGTGTCTCATTTTATTTAATCTGTTTTATTAAAACGCATTTGGCGTTTCAACAATTTAGTCGCGATCGAGTTTATATTTTGCGACATTCATTCCGAACTGAAGCCCTTTTGCTGCTACAAGTTCTTCCAATTCAGTAAGTGATTTTTTACCGAAGTTGCGGAATTTCAAGAGGTCATTCTTGTTGAATGAAACAAGGTCACCCAATGTTTCAACGTCGGCCGCCTTGAGGCAATTGAGTGCACGAACCGAAAGATCCATGTCAACCAATTTCGTTTTCAGGAGTTGGCGCATGTGCAATGAATCCTCATCGAATTCTTCAGTGGATGCTTTTTCAACCGTGTCAAGAGTGATCTTGTCATCGGAGAAGAGCATGAAATGGTGAATCAGGATTTTTGCAGCTTCTTTCAAAGCGTCTTTCGGATGAATGGAACCGTCGGTGATAATCTCGAGAACGAGTTTTTCATAATCGGTTTTCTGTTCAACACGATAATTTTCCACCGCATATTTTACGTTACGGATAGGAGTATAAATGGCATCGATTGGAATCAATCCAATTGCAGCGTTCACCGGTTTGTTTTCATCGGCAGGAACATAACCGCGTCCTTTTTCGATTGTCAATTCAAGTTTGAGTTTCACATTCGCTTCCATGTTGCAGATTACGAAATCAGGATTCAAAACCTGAAAACCGGAAGTGAATTTTCCAATATCACCGGCTGTCAACTGTGTTTTTCCGGTAATGTTTACAACAACTTTTTCGCTATCAGTGGATTCAATTTGACGTTTGAATCGAACCTGTTTCAAATTAAGAACGATTTCGGTAACGTCTTCCATCACTCCTTTGATGGTGGAAAATTCATGCTCAACACCATCAACGCGAAGGGTGGTGATTGCATAACCTTCCAAGGAGGAAAGGAGAATACGACGAAGAGCATTACCGATTGTAATACCATAACCAGGTTCCAACGGACGGAATTCGAAAAGCCCATCAGTTTCACTGGATTGGATCATTATTACCTTATCTGGTTTCTGGAATGCTAGGATACCCATTGTGGTTATTTCTTGTTCGTTTGAAACTATTTTTATTTCAGCAGGCGTTATGGCCCCTGCCCGGCACTGATATTTTATTTCGAATACAATTCGACGATGAGCTGTTCCTTGATGTTTTCAGGAATCTGTGTACGCTCAGGATAGCTTACAAACTTTCCTTCCAATGCTGTTGGATTGAATTCAATCCAAGGATAATTATTGCCCGATCCGATTGAATTTGAAATCGCCTCGATTGATTTTGATTTTTCACGGACACCGATTACATCACCGGGATTCAATGTGTATGATGGAATATTGACCACACTTCCATTTACCGTAATGTGACGATGGGAAACAAGCTGACGGGCGCCGGAACGTGATGGGGAAATTCCCATTCTGTAAACGACATTGTCAAGACGCGCTTCAATCAATTGCAGAAGCACTTCACCTGTAATTCCTTTCGCACGTGAAGCGCGATCGAAAATAATGGCGAACTGACGCTCGAGAATGCCATAAGTGTATTTCACTTTTTGTTTCTCGGTAAGCTGTACGGCATACTCTGATTTTTTTGCACGTTTAGCATTGGGACCGTGTTGTCCTGGAGGATATGCCTTTTTTTCAAGAGCCTTGTCAGGGCCGAAAATTGGCTCTTTGAATTTGCGGGCAATTTTCGATTTTGGACCGATGTATCTAGCCATCTGTTATCGCTTGGTTGTTAGAATTGTCAATGAATAAATTATACGCGGCGGCGTTTTGGTGGACGGCAGCCGTTATGTGGAATAGGTGTCAAATCAATGATTTCAGTCACTTCAATTCCAGCCTGATTGAGCGTACGAATTGCAGATTCGCGACCAGCCCCTGGACCTTTTACATAAACTTTCACTTTGCGAAGACCTGCTTCAAATGCAACTTTTGCTGCATCCGATGAGGCGGTTTGAGCTGCATAAGGCGTGTTTTTCTTGGATCCGCGAAATCCCATTTTACCTGCACTTGACCAAGAGACAGTTTGACCTGCCATATTGGTAAGAGTGATGATGATATTATTGAAAGTAGCATTGATGTGTGCTTCTCCAACGGCATCGACTTTTACGACGCGTTTTTTAGCTGGGGCTTTTCCCGCTGCCGGAGCTCCTTTGCCAGATTGTTGTGTTGCTGCTTGTTTTGCCATGACTTTGTTGTCACTGTTACATTGTCGGTTTCAGGGAAACTTTCAATGATTGGGTTTTTATTTGGTTACCTTTTTCTTGTTGGCAACTGTCTTGCGTTTTCCTTTACGGGTACGTGAATTGTTTTTGGTTGTCTGGCCACGTACTGGAAGTCCGAGACGATGGCGAATGCCGCGATAGCTTCCAATGTCCATCAATCGCTTGATGTGTAGTTGAACTTCGGAGCGCAATGCACCTTCCACTTTTATTTTGTCGCCGATCAGTGTACGGATCTTGCCCAGTTGTTCATCATTCCATTCAGAAACTTTGGTATCGAAATCGATACCCGCTTCACTCAGGATTTTGCGAGCTGTACTGCGACCAATGCCGAAAATATAGGTTAAACCTATTTCGCCACGTTTGTTTTTTGGTAAATCGATACCAGCAATTCTTGCCATTTATCGTGTTGTATTATTGTTCGTTAATTCGTAACCGAGGCTTATCAGTTTTTCTGACGTTGTTTGAACTTCGGATTTTTTTTGTTGATCACATAAAGACGACCCTTACGGCGCACAATGATGCACTCGGGGCTTCTTTTCTTTACTGATGTTCTGACTTTCATTTTCGTTTTTATTAATCAGTTTCTGTTTCCATTTTCTGCTTTCTGCAACTCATTTCAGAAAACAGCAACTCATTTATTTGTACCGGTACGAAATTCGTCCCTTTGTCAAATCATAAGGTGAAATTTCCACCTTCACTTTGTCTCCTGGCAAAATCTTGATGTAATGCATTCGCATTTTGCCAGAGATATGAGCAGTGATGACATGTCCATTTTCCAACTCAACGCGAAACATCGCATTGGAAAGGGATTCAAGGATTGTCCCGTCTTGCTCTATACTTGGTGTTTTTGCCATTTATTTTTTATAGTTCAATCTTTTTTTCTTTCAATACCTGTTCGATTTCCGCGAACGATGACAGAATATCTGCCTTGTTTTCACTGATTGCTATTGTATGCTCATAATGAGCGGACGGCAATCCATCAACAGTTGTAATCGTCCATCCATCGCGTTCCTGACGAATGTTCCGTTTGCCCATATTGATCATGGGCTCAACTGCAATTACCAACCCTTCAGCTAGCTTCGGACCACTTCCTTTTCGTCCGTAATTGGCAACTTCAGGTTCCTCGTGCAGGTTTTTGCCAACACCATGACCAACCAATTCACGCACAACAGAGAATCCATTGCTTTCAGCATGAAACTGGATTGCTTCGCTGATATCACCGAGTCGTCCACCTACAATCGCTTTTTCAAGCCCTTTGTATAAACTTTCCTTGGTTACGCGCAAGAGTTTCATCACTTCCGGTTTTACATTTCCAACAGGAAAAGTGAATGCTGAATCGCCATAAAAACCATTCATTACAACACCGCAATCAACTGAAATTATGTCTCCATCACGAAGCTCATATTTCCCGGGAATCCCATGTACAACTTGTGCATTTGGTGAAACACAAAGTGTAGCTGGAAAGCCCCTGTAATTTTTGAATGCAGGTTTTCCACCATGATCCAAAATGAATGTTTCCGCTATCTTATCAATAGCCGCAGTAGTTACACCGGGTTTTATTTCTGCTGCAACTGCTGCAAGGGTTCTGCCAACAAGTAAAGAACTAAGTCTGATTAATTCAATCTCTTCTTTTGTCTTATAATGAATCATAACTCAAGTTAGTACTGGGCCGTTGCCTGCATACCCACTGATGAACGACCCTTTATCCGACCAGACTTCATCAGTCCGTCGTAGTGACGCATTAAGAGATAACTTTCAATTTGTTGCAATGTATCAAGTACAACACCAACAA
>CAYMZV010000253.1:0-6537 GCA_964394965.1 uncultured Chryseobacterium sp.
TTCGGTGTATTCACCGCCATGTTCCCTTTTCACACATGGGCGCCCGACGGACACTCATCCGCTCCAACGGCTGCATCCATGTTTCTCGCCGGCATTTCCATGAAACTCGGAAGCTACGGTTGTTTGCGTGTCGCAACTTATCTGCTTCCCGAAGGTGCACATCAATATTCCTGGCTCATCATTTTGGTGGCAACAATTGCAATCATCTATGGCGCATTCGCAACATTGATGCAAACCGATTTGAAATACATCAATGCTTATTCTTCCGTTTCCCATTGCGGATTCATCCTGTTGGGAATCGGCATGCTGACAAAAACGGCAATCATCGGGGCAGTGATGCAAATGGTTTCGCACGGTATCATGACAGCCCTTTTCTTCGCCGCAATCGGAATGCTTTACGAGCGTGCACATACACGACAGGTAGCGCAACTCGGAGGATTGTTGAAAGTGATTCCATTCATCGGAGTGGTGTTTGTCATTGCAGGTTTGTGTTCACTCGGACTTCCCGGACTCAGCGGTTTCGTTGCTGAAATGACCATTTTCATGGGAGCATGGCAAGTCGAGGAATTCTGGCATCGTCTCGCCACTGTGCTTGCATGTGCGTCAATTGTTGTTACGGCGGTTTACATTTTGCGTGCAGCCGGCGCTTCGGTAATGGGACCGATAAAAGACAAACATTTTCTTGATCTGAAAGATGCCACATGGAATGAAAGGCTCGCAGCCGTCATGTTGATTCTTGCGATCCTGGCAATAGGAATGGCGCCTTTCTGGCTCACAAATATGATTTCGCCCGACACACAAATTATTATGGACCGTTTAGCAAATACCGGAGGAATCTGATTCTATGGGAACTGATTTTTTCGTCTTGATGAAACCGGAAGTGAGTTTGATGCTCATCATCTTCTTTTTGCTGTTCCTGAAAATATGGGATGGCGTAAAGGAACCTTCGATGCTGTTGAGTGTTGCGAATTTATTGTTGCTCGTCAATTTCGCAATGGGATTTTTCATGAATCGCGAAGGCGAATTGTTCAGTGGCATGTATCACACCAATGCAATTATCGTTCTTGAAAAAAACATACTTGCATTCGGCACCTTGATGATTTCATTGTTGGCGTGGGATTGGCTGAAGAAACACGAACACATGTTGGAATTCTACATTTTGCTTTTGTCGACACTTCTCGGAATGGAATTCATGGTTTCATCCGGAAATTTCATGATGCTTTATCTCGGATTGGAACTTTCCACCATTCCACTCGCAGCACTTTCCAATTTCGATTTGGATAAAGTGAAATCTTCCGAAGCCGCCTTGAAAATGATCTTGTCTTCCGCATTCGCTTCCGGCGTTTTGCTTTTCGGAATTTCATTGTTGTACGGCACAACGGGAGCGATTGATTTTGCAGGAATTTCAGCTCACCTGAACGGAAGCACGTTGCAATTGCTTTCGCTCATTTTTGTTTTCGCCGGATTTGCATTCAAACTATCCGTTGTTCCATTTCACTTCTGGACAGCCGATGTGTATGAAGGTTCGCCGGTTCCCGTTACATCTTATCTCTCCGTCATTTCAAAAGGTGCAATCGTTTTTGTTTTTGTCAATGTACTTGTCAATCTCTTCCATGGAATGGCTGATGCATGGAATCATCTGTTGTTGATTTCAATTGTGCTGACAATCACGGTCGGAAATTTATTTGCCATTCGTCAGGATAACATCAAGCGTTTCCTTGCCTTTTCTTCCATCACACAAATCGGTTACATTCTTCTCGGACTTTCACAAGGCGGAGCGATGGGATCAACTGCAGCCATTTATTTCCTTGTCGTTTATATTTTCTCGAATCTCGCTGCATTCGGTGTTGTCGGAATGATTTCCGTTCAAACGGGAAAAGAAAACATCAGCGAGATGGATGGCTTCTATAAGAACAATCCTGTTCTCGGTTGGGTTATGGCATTGGCTGTTTTTTCATTGGCGGGAATTCCCCCGACAGCGGGATTTTTCGGAAAAATGTTTTTGGTAACGGCAGGTGCATCCAACGGGAATTATCTGCTCATCGCTTTTGCCGCGCTCAATATGGTTGTATCGCTTTATTATTATTTGAGAATCGTAAAAGCGATTTTCATCAACAGGAACGAGCAACCGATGGAAAAAATTTCAGGAAGTCCCGCCACAAAAATTGCGTTGGCCATTTGTATGATCGGCATTGTTGCAACAGGATTTTACAGCGGCGTTTACGATTACATCGTTTCCCTTTTCACAAATTGATTTCACAATGGCATTAAATCCCAATCACGCTTTTGAAGAGGTCGATGGAATAAAATGTTCCATTGTAGAAAAACAATGTTCGCCTGAACGGGTGGAATTCCTGAAGAACCTTCTCGAGTTCAACAAATTCACTGTCGTTGTTGCGAAGAGTCCTCCACCGAAAGCGCCTCCCGCAAAACCTGCTCCGCCTTTGAAAGAAGGGGAAGTTGCACCACCGCCCGCCCCTGCTCCACCGCCGCCACCTGAAACTTTTACAATCGGTGTTACTGATTTGTCTTTCGATCCCATCACCGCAATTTATAACCGTCAACTGAAAACCGCCGACAAGAAAATCGTTGACATTTATTATTGGAAACAGGAAGTGAATTCGCCGAATACGGAGAAGTGGTATTGGCAGAAGTGAGATTCGGGGACAAGTGTTGGGGGAAATATTTTTCATTCCAAAATCCTGTTCCCAATTTATATCCATTTTTACTTTTCTCAACTTATTTTTTCACTTCTGTCACTTGGCGCTTGCCTCCTGCCACACAAATATTTCCTCCACCCTCTCCATTAATCAATTAAATTTGCCGTCGCTGATTTTCAGCAATACAAATGGACACAGAACAGGAAATTGCACGTCGCAGGACATTCGGCATCATCTCCCATCCTGACGCGGGGAAAACAACATTGACTGAAAAGTTGTTGCTGTTCGGCGGTGCCATCAATACGGCGGGCGCGGTCAAGAACAATAAAATAAAAAAAACAGCCACATCCGATTTCATGGAGATTGAAAAGCAGCGGGGAATTTCCGTTTCAACTTCGGTAATGGCATTCGAATATTTGGGGAAACGCGTCAACATTCTCGACACACCCGGTCACAAGGATTTTGCGGAAGACACCTATCGCACATTGACAGCTGTGGATTCCGTCATTCTCGTGATCGATTGTGTGAAAGGTGTGGAGGAACAAACGGAAAAACTGATGAACGTTTGCCGCATGAGAAATACACCGGTGATCATTTTCATCAACAAGATGGACCGTGAAGGGAAAGATCCATTTGACTTGATGGAAGAGGTGGAAAAAAAATTGGCGATTCACGTGCGTCCGCTTTCCTGGCCTATTTCACAGGGAAGTTCGTTCAAGGGCGTTTATAATATTTACAAGCATAAATTGAATCTTTTCAATTCGGCAAAAACAACCATCCAGGATTCCGAAATAAACATTGACGATGTTTTCAAGGATGAGATCTTGAAATATGTGGATGAAGACAAGGTGAACAAATTGCGTGAAGACATCAATCTGATTGAAGCCGTTTACGAACCGTTCGACCAGGAACTTTATCGCGAAGGTTTGCTTGCCCCTGTTTTTTTCGGATCGGCGATCAATAATTTCGGTGTGCAGGAATTGCTGGAAACATTTTTGGAAATCGCTCCCGCTCCGCATGCGCGCATGGCATTGGAACGGGAAATAAAAGCGGATGAAAAACCCTTTACCGGATTCGTTTTTAAAATCCACGCCAATCTGGATCCCAATCACCGTGACAGGATTGCATTTGTGAGAATCTGTTCGGGAAAATTCGAACGGAATAAATTTTATTTCCATACGCGCCTGAAAAAACAATTGCGTTTCTCCAATCCGACTTCTTTCATTGCCAATGAAAAAAAGATAATTGAAGACGGTTATCCTGGCGATGTGATCGGGTTGTTTGATACCGGCAATTTCAAGATTGGGGACACATTGAGCGAAGGCGAAGAATTGCATTTCAAGGGAATTCCAAGTTTCTCTCCCGAAATTTTCAAGGAAGTGGAGAACAGGGATCCGATGAAAACAAAACAGCTTGAAAAGGGATTGCGGCAATTGACAGAAGAAGGTGTTGCGCAATTGTTCATTCAACAACCCGGTCAACGGAAAATCATCGGAACGGTGGGAGAATTGCAGTTTGAAGTCCTTCAGTTCCGTATCGCACACGAATACGGTGCAAAATGCGAGTTCCGTCCCCTGAATTATTACAAGGCATTGTGGATCACAAGCGATGATAAAAAAGAATTGGCGAATTTCATCAACAGCAAATCATCAGCGATTGCTTACGACAAGGAAGACCGCCCTGTATTTTTTGCCGCGACAGAATGGATATTGAATGTAACCAAGGAGAAGTCGCCGAAAATAATATTCCACGCCACAAGTGAATTTGAGAGTTGAGCGTTTGATTTTTCACTCATGCTATTACCGATAGGTCAAAGGAATTCCCTTTGCAACTTGCTTTTCAACCATGACTTTCCCTGATCCGCATTATGAAAGAGGTTAGGCTTTATTTCCGGCTTGTCAAACAATAAATGCAGTCTCGTTTTCCTTTCCGATTCCGCATTGTTCAACACATACACTTTCGCTATGATATTTTCCTTGTGTGGGTTTTCCAATAAATATTCAAGACCATCTTCAGTCAACTCATAATGTTTTTCCGATTCGAACATGACACAATAGCGCTTGCCATTCGCCCTTTCGTTTGCAAAAGCATAAATTTCTTCCAAGTCTTCCTTGTTGATGACGGCATTGTCCATGAATTTTACTTACAATATCCTGTTTTCAAATACCGCTTCGATTTGTGAATTCTTCATGGTCGTTTTTTATTTCAAAAATATGCCAGAAAACACAACTTTTCAATTTCTTGTAACGATATAAACAAACAAACCCCACATTACTGTGAGGCTTTTTGTCTCGGCTCAGCCGAGAGGACTCGAACCCGTCTCGGCTTAGCCGAGACCGTGACAGGATTATTCTTTCACTTTTTTAAGAATGTTTTGCTCGCTATCGCTTAGCCATTCAAAATAAGCGGCTTTGCACCGTTTCAATTTTTTCTCCCGTATGAGCGCTGTTTTTTTATCAGGACATTCTTCAACATAAATCAATTTCCATGGGGTTTTGTTTTTTGTATAAGTTGATTCCCCTCGATTATGCGCATCAAGCCGTTCAGAATAATTTTCGGAAACTCCCTTGTAATAAGTTCCATCCAACTGACTTCTCAATATGTAAACATAATATCCCATAACAAAAAGCCCCACATTACTGTGAGGCTTTTTGTCTCGGCTCAGCCGAGAGGACTCGAACCCGTCTCGGCTTAGCCGAGACCGTGACAGGATTATTCTTTCACTTTTTTAAGAATGTTTTGCTCGCTATCGCTTAGCCATTCAAAATAAGCGGCTTTGCACCGTTTCAATTTTTTCTCCCGTATGAGCGCTGTTTTTTTATCAGGACATTCTTCAACATAAATCAATTTCCATGGGGTTTTGTTTTTTGTATAAGTTGATTCCCCTCGATTATGCGCATCAAGCCGTTCAGAATAATTTTCGGAAACTCCCTTGTAATAAGTTCCATCCAACTGACTTCTCAATATGTAAACATAATATCCCATAAACAAACAAGCCCCACATTACTGTGAGGCTTTTTGCGGAACGGACGGGACTCGAACCCGCGACCTCCGCCGTGACAGGGCGGCATTCTAACCAGCTGAACTACCGATCCAAAAAAATCATCTAAAGAACTTTGCTCTTACCGTGTTCGAACCTTTCAATTAATATTTAAAGATAAGAACTTTTATTCTGTGATCCCGCTGGGATTCGAACCCAGGACCCCTACATTAAAAGTGTAATGCTCTACCAGCTGAGCTACGGAATCATCGCCATTTGATTTCTCAAACGCGGGTGCAAAGATATGTTCTTCTGTCAGTCTGCCAAATTGTTTTTTCATAATTTTTAAACGATACAGAATCATACTCAACTTCATTGCTGAATGCTGCTGAAACCCGCAATTCCACTATCTTTAAAGGAAACAAACTCATACAGCCTTGATTCCTTTTGAAGTCAAATTGCAGAAGAGTTTTGGAAACCTTCCTTTTGGTTCAAGCAAAAAAGACGCTGAAAGATTTTTCGGCTCCGCTGAAGAAGTGGAGGAACTGAACGGAATTGACGGAAGCAATTCCCTCGTTTGGCACTATTGGACAAAAGGGTTTTCACTTTTTTTCGACCGCTCCCGCGCAGATCAGTTCTGCTGTGTGGAAGTGGACAACTCGGTTCACCTGATTTTATGGGATATTCCCCTGTTCAAACTGAATGAAAAAGAGCTAAAAGAGCTATTGTCGAAAAATGGTTATAAAGATTTGGAGGAGGAACAGCACGAATGGGGCGAAAAACGTGTTACTTTCGACGATGCAATGGCAGACTTTTATTTTGAGAACGGAATACTGGTTTCAGTGAATTACAGTGTCCTGCTTTTGGGTGAAAGTGAATCGAAAAATTAAACTTAAA
>CAYMZV010000254.1:0-6523 GCA_964394965.1 uncultured Chryseobacterium sp.
CAGTCGGAACGGTAGCAGGTGTGTCCAGTTTCCAGGTTAATTTCGGAAGCAAGGAAATCTATACTCCAGGCGATAAGTTTGATGTGTTGGTGGCAATGAATTCCGCCGCACTCAAAACGGATATCCACCAATTGAAAAAAGGTGGAATCCTGATTGTCAACACCGCCGGTTTCGATAAAAAAAATCTTACACTCGCCCATTATCCCGAAGGAGTCAATCCACTTGAGGATGGTTCGACAGATGATTTTATCGTTTATAAAATCGATGTTACCAAGTTCACCAAAGATGCGCTTGAGGGAAGTGGACTGAGCAATAAAGAGATTGAACGTTCCAAAAACATGTTCGTTCTCGGATTGCTTTTCTGGATGTTTGAAAAGTCAATGGATTACACCATCCAGTTCATTACCGAAAAATTCGGAAAGAAACCCGATATCATGAACGCCAACATCAAGGCGTTGAAGGCAGGATGGAATTTTGGAGATACGACTGAAGTTTTCACAACACGTTTTCAAGTTGACGTTGCGAAACTCACTCCCGGTGTTTATCGCCAGATCACAGGAAACCACGCAACCGCAATCGGTTTGATTTGTGCTGCTGAAAAAGCCGGTGTGGAATTATTCCTCGGTTCATATCCTATAACACCCGCATCAGATATTCTGCACGAACTTTCAAAATACCGTGCGAATGGTGTAAAAACCTTTCAGGCTGAAGATGAGATTGCAGCCATCTGTTCTGCAATCGGCGCTTCTTATGCCGGTGCACTTGGCGTAACCACAACTTCCGGACCCGGTCTTTCCCTTAAAGGTGAAGCGCTTGGTCTTGCCGTGATCACAGAAATTCCTTTGGTTGTTGTTGATGTTCAGCGTGGCGGACCTTCAACGGGTCTTCCAACCAAAACCGAACAAGCCGATTTGTTGCAGGCCATTCATGGTCGTCATGGTGAAGCCCCACTTCCTGTTTTGGCTGCGTCTTCTCCAGCTGATTGTTTCGAAACGGTTTATGAAGCTGCACGAATTGCGATTGAACACATGACACCGGTTATTTTCCTGAGCGACGGATATGTTGCCAATGGATCAGAGCCGTGGAAATTCCCAACGGAAGAAATGTTGAAACCGATCGATTGCAAGTTCATTACCGAAACAAATAATCCCGGCGGAAAATTCCTTCCATACAAGAGAGATGACCGTTTTGTACGTCCGCGTACAAAGCCGGGCACACCGGGACTCGAACATAGAATCGGTGGATTGGAAAAACAGGATGAGACAGGAAACGTTTCTTACGATTCTGTCAATCATGAAAAAATGGTTCATCTGCGTGCTGCAAAAATCGAACGCATTGCCGATTTCATTCCGGCAGCAAAAATTGATGCAGGAAAAGCGACAGCGAAAATCTGTGTTTTGGGATGGGGGTCAACTTACGGAGCGATTACAACCGCAGTCCGTGAATTGAATGACGAAGGACACGACATTGCGCATGTTCATTTGCGTTATGTGAATCCATTCCCGAAAAATCTCGGCGAATTGTTGAAAGGTTTTGACAAAGTGCTTATTCCCGAAATGAATATGGGACAGCTTTGCCAATTGATCCGTGCGAAATATCTTGTTCCTGCCATCAGCTACAGTAAAGTGCAGGGATTGCCTTTTGCAGTTGACGAATTAAAAATAAAAATTGTCGAAACCCTAAATAGCAAATAAGATGAGCGAAATTATTACCGCGCCGAAAAAAACGGCAAAAGATTTTGCATCTGATCAGGATGTGAAATGGTGTCCGGGTTGTGGCGATTATTCCATTTTGAGCCAGGTGCAAAAAGTGTTTCCTGATTTCGATGTGAAGAAAGAAAATTATGTTTTCATTTCAGGAATCGGATGCTCTTCGCGTTTTACCTATTACATGGATACGTACGGTGTGCATAGCATTCACGGACGTGCGGCTGCTGTTGCATCGGGAGTAAAAGCGACAAATCCTGAATTGGATGTTTGGTTGATTTCAGGAGATGGCGATTCCATATCAATCGGTGGAAATCATTTCATCCACCTCATGCGCAGGAATTTCAACATCAAATATTTGATGTTCAACAATGAGATTTACGGTTTGACAAAAGGGCAATACTCACCACTTTCCGAAAAGGGGATGATCGCAAAATCAACACCTTTCGGGTCGATTGATGAGCCTTTTAATCCGATTGAATTGGCGCTCGGCGCGAAAGCCGCTTTTGTAGCCCGTTCATTGGACCGTGATCCGAAACACCAGCAAATGATTTTCAAGCGTGCTCATGAGCACAAGGGAACTGCATTTGTGGAAATCTACCAGAACTGTCCTGTTTTCAACGACGGCGCTTTTTTCACGTATACGGAAAAGGAAACCAAAAAGGAAGAATGCCTTTTTGTCGAGCACGGAAAACCGATGATTTTCGGAAACAACAATGAAAAGGGAATCAAGCTCGACGGCTTGAAACCGGTAATTGTCGATTTGAGTGGCGGTGCTTCCATCAACGATTTGTGGATCCACGACGAGCGCGATAAAATGAAAGCGAATCTTCTTGCGAGTTTGTTCGACAGACCGGAAATCCAGCCACACAATCCACGTCCATTCGGCGTTTTTTATGTGGAAGACCGTTCTTGCTACGAAGACGATTTGACTGCACAAATTGCCTCTGTAAAAGCAAAAAAAGGAAAAGCATCCTTGGATAAGATTCTTTCAGGCGATAAAACCTGGATCATCGCTTAACCGAAATAATTGATTGCAATAAAAAAACCGTCATCTTCAGACGGTTTTTTTATTTGAAGAAAATGACTTTTTATTTTGAAACGGGAACATTGAAATCCTGATTGTTCACCGGTGGTGCGGTGGGAATCGTAATCACATTGAACTCAAAGTGAGTGGTGGTGTGACAATTGTTGCAGGTGTTTGTGAGGGTTTGGAAATTTGTTTCAAATGATTTTTCATTCTGATTTTTTATGCTGGCGGATAAACTGTCGAGAGGCGGGAATATCATTGGCAAATAACTTATTTCAGGACGGTCCGTTTCAATTTTTTGTGCCATGTCGAGCAATTCATGGATTTCATCCATTTCAAAATCGGCGAGTTTCCAATTCGAGTTTTTTCCGGCGAACCAAAGTTTTGCATGATGTGTCTGGATGCCCAACATGATTTCGCCCAATCCCGGTTTCATTTCCGAAACAACTTTTTTAAGGCTGTCGATTTCTTCCTGCTGATTTGTTGTTGAAGCATCTGGAGTTTTTGGATTTCCGTTGCACGCATTTGCAACAATCAAGACGCCGGCGAAAATCAGGAGCATGAGTGCGATGGACTTTTTCATTGGCAATATTTTTTGTGGTCAGATTTTTTTACCGCTGAGAATGGCAATTCCAGAACCTTCGGCGAGCATGACCGAAACGGGTTCCTGTTCATTCAAAAAAACAAATTCATTTCCATACACATTCCCGAAATCAACATCAATGGAAAATTCCCTGACAGGATAAACTTTCCAACGCGGATGATGAACGGGATATTCGGATGTTTTCCCATCGGCGATTTTTGTGTATCCCAAATAATGTTCCGTAATGAATTCCTCATCACTGCCGGGATTCATTTCAACCATTTTATTTTCCGCAACTATTTTTATCGAATTCCATTTTGTCTTTTTCCATTTGTATTCAACCGTCAATTCATCACCTGAAATCCGGATGTCATGCTTTGTCGCATGTGTTACATAAGGTTCATGGTAAATGGATTTTGCGACGAATGCAAGTGCCGGTTTCGAAACGATTTCCCTTATGAAACAGACACCCCGGCGGATTTCATTTGCATCGGGTTTATGAGTGACATAAAAACGCAAATTGATTTCTTCGAAATTAACGTGAAATGGAATCGGGATTCCCTTGAGTTTTGTTTGCACGAAACGAAAGCCAACAAGACTAACCAAACATTTTCCATTTCGGATATCGAATTCGGTTCGGGGAGGAAGAAATGGCTTGAGCACAGCAGGATCAACCGCATAATTTGCGATAGCGAGTTTTCTCCATTCGGCTGTCAGGAAAGGCATCTTTTTTCGAATGATAAATATAGTTTTACCTTCTTGAATTGTGGCTCTTCCAAAGGTAATTTACCATGTTTTGGGAAATGGATTTGAATACTGTTAAATGCCCTTGGAAATTTCGGAAAGGAAGTCAGAAAGATTATCTTTGTTATTCACGGCATTACACAAAAACCCATGCGTTCACTGAAACGCATTTTATTATCCACACTGCTCATCATCACGGGGCTTACCCAACTCCGTGCTTCCCATTTGATGGGAGGTGAAATCACTTGGACTTGCCAAGGCGGAGGACAATTTGTTTTTCAAATGAAATTGTATCGCGATTGCAATGGAGTGAATGGACCACCCAGTGCAACGTTTGATGTTTTCAATAATCCCTCCCTTACACAGATTCCACTGAACCTGGTTTCCCAAACCGACATTTCACCTACCTGCAACGCGATTGGACCGCAGATCACATGCGCAGCTGCACAGGCGCAACCGGGCTGGCCCAATAGCGCAACACAAATTGCAGGTGCTGTCGAGGAATTTGTTTATCAGTCGGCACCCATCACAATCAGTGGAACCCCTCCCGCAGCGGGATGGATTTTCGCGTACACCAATTGTTGCAGGAACAGCGCCATTACCAATATCAATAATTCAGCAGGTACAATCGGTTTCACATTGCGTGCAAAAATGTTTCCTTACAACAACCAGAATACAAATCCCTGTTACGATAATTCCCCGCAATTTCTTGAAAGCCCGAAAACAATAATCTGCACTGGCTATCCTTTCACTTACAATCACAATGCAGTTGATGCGGAATTCGATTCGCTCGCATACTCATGGGCGCAACCGCTCGACGATTACACAGCGGGTCCACCTGCGCCATTCAACCCTGCCACCATTCCTTTTGTTCCCGGTTTCGCTTACAATAATCCAATGCCAGGTCCAACTTTGAATCCGGGAAATGTTCCTGCCACAATCAATCCGCGCACGGGAGAAATTTCTTACACGTCATTTACTTCGGGAAATTACCTGACCTGCATAAAAGTGGAAGCATGGAAATGCGGACAGGAAGTTGCGGAAGTTTATCGCGACATTCAAGTTGTGCTTCTTCCGTGTGGAAACAATACGCCTCCGATTGTCACTCCGCCATTCGCTGCGAATACGGTTTTCCAGGATACGGTTTATGCGGGGACATTGGTGAATTTCAATTTGTCGGCAACGGATTTGGATTTGCTTCCGAACGGGCAACCGCAAACGTTGACCATGAATGCGACAGGACAGGAATTCGGGGCGGGATTTACGAATACCGCTTCGGGTTGCATCAATCCACCGTGCGCAACATTGAATCCACCGCTTCCCGTTTCGGGAACGACTTCCATCAGTACCAATTTTTCGTGGCAAACGGCATGCAACCATACCAATTATCCAACGCAATGTTATTCCACTTCCAACACTTACAATTTCATTTTCGAAACCGTTGATGATTTCTGCCCGGCACCCGCACAAAAAATCGCAACCATTTCAATTACCGTTCTTGCACAATCGCTGGTTGCTTCGCCCATCATCCATTGTGTTTCGGTGTTGCCGAATGGTGATGTGACATTGACTTGGCAACAACCTTTGGATACGGGAGGAACATTCAACAGTTACCACATTTGGTCATCGCATAATGCGAATGGTCCGTTCACACAAATCGATTCCATTTTCAATTACAACCAAACCACTTATTCGAATGTGGGCGCGAATGCGAATGCAGGTCCGGTTTATTATTATGTCACTACACGTTCCGGTTGCGGTGGACAGGTTACACTTCCCCCGATTGATACCGTGAGTTCCATTTTCCTGCAAGTGGTGAACAATGCGAATACAACAGCGAATCTCAGTTGGAATAATATCTGCACGCCACCGCCGGCTACACAATATCTGTGGTTCAAGATTTACCGTGAATATCCAGTCGGCAATTGGGTTTTGCTTGATTCGACACAATCATTGTCGTATGTTGATTCCATTCAGGTTTGTCTCAGTCAGGTGAATTACAGAATTGAAATCGGCGATTCTATCGGATGTGTTTCCGTTTCAAATGTTGCCGGTGCACTTTTCCACGATGTCCAACCGCAAACGCCATTGCTTGATTCCGCTACCGTAAATGGAGCCAATGTAGCCCAGCTTGGATGGCAGCAAAGCGCTTCGGCCGATGTGGTCGGTTACGTGATCTATCAATTCATAAATGGAATATGGACGCCGATCGATACGGTTTGGGGAAGGGGAAATACCGCCTTCACGAATTTGAATTCGAATGCCGGATCGCAAAGCGAAATATATGCAGTCGCTTCTTTGGACAGTTGCGGAACCCCTTCGATTTTCGGTTTGGACCATCATACGGTTTTCCTGAGCCGTTCGCTGGACATTTGTACGAGCAGTGCCAATTTATGGTGGACAGGTTACGTTAATTTTCCGGGTGGGCTTGGCGGTTATAACATTTATGCAAGTCAGAAT
>CAYMZV010000255.1:0-6522 GCA_964394965.1 uncultured Chryseobacterium sp.
TTGAACTAATAACCCTTCTACATCCAACCCGCAGAAAGGTGCATCTGCACAAAAGTCTTGTTGTGAAAACGGTAATAGCCGGTAACATTCCCTTCCAATCCCACTGTGCCCGGACTGTAACTTCCCACCATCGTTTGTGTTGCAATCCATCCTCCCGCTCCAATCAGGATTGAGTAATCATCGTGTTGCTCCACTTCGCAAGAAAAATAAGAACGGAATTCCGCCACTGTCAACCGCGTAGGATCGTGCCAAGTGCGATAGGCCACCACATGCGGATCAAAACCGGGAGTCACTTGCGTAACCTCCGCCCACACACGTTCACGTGCAAACGAAAAAACACCTGCACCCAAATCCCATTCCATCTTGTGCAAAAAAGGAAAAGTGAAAAACATTCCACCGTGATAGGCATCACCCACCGTCACTTTTATGATCTGGTTTCCGAGATAGGCCGAAGGGGCTGCATCATACAACGAATGGCTGGCCTGCGCATATTGGATGCGTCCGAAAAAAAAGCCGACATACCTTGGACGGTGAACCAACAAAGTGTCACCTGCGTCGCGCTGTGCAAAAAGATGTCCTGTGGAAAAAACAATGATGAGAAAAAAAACAAATCGTTTCAACAACATCATCCGGGGTTTATTTATTCCTGAAAGGTAACTGTTTCAAAACAGAAATCCCGTGAGTGAAATCAGTTTTTTTGCTGACGAAAACTTTTTATCCGCACATCTGAAATCTGCACATCTGCACATCCTTTTCGTATCTTTAGCAAGTCTCAAAAAGACAGATTGAATTATGAGCAACACTGCTTCCTCCAAAGTCCGCGAGCTGACAGTAAGCCGCATGGCCGAATCATTGATCGGTTCCGAAATCATTAAACTGGCGGCTGAAGTAAATGAGAAAATCAGGAATGGGGAAAAGGTTTACAACCTCACCATTGGCGATTTCAATCCGAAAATATTCCCGATTCCCGCCGGACTGAAAAAGGAAATCATCGATGCTTACAATAACGATGAAACGAATTATCCTGCCGCTGACGGAGTGTTGGAATTGCGAAAGGCGGTTTCCAACCTGATTGAAAAACGCCAGGGATTGAAATACGGTACCGATGAAATCCTGATTGCAGGTGGAGCACGTCCCGTTATTTATGCAATTTACCGCACACTGATTGAGGCGAACGACAAGGTTTTATTTCCCGTTCCATCGTGGAACAACAATCACTATACACATTTGAGCACCGGCGATTATGGCCAATGCGTAATGGTGGAAACACGTCCGGAAAATAACTTCATGCCCACCGCCGAAGAAATCCGGCCTTATCTTTCCGAAGTCGCAATGGTCGCGGTTTGTTCTCCATTGAATCCGACGGGAACAACTTTCACCAAAAAAGATCTCGGGGAAATCTGCGATTTGATTCTTGCAGAAAATGCACGTCGCGGTCCGGAACAAAAACCGCTTTATCTTTTGTATGACCAGATTTATTGGGCACTCACTTTCGGCGATGTAAAACATTATGATCCCGTTTCGCTTCGTCCGGAAATGCGCAACTACACCATTTTCGTTGACGGGATTTCCAAATCTCTTGCGGCTACAGGCGTGCGCGTGGGTTGGGCGATGGGACCGAAATCAATCATCGACAATATGAAATCCATTCTCTCGCATGTGGGGGCATGGGCGCCGAAAGCGGAACAGGTTGCGACTGCAAAATTCCTCAGCGACCTTGACCAATACGATTCCTTCCTTGTCGAAGCGAAAGAAAAAATAAATGCGCGATTGGTTGCCTTCCACGAGGGATTCCAAAAATTGAAAGCGAAAGGTTATCGCGTGAATTCAATCACTCCGCAGGCGGCAATTTACCTGACTGTACAAATGAGTTTGCACGGACAAAAAACTTCCGACGGAAAAATCCTTGCCACAACAAAAGATGTCACAAAATATATTCTTGACGAAGCGAAACTGGCCATCGTTCCATTTTACGCTTTCGGTTCCTCTCCCGATTCCGATTGGTATCGCCTTTCAGTTGGAACCTGCAAATTGGAAGATGTGAATTCCATCATTGACAGTCTTGAAAAAGCGCTCTCCAAACTTTCATAAAGGCGGTTGCCCCAAAAAACATTCGGTTAATTGATTTGAAAATGAAAAACAACCGTTACTGCGTAATTATGGCTGGCGGAGTCGGAACACGTTTCTGGCCCATGAGCAGAACTGCGCATCCCAAACAATTCATCGACATACTCGGTACGGGAAAAACATTATTGCAATCCACATTCATCCGTTCACAGAGGATTTGTCCCGCGAAAAATATTTTTGTCGTCACCAACGAAAGTTATAAATCGTTGGTGATGGAACAATGCCCTGAAATTCCCGAAGAGAATATTTTGTGCGAGCCTGCAAGGAAAAATACCGCCCCCTGCATCGCATACGCCACTTGGAAAATCCACAGCATCAATCCGGATGCGGTGATGGTCGTGGCACCTTCCGATCATCTCATTGCAAAGGAAGACACGTATGAAAAGGCGATCCGTTCGTGCATGACACAAGCTTCTGCAGACGATTGCCTGATCACCATCGGCATTCGTCCAACGCGTCCCGACACCGGCTACGGTTACATTCAATATGTGGAAGCCGATCCGCCGCAAAAGGACAAGCGCATTAAAAAAGTGAAAACGTTCACGGAGAAACCGGATCTCGACATGGCGAAATTCTTTCTGCAGAGCGGTGATTTTTTGTGGAACGCCGGAATTTTCGTGTGGAGTGCGAAAAGCATCATGAGTGCATTTGAAAATCTAATGCCCGAAATGGCGCAGATTTTCAATGAGGGAGCGGGAAAGTGGAATACGAAAAATGAAAAGGCATTCTTGAAAGATGCATACGGCCGTTGCAAAAACATTTCCATAGATTATGCAATCATGGAAAAGGCGAAAAATGTTTTTGTGCGTGCATCGATTATCGGTTGGAGCGATTTGGGAACGTGGGGAAGTTTGTATACGCACATCAAAAAGGATGCGAATGAAAATGCAGTTGTCGGAAAACATGTCTTGTTTTATGATTCAAAAAACTGCGTAGTGCATGTTCCGAAAGACAAGTTGGTAGTGATAGAAGGATTGGACGATTATATTGTTGTGGAGTCGGATAACATTCTGTTGATCTGCAAGAAACAGGATGAGCAGCAGATCCGTGCGTTTGTGAACGATGTGAAGGTGGCGAAGGGCGATAAGTTTGTTTGATGGAATGATTCTCAATTCACATCATTCGGATCAAAAATCGTGAACGAATAGGAATACGATTTCATCTTGCCGTCGATTTTTACGTTTGTGATCTTGACTGTAATTTTTTTATTGAGCAGTCCGAGCGATTCGAAACCTTTTTTCTTTTCGGCCATGTCATAATAATTGTAATCGAAATCCTCCTTCAATCCTTTTATTGTCCACACCAAAGTCGGATCGCCATAACCGAATTTTTCGCGATTGACGATTGTGCAGGGAATTATTTTCTCGCCTGCAGTCACACTTACGGTTGTGGATCCATAATCGGGCGTGGTTCCGGTAACTGCAAAACTCCACTTCGGATAAATGACTTGATAAGGTGTGTAACCATGAAACGGATAACCGAAATATTCCGGTTGCGTTCCATGAAACGAGGAAGTGTCCTTGTCTTTTTCATCGTACAAAGTGAAAACGCGAACGGCATAAGCGCCGGGCGTTCCGCCGAATCCCATTTTGTAGGCTTGTGAATTCAACAGCCAACGGCGGTGGCCGCAAAAATTATTCGCATCGCTTCCATCCTGGATTTCATCCGAGATCAACTCTTTTATGCTTGCGTCGATGATGGTGGAAAGGTTGGAGGTTTTCGCACCGAGTTTTCCATCTTCCGAAAAACATTTCATGGATGCATCGGGATCGTGATTGAGTGTGTTGTTGGCATACATGATGAGTGCAGCCGACTGCGCAAGCTTGCACCAGGAAGAATCGAGAACGATTTTGTCATTGACACCGGCAAGGCGACGGAAATAATTGATGCGTTGCAACATTTTCACATACGTGGCGTGCGAAACTTTTCCAGGCTTGCAATTATTTATTTTTCCCGTCCAACCCAAATCATCCGGATTGGAAATTTCCGTTGCGGCATAATTTGTCTTGTAATCGTCCGCAGCTTTTTTCTTTGCAATGGCATCTTCATCCGCTCCCGCTGTAAAAAGAAAAACGGAAAACGGGAGAATGAAGAGTGCAGCGAGGGGTGTGAATGTGGTGGAAGAAAAAAAACGTTTCATGATTCAATAACGGTTAAACACTGAAAAACGTATTCGGAAATCTTATTTGGGCGGAGGATTATAACCTTTTGCATAACCCTTGTAGGCGCTTGACAAATACACATCCAGACAAATGCCGGCGAGTGTATTCGCAGAATCAACGTTGACAAAAAATGCCAATCCTCCTCCCACTCCGTATGAAATCTTGCGGATGTATTGCGCCTCCAGATAAACGCCCCACGCCTTATAGGGATTGATGTTGTCGTAATTTCCTCCGTACAGGTATCGATACCCGGTCGAATAGGAAATTCCACCGATAAGTGCGGCATGATAAATCTGATTGTCCACCCTGTAAGGGACATAACCGATATGAGCCTGATAATTATTCCGCACACTGAATCCATCCTGAAGGTCACCTGAAATCAATCCGCCGAATCGGAAATAATATTGATGGATGTGAAAATTGTAATTGAAATTCAATACTACCTGTGTCCTCGGATTCTTGGAGTGATACGCCAATCCGAATCCACCGCTCGTCCAGTTATTCCAAATGCGGAACCGTTGGTGATTGATGACGATTTCCTGTTTGTAATTCGTGCGCGTAACGGTTCGTGACGTATCCTGCCCAAAGGAAAGTTTCGGAACGGAAATGAGTCCCAAGAAAACGAAAGCGAAAAAATAAAATCTGTTCATCCCGGGCAGTTATGGATGGATCCGGAGGATTTCTCCGGAGGAGTTTTGTTATGAGTAAAGATAATTAAGATCGCTCATTTCCCGTTCCGCGAATCCTACCTGATGCAAGAAAGTTTCTGCCAGATAAGAGATTTCGGAATGAAGATTTGAAATTCGATCTTGAATTATTTCATCGACCCCACCATATCTTCCGGACGAACCCAAAGATCAAATTGTTCTGCTGTTACGTAACCGAGTTCGATGGCTGCGGCTTTCAATGTCTTGTCTTCCTTGTGCGCTTTTTTTGCAATCTCCGCACATTTGTAATAACCGATGTGCGTATTCAATGCTGTCACCAACATCAGCGAATTTTCCATGTGCATCTTGATGACCGCAAGATTCGGTTTGATGCCATCGGAACAATGTTCTGTGAATGAAACGCAGGCATCGCCGAGCAATCTTGCACTCTGCAAAACATTTGCGGCGATCACGGGTTTGAAAACATTCAATTCAAAGTGTCCGGTCATTCCCCCAATGGAAACTGCGACGTCGTTCCCGACCACTTGGGCACAAACCATGGTGAGCGCTTCGGGTTGTGTCGGATTCACTTTGCCAGGCATGATGGAAGAACCGGGTTCATTGTCGGGAATGATGATTTCACCGATTCCGGAACGCGGACCGGAACTGAGCATGCGAATGTCATTTGCAATTTTCATCAACGCAACTGCGGAACGTTTCAATGCACCTGACAATTCCACCATTGCATCATGTGCAGCAAGCGCCTCGAATTTGTTCGGAGCGGTTACAAAAGGCAGTTTGGTGAACTCGGCGATTTTTTTTGCAACCAGCACATCGTATCCTTTCGGCGTATTCAATCCTGTTCCAACTGCCGTTCCACCGAGCGCCAATTCGCTGACCATCACCAACGCATTTTTAATTGCGCGGATGCTGTTCGTGATTTGCTGGACATATCCGGAAAATTCCTGTCCGAGTGTAAGCGGTGTGGCATCCATGAAATGTGTGCGACCCGTTTTTACGATTGTGGAAAATTCTTTCGCTTTTTTATCCAATGAATCGCGTAATTTTTCCATTCCTGGAATTGTGCATTCCGCAACCAGTTTGTAGGAAGCGATATGCATCGCAGTCGGAAAAGTATCGTTCGACGATTGTGATTTGTTCACATCGTCATTCGGATTCAGGATTTTTTTCTCGTCCGTCAGTTTCCCTCCGCTGATCACATGCGCGCGGTAGGCGATCACCTCGTTCGCATTCATGTTGCTCTGCGTGCCCGAACCGGTTTGCCAAATCACCAATGGGAATTGGTCGTCGAGTTTATGGGCCAGGATTTCATCGCACACCTGCGAAATCAAATCCCTTTTTGCGGCATCCAAAACTCCAAGGTCGGTATTCGCATGTGCGGCGGCTTTTTTCAGATAGGCAAATGCATAAATGATTTCCTTCGGCATGCTCGCTTCAGGTCCGATCTTGAAATTGTTCCTGGAACGTTCGGTTTGTGCGCCCCAATATTTGTCGGCGGGAACTTTTACCTCGCCCATTGTGTCTTTTTCGATTCTGTATTCCATGGTGATTTAAGTGATGAAGTG
>CAYMZV010000256.1:0-6440 GCA_964394965.1 uncultured Chryseobacterium sp.
TTATTTTACGAGAAACATTTTCCAGATTATTTTTTGCCACTAAAACACGAAGGCACGAAGGTTTTTATCGATACGGGATTTCTTTCTTTTTGTGTTGCTCGGTGCCACTGTGTCGCTGTGGCATTTTTTTTCGTGTGATGTTTCTTGATTTTTTGTCACGGAGACACAGGGAAAGGAAGTTTTCTATTGGTAATCCTGATCGCCGGAGGTTGAATTTCCCTTTATCATTATTTTTCCCTGCTTGAATGTCAATTCATTTCCATCGCCTTCACCGGTCAGTTTTTTTCCGTTTTTGTCGATGGAAAGATTGCCCGATCTGGAATGCAAATCAAAACTCAGGTCATTCAAGTCATTCACAAGATTTACGCTGATGTTTCCCGAAGTGCTTTGCACCTGCATGCTGTCGGTCAACTCTATTTTTTCACCTGAAACATCGCCTGACGTGGAATTGACGGTTTGATTTCCCTTGCAATTTTCAAGACTTACATTTCCCTGTTGGGTGGTGATGATGGAATTGCCATTCATGTTTTCAATTTCAACATCTCCTGAAGTGCAACTCGCTTTCAAATCGCCCCTCACACTCTTGTATTCCTGATTCCCAGAATTTGTTTCGGCATCAACATTTCCCTTTACATCGTTCACAATTATATCTCCTGATGTCAATCTCAATTTCATGTTGCCGGTTATCGTATTGTAAGTCTGATTGCCCGAAAAGGTTTCCGCATCGACCGTTCCCGTTATTTGTGTTGCAGACAAATCCCCGGAATTCAATTTCAGTTTTATATCCGTGTTGATGTTTTCAACTGTCACATTTCCTGAAGTCGTTTTGATGTCGCATATTTTTCCATCCAATCCATTCGCTTCAACATCGCCGCTTGAATTTTCCACAATGAGATTCATGTGATCGGGCACATCGATATTCAAGGTCTCGTCTTCCCTTGTGTATCCTACCATAACGAAATGCCCTTTGTTCTTATCCACCACAGTAACATTCAACACGGAATCTTTCCGTTCGTATTTCACCTGCCAATCGGGATAATTGCTGCCGATGCCATGCGTGACTGTTCTTGTTTTTGCATGAAACAAAAGTTGATCGGTGGAATTCGGCTTGATGTTCAAATCAATGCAGGAACCTTTTACGACCAAAGTTTTTATTCCTGAAAATGCAGAATCTATTTTCAAGGAATCATTTTTTCCTGTCATGGCATTGCCATCATTGCCAACATTCGAAATCCTTTGCATCAAGATCGGATTGTTATTCTTCGTCAATGAAGTCAAATCAGTTGATGCTGTCGGGAAAAAATTATCCTGTACCTGATTGGTGGTTTTATCGGATGCAATCGTCAAACTTGCGTTGGCAACGGGTGTCCGATCATTCTGCAATTGCACCGGACTAACTGTTCCCTCAACAGCGGAATTTTTCATTTGAAGAGGAATGGACAGAACGGCATCCTGTGTCTTGGCGACTGGTGAGTTCAATGGTTTTGCATCATCGTTTTTAAAATTCATTTTCACACAGACAAGTATGGCAACGGCCGATGTTCCAAAAACAAAATATTTCAGCCAGGAGATCTTGCTCTTGATGACGGGCACATTTTTCATTCCCGCATTGATCCTGTTCCACAAGTCGCTCGACGGTTCGGAAACATCCAACGCTTGGCGGTGCTCCTTTACAAAAGTTTCAAATAGATCGCTCATGGGAAACAGTTTTTGATTTGACCAACTCCATTAATTTTTTCTTCGCCCTGTTGTATTGTGACCTTGAAGTGCCTTCGTTGATATTCAACATCTGTGCAATTTCCCGGTGACTGAAATCCTCCACCAGATAAAGAGTCAGCACAACCCTGAATCCATCCGGCAATTCCTGCATGCAATTCCTCACGATGCCGATATCATAACCGAACTTCCCCTCTTCCATTTGTTCCGATTCAATGTGAACGGCTTCGTCGAGAGAGATGAAATCCGGTTTTTTCTTTCGGATGATATCAATAGAACGGTTGATGACAATCCGTTTCAACCAACTTCCGAAAGAGGTTTTTCCATCGAATCCGCGGATATTCTGAAAGGCTTTCAGAAAGGATTCCTGCAACACATCTTCCGCTTCATCCTTGCTGTTTACAATCCGCATGCTCGTATTCAACATGGCTTTCGCGTACAGACGGTACAATTCCGAATAGGCTTTCTCATCGCCTTTTTTGCAACGATCGACCAATGAAAAATTGGGGTCCTTATATGTTGATTCGGAATTCAATTCTTTTGCCGTTTATTATAAAAACGCAGAAAACAAAAAACGTTGCACGAAGATGGAAGAATTTTCGATTGGCGATTGCCGATTTCCGATTGGGTGCTTAATTCAGGAATAGGATATTTTAAATGATATCGAAGAACAAATAAAAAAACGCTCCCGTTTCCGAGAGAGTTTTTCAATCAAACATCAACAATCAAAAATCCATTACTGAATATCCGAATTCTCGGGAACAACATCCACCCATTGTCCGGCCTTGCGCGCATTGACCGTGTGATCATACATCGCCTCTGCATAAAAAGCCGGAAGATAAAAATGTCCGCAATAGGATGCATTCAATTGCACGGTGTACGTTCTTGAACGTTGCGGTGCTATGTAGAAATACGTGTACACCCTGTCGTCGCGAATATCCTGGTAATCGTAAGAATCATTCGTAACGGTGGAAACGCCTTCTTCCATCCGCTCATTCCTGATTTCCCAACCGGAAGGGAAAATTTGCGTGAGTGCCAACTCCTTGTAATCGCCACGCAAACCCGGATTGTAAATTGAAACTGTCGCGAGGAAATCCGTTCCCTGTTCGATTTTCGAAACGTCAAGCGTATTTCCATTCATGGACGTGAATTTCACGGTCATTCCCAAATTGCTTTCCGCATCCACTTCTTTTCCTGCAGCGGGAATTCCGGATAGCACCATGCGCACAAACAAAACATTCGTTCCGTTGTTTTTCACCGTCACTTTTCCGGGATTGACTGAATTCACTTTCATGTCGATTTTCGAAAGCGGTTCCTTTCCATTTACAACTCCAGCAGTTTTGTTGATGGAATAATTGCAATTGATTCCGGCAATGGTTTTATCGGCAGAACTGAATTTGCAAAGTGCGATCAGACAATAAGCGGTGGTTTGTGTGCTCATCCAATACACATCCTTATTCAAATTATCGGAAATGGATTTTGCAATCGGCGCCGCTTTTGCACGGAGTCCCATCAAACTCATCGTTTCGAGAATCATCGCTTCATCACGGTCATAACATCCATACGTGTATGACATTTCCGTGTAATTCGGAACGGTTGACGAAAGTCCATTGACAATCTCTTTTGCGATTTCGGGTTGATTCGCCACTTGATATGCAGCAGCCAATCTCCATTTCGCAGCGATGCTCAACGTTTTCACTTCCTTCAATCGGTTCATCGCACCCAACTCCGGCGCTTTCGCGAGAGCGAGCGTGTACAAACGATACGCCTGTATGAGATCATCGTTTGCATAATAGTCACGGTCATAACGCGGCGACCAATTCACGGCTTGCTGTTGCTGGAATTTTTTCCAATTGTCGATCAATCCCGAAGGCAATGTGTAGCCCTTGATTTCCGCTTCCAGTAAAAAATGTCCTGCATAATTGCTTCCCCACTCGCTCGGATAATTATCGCCGGGCCAATAGGAAAGTCCGCCGGAAGAAGTTTGGAAATTTTTCAAACGGTCAATTGCCGCCTTGATGCAGTAATCGATTTTTTTCTTTTGATCGTCATTCAACTTGATCAGGTCGGAAAGATACAATTGCGGAAATGCGGATGAAGTGGTTTGCTCAACACAACCATGCGGATATTGAATGAGATAATCCAAACGCTGACCGAGATTCAGAGGGGGAATGGTGGAAATTTCCAACGATCCGGAATTCGTTCCTGAAACGCCGACCGGTGTGTAATCGCTCGACCAACTTTGTCCGGGATCAACAACCGCTTCGGCATCATTCGTCATTGTCGTATTCGGATTGCGTACATCGAGTTCAATATCGTATTCCGCACGTTCATTTCCGCTCGTAGCAACAATGTGCACTTTCCCAACTCCCACCGCATCGGCAACAAGCAAATGGTAATTCACAATATTGTCACCGATTTCCTTGAACGAAGTTGTTTTTGTTCCGCCACCTGAAACCGTGAACATGCTGTTTGTGCTCACACTCACGGAAACATTTTTCACTCTTGTTTCCATTGCAAAAACATCAACGGGAAGATCAACCGTTTCTCCCGGCCCAACCACACGCGGCAATGTTCCGAGAATCATCAATGGCTTTTTCACCGTTACCGTTTTTTCCGCATTGCCATACGCATCGTCCTGCCCGACAACAACCATCACACGCACCGACCCGACATATTGCGGCATCATGAATGTTTTTGTTTGGTGCTCTCCCGCTTTCAATTCAAACGGTCCCATGAATTTCACCATCGGTTTGAAGCGGTTTGCTTTTGCTCCGCCTTTTGCACCGAGATCACCATCACCGCCAATTCCCAATACGCGTTCCATTTCCGCACCGTAAGCACCCATCACCAAATCGTACATGTCCCACGTTTTTACACCGAGCGCTTCACGCGAATAAAAATTCTCCCACGGATCGGGTGTCTTGAAATGTGTGAGATCGAGCAATCCCTCATCCACGACAGCGAGTGTGTATGTCATCGCCTTTCCATCTTTTTCGGAAACATTTACAGAGGCAAGCGCTTCGGGTTTCCAAACCGCCGCTGTGGAAATGATCGGCGTGAGATGTGTTTTCGGATCGTCAACGGAAATCGGAATCACGCCGTACAACCTGATCGGCGCATCATTTTTTGTCTGTGCATGCGGCTGAATGAGCGTGACGTGCACGTACACATTCGGAGCCATCTCGGAAGTGATTGGAATCTGATAGGTGATGTTTCCTTTTTTGTCGGTTTGCGCCCAATAGGCATCCAGTATTTTCGATCCCGTTTCCAAACTGATCAATGCACGGCCTTGTCCGGGAGAAGGAATTGTCAGGTTCATTGTTTCACCGACATTGTATTTCGTTTTGTCGGAAGTGAATTGCAACAGGCTTGCGATGTCCATGTTTTTTGTTCCGCTTCCATCCCAATACGGCCAATCAAACCAAGCGAGTGTTCCTGTCGAATGTCCGCTCTCTTCATCCGTTACGCGAATCAGGTATCTTCCGTAATCCTCATTCTTCACATTCAACTTGAAAGAACCGACTCCGTTTTTCGTTGAGATTTCCTCCTGGTAATAGGGACTATAATAATCGCTTCCCACATATTGTGCGAGGTTGTCATTCTCTTCACTCCACCACCATCTCCAATCCACCTTATAAACCTTGACTGAAATTTTCGAACGCGAAGTCGCTTTTCCATTTGCGTCAACGGAAGCCACACGGATTCCCCAATCTTTTCCGGTCTCCAACATTCCACCCCAATCATCCCCTTTCGGAACAAGTATTCCTACATAATTATCATACGGCGAAAAATTCATCGAGAAACGATCCACACTGAATGCGCCGCCTTCCTCGAACACACGCGTGTCGAACGATGCGCGCAACATGCCCGGTGCATTCTCTGCAGAAAGTTGCGGATTGAATTCCGCATTTCCGTTTTCATCGAGATGGTCATCGTAAATCGTTTTGTTTTCGGAAGAGAAATTCGTTGCGGGATCGTCGAAAGTGTAATTATCATATCCCTTGAAAGTTGTGGTGGTGGTATACATGCTCACATCCACTTGCGCTTTCAGGTTTTTCGCAATGGCTCCGGTCAACCATTTTGCATTGAGTTTTATTTTCTGATCGGGTGAATTGGTAAGCGCGGTTATATTCCCGAAATCCAGATTTATTTTCAATCGGTTCGGCATGATGGTTTCCACTTTCAGGTCTTTTGTGAAAGTCGCGCCACCCACACGTACACGCGCGGTCCAATTTCCGGTTGGCGCATCCATGTCGGTCGGTGTGGTGAAATTGTAAAATCCATTCATCGATTGCGACTTGATGACACGGCTCACCAACTGTCCGCGCGCATTCGACAATTCAAATGTTACGGGATGTGTTGCGGGAAGCAAATGCTGTTTGTCTTCGAGAATGAAACTCAGGAACAAGGTATCGCCCGGGCGCCATACACCACGTTCGCCGTAAATGAATCCTTTCAATCCTTTCTGCACCGTTTCACCTGAAACATCAAATGCGCTGACGGAAATGGAAGAGCCTTCATCGAGTTTCAAATAGCCGCGTTGGTTTCCATTTTTCGCAATGAGCAGGAACGGTTTCTTTTTCGGCAAATCGATTTTCGCCAAACCATCCGCACCTGTTGTTGTCGTTGTCAACAATTGATGTTGGAAATCGTACACTTCCAATTTCACGCCATTCACCGGCATGGTCTGGGATTGGCTCACGGCTCGGGACTGAGTGCCC
>CAYMZV010000257.1:0-6386 GCA_964394965.1 uncultured Chryseobacterium sp.
AGGTATGCAATTCCGTCAAACGTGCATCGTCATCGTTTTTATGCACGACACGAACCACTTCATTGAATCCATTCATTGTCACATCCGCCAAAAAAGGCATGAACAATTTTGAATTCTTATAAATGTCAACATCTGCATTTTCAGTTTTCTGTTTGAAATCGGGAAGTGTTTCCGTCAGTTTATTTTCGATGATGGAATATTTTACATGATAAAGCAGAAATTCATTGGACTGTTTTCCTTTCGGCATAACGGAACAAAAGGGCCCATCCATCACAGTCAATCCAAATGCACTGTGTTGGTATTTGAATTCAGGAATCATCACTTTTTCGTACAACAGTTTTTTAAGGGGGATACCCAACATTGCATTGACATTATTGAAGTACGCGTAACTCGCATTGATAACCACATCGTAATTTTTGGTTGTTCCATTGAAGACCGCAACATATCGATCATTTTCCTTTTTCAATCCCGTCAAGTTCGTTTTCAGCAACAGGTTGACTTTGCTCTTTACCAAATTACCATTCACCATTCTTTTCAAAATCGAATAATCGAAAACGGGCTCAGGCACCTTGAAACAATCGCTTAACATGTTTCGGTCCAGCAAGTTTCCATCAGGATATTCATAATCGTAACCGATACCGACTTTGCCACAGAAATTGAGGAATTCTTCCGATGTTGTTTTGCTGTTGTCTTTTGCAATCGCGTAATAATTGTCGAATTGGTTTTCGACAGCATGGCCATAATTGAACAGGAAGGACAATAAACCCTCAATGCTCTGCTCGGCAGTTTCCACACTACGCAAATAGTGATAACCCAAATGAATCCGATTATGATTGACACGGGAAGCCTGATTCATGATATCCTCATTGGAATCAATGATGTCGATTTTAAATCCGGCTTTGGCGAGCTCAATGGCCGTACAGCAACCAAATAATCCGGCTCCAACAATTAAAACGTTCATTTTTTCTTGCTCACCCATAACGAGAGCCGCAAATTTAATGCTTTTTGTGCCATGCTGCCATACCGATTGTTTTCTGCATGTCGTTGGTGATCGATGACGGCCTCATTTTTGCCCTTTTCTTTTTTTGTTTTCGTGTCAAAAATGAAACTCGGTTCGACACAACATCAATGAATTTTAATGTAGAATTTCAAACTCGGATATTTTCATTTTTTGATTGGAAAACGATTGTGATTTTTTTACGGATAAGGCAGCATCCAATTAATTTGGATGGGCTTGAGCAGACAATAGATAATGAATATGTACTTTTGAAGCTATAAAACAAGACAGGGAAAATGTTAGCTGACCGATATAAGGCTGATGGGAAATCCATCATGAAATTAAACGACATTCAGCGGGAGGCGCTGTTGACATTATCCGATAAGATTAAAAGTGCGCGTTATCATTTCGAGGATATTCCCTGTCTGATCTGCCATGGAAATGATTTTGAATTGTTATCAGAGAAGGACAGATACGGTCTTCTGAATAAAGTTGTTGTTTGTAAAAAATGCGGCTTGGTTCAAAATAATCCGAGGTTGAATCAGGAATCCTATAACGATTTTTATTCGACGGAATACCGTCCTTTATACAATGGAGAAATCAATGCTACCGATTCCTTTTTCAAGACACAATATTTCAGAGGTGGCTTGATTTATTCTTTCATCAAGGAACTGGAAGAGTTCAAACGGCTAAAAGAGCCTTTTGTACTTGAGGTGGGTTGTGGTGCAGGTGGAATCCTAAAAGCCTTTCAGGAAAAAGGTTGCAAAGTAAAAGGGCTGGATCTTGGTCCTGATTATCTGAAATTTGGAAAAGAAAAACATGGATTGGACTTGGAGGTCGGAACCATCATGAGCGTAAAATTCGATGCCAAACCGGATGTGATAATTTATTCCCATGTTCTTGAACACCTTACCGATCCCATTGCCGAGCTCAACAATATCAAGAATCTTCTTTCCCCGAATGGTCTTCTTTATATTGAAGTTCCGGGAATAAAGGAGATTCACAAGAATTATCGTTGTGATTTTTTGCTTTATCTTCAAAATGCCCACACTTACCATTTTTCATTTACAACCCTGAAAAACATTTTCCTGATTTCGGGTTTTGAAATTATCCGTGGCGATGAATTCATCCGGACGATATCACGGCCTGTTAAAATAGCTGCAGACAATTCATGGGAAAACGATTATCTGGCTGTAAAAGATTACCTGATAAAAACCGAGGCCAAACGCAAAATGTATCCTTATACGGGTAAGGCCATAAAAGAAAGCCTTACGCATGGATTACTGAAAGTTTCCGATGCAATCGGAGTGCGCGATGTACTTAGAAAAATAAGGAAGAAGATTTCAGGCTGACAAATCAGACGAATTTGCACTTATAAAAAGCAACGGCGAATTGAAAATCAATTCGCCGTTGCTTTTTTCATTAAATCAAAATCTATTCGTTGATCACAACTTTCTTGCTTGACGCTAAAGTCCCATTATCAAAAACATTTACCAAATACATTCCGGATGAAAGTCCAGCCCGATCAAGTGTCACTTGATGATTATTTGGAACAATGGCTTTAACAACCCTTCCATTGAAATCGTAAACTTCGATTTTAATATTTGCTAAATCAACCCCATCACCGAATTGAATGGTTGCCATCGAGGAAAACGGATTTGGATAAATGGAAACAGCTATTTGATTGTTTAATTCATCAACCCCTAAGTCAGTGAGCGGGCCATATTCCCAAAAATCATTTTGGTAACCTCCAACATACCCTGTTCCAATATATCCTTTGACTCCGATAAAAAAACCAATCGATGTTCTGGCTGTCCCTCCAAAAGAGGCTCTTTGCACCCATGTGTCAAGAGCGGGATAATATTCCCAAAAATCATTATAGTAGGTAGAGGTCGAATAATTTATACCTGCCCCTGCATATCCATTAGGTCCAATGGAAAATGCGGCAAAATTTGTTCGTGAAGGTCCTGGGAAATTCGCTTTTTGAGACCACGAATTATTTGCAGGATCAAACTCATACAAATCGGAATAGATGGTATTTATGAGAACGTTGCTTCCCATTCCAACATAGCCTTTAGTCCCGATTGCAAAACCTGCGGCGCCATTTCTGCCTCCAGCCGGTAAACTGGTTCTCTGCAACCATGTATCGGTTGAAGGGTCATACTCATAAAAATCATTGTAAACAGGACCCGATGAGCTTGCAACTCCAAGACCCAAATATCCTTTATTACTTATTCCCATACTAACACATCCGTATCTGCCCGTACCGGGAAAATTGGCTTTTGCTGTCCATACATTGGTCGAAGGGTCATACTCCCAAAAATCATTAAACCCAGAAGTGGTATTACTTCCTGTTCCAACATAACCTTTTGTGCCTACGCAAAAAGAAGTCGCGTTTACACACCCAGATCCTGGGTAATTGGCTTTCTGAGTCCATGTATTGTTGGAAGGATCATATTCCCAAAAATCGGTTTTAACGCCTGATCCATTTACACCCAACCCAATATAGCCTTTGCTTCCAATAGAGAAACCTGTAGCTCCGGATCGTGTAGTGCCACCAAAATTCGCCTTCTGTGTCCATGTGTTTTGTGCATTTGCAAAAACGCCTGTGGCCACAACAAAAATAAACAGTGAGTATAATTTTTTCATGGGGTTTGTTTAATCATTAATCTATCTAGTTCAGTCAAAAATATTGATATTGAGCATATTCGACAAAACAAAGTTGTTAAAAGTTAAAAATAAATTCAGCAATAAGCTGGTGACTCTTTAAAAGCAAATAGATAATTATTTTTAATCTAAACGAAAGAAAGCAAAAGCGCTCTTGCATATCACTTTCCCTCGCGAATACGCAAATAAATATCCAGCATCTGTGCTTGCTCAGCAATTGTCTTGAATTCGGCAAGATCACCCAATAAAAATTTCCTGGTTTGGAGATATAACCCCGGTTTGAATTGTATATCGAGTGAGTTGTCGAATTCCACTTTGGTAATCGCGACTGAGCCTTTTGGCTGCAAAAACAAATCCTCGATAGGTTTGAAGATCAACCGTGAATTTTTGGTGAGCATTTCCACACTCCATCTTCCAGGCGCGACCCAATTGGCCTGATAAGAGAACAAAACATTATTTTTCGTTTTACCCGCACCTGAAAAAACGGCGGGATCATGCCACTCCAATTTTCCTGCAGTGAAACAATTCATCTCTTCCGGTTTACCACCCAAATAAAACGCCATATCTATTACATGCGACGAATTGACCATGAACCAATTTTCCTTGATGCCCGCTTTTTTCTCGAGCGGCTCGATGGCATGCGCCCATTCGGTAAATTCAAAATTGAAAGAAGTGATTCCACCATCCCGCTCAATGATTTCTTTCGCCTTGATGACAGATGCATAAAAACGGCGATTATAAGCCACTAAAACAGTCGCCTTGTTTTTTTCCGTGACAGCTGCAAATTCACGTATCTCCGCATCATTCAAGCCGGCGGGTTTTTCTACGAGAATCTTTCGATACCCTTTTTTAATCAATTCGATTGCCGTTGGTGCAAGTTGCTCCACTCCAACGGAAACAATCACCCCATCAAACGCAATCTTGTTCTGTGCAAGGAATTTTTCCAGTCCGCCGGTCAGGGGTTTGTGACCTGTGGCGGCTTCAAAAAAATCGGCCGAGGCTTGACTTCTTCCAATGACAGTGACCTCACACTTCAAGGCACTTAGCACTGCATAATAATCAACGGCCATTTGGCTCGCTCCGACGAGCAATACTTTTTTGTTCAGGTTATCAGACATTCGTCAATGGAATTATCGTTTTTTATTCTTCTCAGGAATGCAATGAAATTATTCAGTAAATGCAAATGCAACTCTGCCGATTCTTCATACGGTGTCAACTTGCAATTTCCCGTTTCAAGTATTTCATCCAACAGAATGTTTGTCAACTGACTTTGAAAAGGCATTTCAAATGAGGTTCTCTCCCATTTCCAATCCGTTGAGCGTTTCGCCATTTCCACTTTTGCCGTTGCCCCTTCATAAATGACATACTTTACATCCGCGGTGTTAATTGCCAAATGAAAATCACCGGCAATTTCAAAACGGGAAGTCATGTTGAATGAATTGTTTCCTTCGCTTCCGTTGATGGTTCCCCGAAATTCAATGTATCCCGGTCGTTTGCTTTCAATGATGTTTTCGCTGATCAAATCATTGGTCAGTTTTATTTTTGTCGATCGTGTCAGAAATGCAAAGAGATCGAGATAGTGAATTCCATTGCAACCCAATCCCCAATCAAGTCCATTGATGATCATTTCAACGTCGCCGGCAATGTTTTTCTGCATGTCGCGATAAAATCCTATCATTCTCCTTGGACAATTCACCCAAGCCTTTATTTTTTTTTCCGCAATCAATTTTCCAACCGCTGCATAATCCCCAACTTTTGTAAACAGGAATTTTTCCAACATAAGATTCTTCACGATTGCATGGGAAAGTAATTCTTCAATCACCACACGGCGTATTTTCGAATTCGTAGCGACAATCACAACATCCTGTTCCTTTTCAATTTCATGGATGCGGGTGTGAAAAGAAACTTTCCCGGCGAAATCCTTGCCCACTTCGTGGAAACGCGACTCTGCCGTTTTCAGGGAATCCAAGGAAGTATCCACAACCTGAATGACTGCTTTTTGTTTGAGAGATGCCAGTGCCTGCAAATGGCGGCTTCCCAGTTGCCCCGCTCCAATAATTGAAATGTGATTCATATTGAAATTGAATTCCGGATTAATTGTTGAGAATCTGTATCATGCAAAATTCGGTTTCCTTCGATCAGCAATGTTCAGGATGGGTTCTCCATTACATTTGATTTATCTAATTTCGCAACTCGTACAAAAATAGATGAATTCACCACGTCTCAGGATATTTAACACCAGTTCGCATGTTTGTACGGTATACCTGACCATGCTCGCAAGGGAAACAAGACAGGCTGGGGACATCGATATTTTATTCCTTGATGCAGGCGCCCGAAGAAAAGGTTCGGTGGAAGTGATTCTTCAAACTGCAAAACTTCATGAATGGGCGAAAGTTCACGATTTTTCAATTTCATTCGATGAATCGAAAGGCTATAAACCGTCCACCCGGAAAGTGATTACGCGAAGGATAAAAGCCTGGCCCGTGATTCGTTCCATTTATAATTTTCTTTTGGCATCTCACATGAAAAGCCAGGATAAAAAATATCGTCCCTTGCTTTCCGAAATCCTGGATCCTTTCATCAAGGATAAAAAAAGCATCGAGATATTCCAGCTTACACAAACTGCACTCAATCGCCAATTGATGCAACTGTTTCCGGATGCTTCCATCAATTACATTGAACATGGTGTGATCGATTATTTATTTGTCCTTAAAAGATCGGA
>CAYMZV010000258.1:0-6380 GCA_964394965.1 uncultured Chryseobacterium sp.
CTGCGGATGTGACGGTGAAAAAGATTTCCGTGAAGAAAGGTGTGGCGGTGGAAAAGGGTCAGGTTCTTGTGCAATTCAGTTGAAAGGTTGGAATGTTTCAATAGGAACACTTTTTCAACTTTCAAACTTTTCAACACATATTCGGTCAGATATTTCTCTTCCTAAAAAAACTACAACCATGGAAAACCAAAACACACGCCGCGATTTTCTTTTCAAGAGTTTGCTTGCCGGAATCGGATTTTCCTTTATCGGGAAAAACCTGTTGAAAGCGGATCCGAAAGAATCCGAATGGAAAGACAAAAAACTCTTTTTCGATTTTCAGCAGACTTCCGCTCCGTATACATTGCCTGCCCTTCCGTATGCATACGACGCACTCGAGCCGCACATTGACATGCAAACCATGCAAATCCATCACGACAAACACCACCAGGCTTACGTGACGAATTTGAACAAGGCCTTGGAAACCGTTAAGGACGCACCTTCCACGCTGGAGGAAATCCTGAAAAACGTTTCGAAATATCCTGCCGCCATCCGCAACAACGGAGGTGGACATTGGAATCACAGTTTGTTCTGGACAATGATGCGTTCGGCTTCTTCCGCCGGGTCTTCGAATGTGCCCAATGGAAAATTGGGAGATGCCATCAATTCCACATTCGGTTCACTCGATAAGTTCAAGGAACAATTTGCCGCAGCGGGAAAAGACCGTTTTGGTTCGGGTTGGGCGTGGCTGATTGTCGGTTCAGATAAAAAATTGCAAATCGTTTCCACCGCGAATCAGGATAATCCGTTGATGGATATTGCCGAAGTGAAAGGCACTCCGATTCTGTGTGTCGACGTTTGGGAACATGCGTATTACCTGAAATACCAAAACAAGCGTGTCGATTATCTGGCCGCCTGGTGGAATGTGGTGAATTGGGAAAAAGCGGCGGAATTGTTTGATGCGGTGAAATAAAAAAACATCGGGGTCGAGGGACGAGGGGACGGGAAACGTTAAAAAACGCCAATTGCAATGCGCATCCCGTCTCTCGTCCCCTGCACCTCGTCCCATATTTTCCTTATCTTTGCAGTAGAAATTACAAATCATGACAACTTCTTTTATCATTCTCGGAGCATTTGGTCTTGGCGGACCCGAACTCATCATTATCCTGATCGTGGTTCTTCTTCTTTTTGGTGGCCGCAAAATTCCTGAACTCATGAAAGGTCTTGGTCAGGGGGTCAAAGCTTTCAAGGACGCTTCAAAAGGCGAAGAAGGCACCAACAGCACTCCTGAGAAAAAAAATTAATTCAAAACAATTCTGGGTTTTGGATTCTGAATTTTGAATTAAACAGTTGTGCATAATTCAGAACTCAAGATTCAACATTCAAGATTCATTTGAAGGCCTACACTTCCCTTTCTGAAATCCAACACGATCTGCAAGACGGAAATGTTTCCTGTGTTGCATTGGTTGAAAATTACCTCAAGCTTATTGACGAGAAAAAAAACCTGAACGCGTTTCTTGAAGTGTTCGCGGAGAGTGCGCGAAAGCGCGCGAAAGAAATCGATGCAAAAATCATAGCGGGAAAATCGGGATTGCTTTCTGACGCGAAAGCCGGCAAGCTGGCGGGAATGGTGGTTGCGTTAAAAGACAACATTTGCTATAAGGGACATCGCGTTTCCGCTTCATCAAGAATTCTCGAAGGTTTTGTTTCCCCTTATTCGGCAACAGTGGTTGAACGTTTGCTTGCGGAAGATGCAATCATTATCGGCCGCACGAATTGCGATGAGTTTGCCATGGGAAGCTCCAATGAAAATTCCGCTTTCGGAAATGTGTTGAATCCGAACGACACAAAACGTGTTCCCGGCGGTTCTTCGGGTGGTTCGGCAACCGCAGTTGCTGCCGGACTTTGTTTGGCGGCACTCGGAACAGACACGGGAGGATCCATCCGCCAGCCCGCTTCCTTTTGCGGTGTGGTGGGCGTGAAACCAACTTACGGCAGGATTTCCCGTTGGGGAATCATCGCTTATGCGTCTTCTTTCGATCAGGTGGGTCCACTGACAAACAATGTGGATGATGCGGCAAAAATTCTCGAAGTGATTGCAGGTGCCGACGAATTCGATTCCACGCTTTCATCACAGCCTGTTGCAAAATATTCCGAACAGCTTGCTGAGCCAAAAAAATTACGCGTCGCTTACCTTGAAGACTGTTTGGAAAAAGAAGGATTGGATCCGGAAATAAAATCGCGGTTGGTTTCCATTATGGATCAATTGAAAAAAGACGGCCACACAGTTGAGCCTGTCCGTTTTCCTTATCTCGATTATCTCGTTCCCGCCTATTATGTTCTGACAACCGCCGAAGCGTCTTCCAATCTCGCACGTTACGATGGGATACGTTACGGTTACAGAAGCAAAAACGCAACCGATCTGGAATCCACTTACAAAAAATCGCGCAGTGAGGGATTCGGTCCCGAGGTGAAACGCCGGATTATGCTTGGGACTTTTGTTTTAAGTGCCGGATATTACGATGCGTATTATTCCCGCGGACAAAAAGTGAGACGGTTGTTGCGCGATAAAACATTGGAAATTTTTGAGAATTACGATTTGATTTTACTGCCAACAACTCCGGGTGTTGCATTTGAATTCGGTGCAAATTCCGCCGACCCGATTAAAATGTATCTCGAGGATATTTTCACCGTATTGGCAAATCTCGCCGGTGTTCCCGCCATTTCCGTTCCCGCAGGAAAAAATAAAAACGGACTTCCCTTCGGAGTTCAGCTGATGGCGAAAAAATTTGACGAGGGGAAAATGTTCGGATTCGCGAAATATGTTCAGGAGATGAACAATTAATCTGTGAAAATCTGTAAATCCTGCAACTCTTTTTAACATTCATCCGCTGATAAACAACACCATTTCCCCTTGCTAATTCCGTTGTGGATGCGATCTTTGTAATACGGGTATACTTTTCCTGTTGATTCTACGTATAATCAATACCCTGTCCATTTACCCATGTTACGACATTTTTTCATCTGTGTTTTTTCACTCTGTCTTTCAACCGGCATTTTTGCGCAGGCGAAAGACACGGTAAAATTTTATGATGATCCTATTTCGGCAATGCTCGACAGTCTCACACACAATTCCTACATCGCTTCCATTCCCGTTCAGGCAACCCAACGCAACAACAAATTCCATTACGCTCCCGATTCCATTCCTGTTTGTGATCCGGCTGTGATTGAAGGGCGTCTTGCAAAATTAAATGCACAATCACCTTTCGATCTCGTTTACAATGCCGATGTGCAAACGTACATCAACATGTACACCATCCACAACCGGAAATCCGTTGAACGCATGTTGGGTCTTGCCGATTTGTATTATCCGATGTTCGAAGAGCAGCTCGACAAATACAATCTTCCGCTTGAGTTGAAAAATCTTGCCGTAATTGAATCCGCACTGAATCCGACCGCCACTTCACATTCGGGCGCGCGCGGGCTTTGGCAATTCATGTACACAACAGGAAAAATGTACAACCTGGAAGTGACTTCGTATGTTGACGAGCGTTGCGATCCGTATCTGGAAACGGAAGCCGCGTGTCAATTGTTGCAATCGCTTTACGGAATGTTCGGCGATTGGCAAATTGTCCTTGCGGCATACAATGCCGGTCCGGGAACCGTGCTGAAAGCGATTCGCAGGGCGGGCGGCGGAAAAAAATCCTATTGGGAAATCCGTCCTTATCTCCCGCGTGAAACGCAGGCTTATGTTCCCGCTTTCATTGCGGCAAATTATGTGATGAATTATCATGCAGAACATAATTTATTTGCAGTGATGGCAAGAAAAACCTTTTTTGACGTTGACACCGTTTCCGTAAAACAGCAGGTTACCTTTTCGCAATTGCAGGCTGTACTCGGTGTTTCGGTGGATGAATTGGCATTCCTCAATCCGATGTACAAGCTTGGAGTCATTCCGGTTTCATTTACCGATCCTTACAAACTTGTTTTGCCGGTTGACAAAGTCGGAAATTTTGTAACGAACGAACAGGCCATTTACAATTATATCAAGACGGATACGGCGATGACTTCCCTTGCCATTTCCGAAGTGGAAACAACGCACATTGTCAAGAAAGGGGAAACGATTACCAGTGTTGCGCGGCGTTATAAATGTTCCGTCACCGACATACGTGCGTGGAATGGATTGAGAAGCAATTACCTCAAACCCGGACAGAAGCTGACCATTTACACACCCGGAAAAGTTGCCGCTCCAGAGCCGACTCCTCCCGCAACGGCAGAAAAGAATCCTCCGTTGACACCGGAAAAAAAGCAACCTACAACAGCGGAAAAGAAAACAACGGCATCTTCGACAGCAACGGAAAAAAAGGAAGAGCAAAAAACAGAGACCACTTCTACAGGAGCCAAATTCCAATATTACACCATCCGAAATGGCGACAATCTTTGGACCGTTGCAAATAAATACGGAACAACGGTGGATGTGATAAAAAAATTAAATGGTTTCGGCGACAAGATTGTTTTGCATACCGGCGATAAAATAAAAATTCCCGCAAAATAATTTTCCCTTTCACAGCCCTTCATTCATTGCAACAGGATTTTCAAACAACCTGTTTTGTATTATTGTAAACAGGCTTTCCTTTTCCATTTTGGGTTTGTTTTTTAAACCGATTTTCTCCTATATTGGATTTTATTTCCCAATATGACCCGCCGATTTTTTTCCCTGCTCCTTCTCATTTCATTTTCCACATTTGCCTTTGCGCAAGATCAAAAGGAGATGGACGGACTTACACGCATTGCAACAAAAATTCCGGCCGACACTTCTTCCATCAGTGCCTATCTGAAACTTTCCGACGCAACCATCGATTCCGATTATGAAAAGTGTTTCGGTTACGCATCGAAAGGATTGAAAATTGCGGATATGCTGAATGATAATTTCTGGCGAGCCCGGTGTTATTACCAAATGGGATTTGCAAATGTTTCATTCGGCTATTCGAAAGAGTCCATCGAAAATTATACCGATGCCATTTCATGTTTTGAAAAATCGGGCAATGCGAAATATTGGATTGCAAAAAGTTCAAATGGGATTGGCAATGCGCAAAGGGTGTTGGGACGACTGAAAGAAGCAACGGACAGTTATCTGGCTGCGAAAAAAATGTACGAAGAGGTGAAGGATAAAAGGGGAATTGCCGGCGCCTACAACAATCTTGGAATCATTTTATTGGCGGAAGACCAACCCGAAAAGGCGCTCGACCATTTCAAGCTTGCGCGTCAAATGAATATTGAAATCAACAATCAACCCTGGCTGGCGAAAAACCTTTCGAACATGGGCAATGCATTTTACAATATGCAGCAATATGATTCCGCCCAGGTTTATTTTGAAACAGCAGACAAGATTTATCTCGCCGTGAATGATTTGGGCGGTTGGTCAACCGATCTCATGAATCTTGGAAACATTTATACGCTGCAGAAAAATTACAAGAAGGCGATGGACCAATATGATCTCGCACTCGACTTTGACAGAAAAAACGGGAAAGAAACCAGCATGGCATTTGTCATGGACAACATTGCAGGATTGTACACCGCAACAGGTGATTATGAAACGGCAAAAAAATTCCTTGACTCAAGCGTTGTGATAAGTACGAAATACAGCGACATCGAAACGCTTCTTGACATTTATAAAGGATATACCGTGATGTATGAGAAGTTGGGTGATTTTAAAAATGCATACAAGTATTACGGGCTATACGCTTCGAAGAAAGATTCCATCACCAGCACCGACATGAAAAACCAGATGGATCAGATGGAAGAATCTTTCCGTGAAGAAAAATTGAAGGAACAGAATGCATCACTGCAACAGTCGCAATTGCTGCAGGATGTGCAACTCAACCGTTCGCACATCATCAATTACACGGCGATCGGCGGCGGAATACTTGTGTTGCTGTTGACACTTACGATTTTCAAGCGTTACCAACTCAAGAAAAAAGCGAACATCGAACTGGAAGAGAGAAATCATGAAATCGAATCGCAAAAGACTATCATCGAAAAAACAAACAAGGATATTTCCGACAGTATCAATTATGCAAAACATATTCAGGAAACATTGCTCCCGCATGTGCATGAAATAAAATCCGTCTTCGAGGAATCCTTTGTCTTTTTCCGTCCGAAAAATGTGGTGAGCGGTGATTTTTATTGGTTCGCCAATCGTGGGAAAAAAATGTTGGTTGCCGTTGCCGATTGCACAGGACATGGGGTTCCCGGCGCTTTCATGAGTATGCTTGGGATCGACAAGATCAATCAGGCCGTGTTGGACTTCAATATTTCACGTCCCTCGGAAATCCTTTCGACTGTCAACCGTTGGTTGAAAACAATCCTGAAACAGGATGACTTGACCGGAGGAATGCGCG
>CAYMZV010000259.1:0-6368 GCA_964394965.1 uncultured Chryseobacterium sp.
GTCTCCGCTTTCCTTTTCGGGAATGATGAGCTGCTTGTTTTCCGCCTCTATCTTTTCGCTCCACTCATCCATGGTGAAATAGGGATTGTCGAGAAACATCACCCGGAATTCCTTGATGAAAAAATCGCTCACGGGAGTTTCCTTGGAATTCTTGATCGGAAAAACAAAATGCAAATCGGGGTGAACGAGTTTTGCATATTTCTGGCAGGAAGGGCATTCGCCGCAGGAATCGTTTTCCTTTTTGTTTGTGCAATGGATGAATTGGGCATACGCGACCGCAAGCGGCAACGCACCGCCGCCTTCGTGCCCGAAAATCAATTGTGCATGACTCACCCGATTCGATGAAACACTTTGAAGCAATCGCTGCTTGACTTCGGGTTGCCCTATGATGTCGCTGAAAAACATGAAATACGGATTACAGATTTTACGAATATACAGATTACGGAAAGGGTACGGATTACGGATGGTACGGATGTACAGATTATAGAAAATGTATCGCTAATCCGTACATCCGTAAAATCTGTAATCCCCTCTCATTTCAATGCACGATCGTTTTATGGATTTTGTAGGAATAAATGATTGGCACCGCGGCTATGACAAAAATGTAAGGCAGAAAAACATAGGCGATCATGGCTGAGGGAATGAAAAATAAAATCGGAATCGTGATTGCAGAAGCGACAACCCAAAGTCTTCCTGCCAAACGGTGCGTTTTCATCCACACTTCCTCATTGCTGATCGTCCAGGGAGTACGGATTCCCACAAAATAATTCGGGCGGATTTTTCCAAACTGGTTTCCCATCACCATAAAAATGGCAAGTATGGAAATCATGATGATCAGTCCCACATTCATTTTCGTTTGGAGCGCGGCAAGGATCGTAATGAATCCCAGAAGTGAAAGCAGGAAGGCAAGTGCAATGCGGATCACCCAATAGGCACCGCGGAACAAATCGTAATTCTTTTTGCGCGGATCAATTTTCGGAATGAAAATCATCAGGAGATAAACCCCAACGCTGATCATCGGACTCAGGAAAGCCGCCCATTTTCCACCGTAGTCATCCATTTCACCGCTCGCATTCCAATGTGTCGGGATTTTATCCGGCAATTGCGGCCAATAATAAAGTGCGAAAAAAGTCGGTGCAAGAATCAATATCCAAAACACCCATTCGCGTTTGATAAAGTCTGAAGTTTTCATGTCCGTTATTTTTTATTTTTTTTCTGTTTGCTTTTTTTCTCCGACAAACCCATCACCCAACCGATGAGTTCATCGAACACCGTCGTGTTGAGCGAGTACGTTACAAATTGCCCCTCCTTGATGGAAAGGACGAGATTCGCCTGACGCAGCAAATCGAGATGATGCGAGATCGACGGTTTGCTGATCGTGAATGCATCTGCAATTTCCCCTGCGGTCATGTCTTTTTTCTTCAGCAGTTCAAGTATCTGCCGGCGCGTAGGATCATCCAAAGCCTTGAATAATGAATTCATGGGCCAAATGTAAAACATATTTGTATAATTAGACAAATGTCTAAATACTATTTCGCGGATGATGCTGGAAATCAGGCAAATTATTTTTTCAGCCGGATCTGGAACAGCACAATTCCTTGGTCAAGAGACACCTTTCCCGTTATCCGCTCCAAGTCCTCGTGCCAGCACAAACCTGCGGTTCCCGCGCAACTCCGGGCTTTCTGCTGCTACCGGGGTTATTTCAGGCCATTTTCCCATTTACAAATTCCAAAAAAATCTGTCCGATGGACTCCTTCGGAGTGGCTATATTTGCACACACATTTTATCAACCAACCCATTTATGAAAACCGTAGAGCAATTCAATTTCTCCGGAAAAAAAGTTCTCATCCGTGTCGACTTCAATGTGCCACTCGACAAAAATGATTTCTCCATCACCGACGATACGCGTATGCGTGCGGCCATTCCAACACTCAGGAAAATCCTTGACGATGGAGGCTCGTGCATTTTGATGTCGCATCTCGGCCGTCCGAAAGAGGGTCCGGCTGAAAAATATTCGCTCAGGCATTTGGTCAATCACCTTTCCGAATTGCTCGGTGGAACAAAAGTTTCCTTTGCATCGGACTGCATCGGAGAACCTGCCGTTTCCGCTGCGGCCAACCTGAAACCGGGAGAGGTTTTGCTTTTGGAAAATCTGCGCTTCCACAAGGAAGAGGAAAAGGGCGACGAGAATTTCGCGAAGCAACTTTCACAACTCGGGAATTTTTATGTGAACGATGCTTTCGGCACCGCACACCGCGCACATGCATCCACAGCCGTGATCGCAAGATTTTTTCCCGGAAACAAATGTTTCGGATTCGTCATGTCCGGAGAAATTGCAAGTGTAAACAAAGTATTGCACGATTCACAAAAGCCGTTCACCGCCATCATGGGCGGAGCAAAAGTTTCCGACAAGATCCTCATTCTCGAACAGCTTCTCAAAAAGGCGAACAACATCATCATCGGCGGTGGAATGGTTTTCACTTTTGTAAAGGCGCAAGGCGGAAAAATCGGAAAGTCATTGGTGGAGGAAGATCTCTTGCAAAAGGCACTTGACATTCTTGCCGAAGCGAAAAAACTCGGTGTCAATATTTATTTGCCCACCGACGCCATTTGCGCCGACAACTTTTCCAACGATGCCAATCGCCAAACCTGTAATGTGAAAAATATTCCGGATGGCTGGATGGGGCTCGACATCGGACCGGCAACGGAAAAAAATTATTCGGAAGTGATTTCAAAATCGAAAACCATTTTGTGGAACGGGCCGATGGGCGTTTTCGAAATGGAAAATTTTTCACACGGAACAAAATCGGTTGCCGAAGCCATTGTCACCGCCACTTCACTCGGCGCATTTTCCTTGATCGGCGGAGGGGATTCGGTCGCGGCAATCAACAAATACCATCTCGCAGAAAAGGTAAGTTACGTTTCCACCGGCGGTGGTGCGTTGCTCGAATACATTGAAGCGGGAACGTTACCCGGCATTGAAGCGATGAATCAGTAATCATAGGGTCGCAGCGGCTGAAAAAAAATAATGATGAAACCATTTATTCCTTATTCAAGATTATTCCTGCTGCTGCCGCTTTTTTTCCTGCTGCATCTTTCTTCCTGTTCCCCTGGAGACTGGCGCGTTTATGAAACATCGGAATTCAGCATTGAATTTCCCGGCAATGCGAGTGACACGGTGACGATGGAGGGAAATTTCGCAGGCGCACGTACATACTTCGAGCCTGTGCAAGGATCGCTCGATTCCAATTTGTATTATTCCGTTTCCATGTATTCGCTTCCCGATTCAATGGACGTTCTCGGAAGCAAGCTGGATGATTTTTTGAAAACCGATGTGCGGATTTATGCTTATGGAATTGACGGAATCATGGCCGACAGCGGACGTGTGGTGAAAAGCGGAAATGTGGAAGGAAGGGAATACAAGGTTTTTCTTCAAGGGGGAAACGGCATTTCAACAATCCGGAAATTTGCGGTTGGAAAACATCTGTACACACTGTTGGTGGTGACGGAGAACATGAAAATCGAAAACAGGGCGATCCGCAAATTCATGGAATCTTTCAAGCTGAAAACAACAGCGGGGCACTGATAATTTTTTGGGGAGTTTTTCCCCGGGGATTATTGCCCAATGACCAATTTTTCTTTCCCGAATTTGCTTTCACTCAATCCCGGAATGACCATCGGTGCAACTTTTGCTACGGGACGGTACAGCAGTGATTTGTCTTTCATGGCGGGAGGAATCACTTCAATGTTTTTTTCGATTGCGTCCATCACAAAAAACAGGACACTCAACAGCAACAGGAATTTCATTCCGCCAATTGCACCGCCCAATAATTTGTTGACCAAACTCAGTGCCGATTTCTCGGCGATTTTTTCCACCATTTTCGCCACAAAAAAAACGGCGGCAAGGATTCCGACAAAAACAAGCGCAAAGGAAATCAACGGAATGTAAGGCGATTGTGATCCGGTCCATTGGTGAATCAGCCCCGCCATTTTATCCGACAAATGAATTCCTCCCCATACACCAAGGAAAAATGCCGCAAACGTAGCCGCTTCCATGATCGCGCCTTTCATGAATCCACGCCAGAAACCCCAAAGCACGGGAATGAGAATTACGATGTCGATTGCATTCATGGCGGGAAATTACCCTGCGTCAAGAAAAAATTTACGCGGCAAAAAAATTGTTTTCAAATAACGGGTGTGAAAAAGGAATGGAAGCGACCGGAAAATAATAATCTACGTTTCCCCCAATCAGTCCATTTCACCCAATTACCTTAATTACCTTTGCAAAGTGCAAGACGAAGAATTTCAATTGAAGTGGAACAAGCTTCTGGATACGCTCGAACCGAAATTCGGTGGTGATCTCGATATCCAGGCCATCCTTTTCATTATCGGATTGCAGGAGCTCGGTCATGGTTACCGTGAATATTCCAAAGATGAAAAATTGGATGTGATGCATGTGGCAATCTGTTCGCTCCTGGAATCGTTCGGCTATTATGAATTTGAAGGGCGTGATGCCGATAATTGGCCGCATTGGAAAGCAACGTCAAAACTCCCCAACCTGAAACCCGGCCAGCAACAACGCCTCATGCAGGAAGCCATTGTGGAGTACTTTGAAAAAGGGGAATTGATTTAAAAAAGAAAACCATCCGTTTCCGAATGGTTTTTATCGTGGAAATTTTTTCTTTCTAAATATTTACTGTCACCTCATCCGTTTTCCCTTGCTCAAACCGTGCAACTTTTCCGGTGATTGTTGTCGTGGATCCAACCACAACACTGATATCAAGAATCTGAGGAAGGTTCACAGTGAAAGAGGCTTTTCCGGATGCGTCGGTTGTTGTTGAAATGTCAACTGTGGAAGGCGATGGAGCCTTGAGATGAACAACTGCACCAACGATGGGATTATTGTTCATATCAAGCACAGTGATATTTGCCTTGCATGGTTTATCCTTAGCGCATCCTGTTATCTGGACTACCAATAACAGCGCCAAAATGAGGCTGCCGCCAATTGCGATACGAGTGAGAAACTTGTTCATTTGTTGCCGAGGTTGCCAAAAACAGAAAAGGTCTGCTTTTTGCTGCAAAGTAGCCGATTGACTATCTTTACATTTTACAAATATAAAAAAGTTTTCAACATGTTCAAACGCATATTTGCCCCTTTCCTGCTTCTGTCAATGCTTCCTGTTTTGACGTCTTATATCACGGCCGACAAACGATCCAAGGTATTGATTCATACCGATTTAGGAGATATCAAAGTGGTGCTTTATGATGAAACGCCGAAACATCGCGATAACTTTCTAAAACTGGTTCAGGCACACACACTTGACAGCACCCTTTTCCATCGTGTGATCCAACAATTCATGATCCAAGGCGGTGATCCCGATTCGAAACATGCCAAACCCGGAGTGCCGCTTGGAAACGGGGATGTGGGTTATACGATTCCTGCAGAATTCAATCCCGCCCTTTTCCATAAACGCGGAGCACTTGCCGGTGCGCGACAACCCGACAATGTGAATCCGAACAGGGAATCTTCAGGTTGCCAATTTTATATTGTTCAGGGAAAAGTTTTAAATGACAGCATGTTGAATGTGATGCAGACCGGTCTCGACCAGCAAGTGAAGCAACAGATTTTCACCAAATTGATCAACGCTCCGGAAAATGCAAACCTGCGTGCGGCTTTTATCCGTGCACAATCGCGTTATCAGCAAACAAGAAATGGTGACAGCCTGAATTACATGTCGTCGATTGTCAATCCAATGATTGACGCTGAATTTGCAAAAACACCGCACCGTGTCATCACTCCCGAGCAAAGGGAAGTTTATAAAACAATTGGGGGGACACCTTTTCTCGACGGAGGGTATACCGTTTTCGGTGAAGTGGTTTCCGGATTGGAAGTGGTCGATAAGATTGCGGCACAGCAAGTCGATCAAAACAACAGACCCGTCATCGACATTCACATGACCATGAAAGTGGTGAAATAAATATCAGTTGAAAGGTTGGAAAAGTTGAAACGCGATCCAAGCGGAAAAGACTTTACACCTATCAAAACCTACAACTTTCGAAACTCGAAAAATGAAAGACCGGATTGAAAATCTTTTTGTGGAGGTTGAGAATTTCACTGCTGCAACCGTTGAACAGGCCGAACAATTCAGATTGAAGTACCTGAGTAAAAAAGGGCAGATTTCGGTTTTGTTCGATGAATTCAAAACCGTTTCTCCCGAGATGAAACGTGAAGTGGGACAACTGCTCAATAAATTGAAAACTGTTGCGCAGGAAAAATTGGATGCCGTAAAGGAAATCCATGGAAACGGAAAAGAGGAAAAAAAATCCGCGATCGACCTTACACTTCCCGCCGCTTCATTTCCCGGTGG
>CAYMZV010000260.1:0-6367 GCA_964394965.1 uncultured Chryseobacterium sp.
CATTAATGTCAAAAAGATTTAAGTGCATTCTCCTGAGCAAAAAAGCCGTCCAATGTTGGGCGGCTTTTTTGCATTGGTACAATTCAAGAATAGAAATCCGATGGACGATTTTCACCTGACAAAGGGATTTATTTTTGAATCTTTGGATCATCGAATCAGAAAATGAATTTTCTCCGCAGACATTTCCGCTTGGTAAGTTACCTCTGTCTCACGTTGGTAACTGTTATCACCGTGATGTCCTTGCTTGAATTGCGGAAGATCCGTTTTGATTACGACTTCGAGAGTTTTTTCCCCGTCAACGATCCCGATCTCAACGCCTATCTGAAATTCCGAAAGACATTTGAATACGACAATGAATTCGTATTGCTTGCCGTTGAAAACAGGAAAGGGATTTTCCAACAGGATTTTCTCGAAAAGATTGAAACGCTTTCCGATTCACTCAAGCATGTTCCCGACATTACCAGCGTAACTTCCCCTTCCACATTACAGAATACGTCCGTCACCGAACTCGGCCCCATTCAATTTCCCTATCTGCATATCGACGATCCTTCGCGTTACAAATCGGATTCCGCAGTCATTTACCGTTCTCAGGAATTGGTCGGTTCGTTTTTTGCGCCCAATGGAAAATCGGTGAGTTTGTTCTTGAAGACAACCGAAGGGATTTCAAAAGCGAAGTCCGATCGTTTGCTCGCGAACATCGACCGGCTGGTGAATGCATTTCATTTCGACCGTGTGTATTCCGCAAGCAAGGCGCGCGGACAAAAAGTTTATCTCGAAAAATTGTCGCACGAGTTCCTGATTTTTTTCATCGCCTCGTTCTTGTTGGTGGTTATTTTTCTCTACATCTCCTTCCGTTCCTTTTGGGGTGTATGGGTTCCCATTCTTGTCGTAGTCATTTCCATTGTGTGGACACTCGCGCTCATGACGGCCAGCGGAAAAGCGTTGGACATCATGACGGTTTTGTTGCCCACGATGATGTTTGTGGTGGGCATGTCGGATGTGGTGCACATTGTGACAAAGTACCTGGAAGAGTTGCGCGAGGGCACGACGAACCGTTTTGATGCGCTGCTGAAAACCATCAAGGACGTGGGTTTCGCAACATTCATCACCTTGATCACCACTTCACTCGGATTTTTATCACTGTTGAATTCGCACATCATTCCTATCCGCGATTTTGGATTTTACACTTCACTCGGCGTTTTCATCGGATTCATTCTTGCATTTACGATTGTTCCTGTTGTCCTGAATGTCATTCCAATGCCGAACTTGAAATTGGAAAGTGAATCATCGCAATTCTGGAATACGCGTTTGCTGAAATTGCTTTCCTGGATTTTCAAAAACACAAAAGCGATTTGGGTGGGAACAATCCTGTTGACGCTGATCAGTTTCTGGGGAATTTCAAGAATCAACCTGAATAATTATCTCATCGAGGGATTGACAACACACGATGAATTGCGCCAGGATTTTTTCTTTTTCGAAAATAATTTTTCCGGTGTCCGTCCATTTGAAATCATTCTCACACCAACCGATTCCACAAGTTCAGTTCTCGGTGTAAGGGAATTGCGCGCAATGGATAAATTGGAAACCTATCTGCGAAAGGAATACGGTGTCGGTTTCATCCTCTCGCCGCTTTCATTGGTAAAAGGCGTGAACAAGGCGGAGAACAATGGCAATCCGGATTATTATGTGCTGCCGAAAGATTCCGCTTCCATTGTCGATCTCACTGCAGAACTCGATCAATTCAAGAAACACAGGGAGATGAAAATCTTTGTGACGAAAGATGGAAAACAAGGTCGCATCACCGGAAAAATGCGCGACCTCGGAAGCAAAATCATCCGTGAGAAAAATGCTGCTCTTGAAAATTTTCTCGCCACCACACCCGAAATGAAAGCATTGAATGTGAAATTGACCGGAGCCGCAGTGATGCTCGATAAAAACAACGAATACGTAATTTCAAATACGCTGCAGGGATTGTGGCTTTCCATTTTGGTTGTCGGATTGATCATCGGTCTCATCCACAAAAGCTGGAGAATTGCCATCATCGCCATCGTACCGAATCTGTTACCCATCATTTTCATTGGAGGACTGATGGGATTTTTGGGAATAGAATTGAAATCATCCACATCCATCATTTTTTCCATCGCATTCGGAATTGCAACGGACGACACCGTTCATTTTCTCGGACGGTTGAAACTTGAAATCTCGAAGGGAAAACACGTCGCGTATGCACTCAAGCGCACTTATATTTCCACGGGAAAAGCGGTCGTTGTTACCGCGCTCATTCTCTCCGCCGGATTCATGACACTCATCGCTTCCGGTTTCGAGAGTACATTCTTGTTCGGCTTGTTGGTAAGCATCACCCTGCTCATCGCCGTCTGGACGGATCTATTGCTGTTTCCGCTGCTCGTCATCTGGTTGATCAAGGACGAGAAGATTAAAAATTAAGAATGTGCGGATTAAAAATGTGCCGGTAAGTCAGATCTGCCTCTCTTTGATTTTTCCTTCGTGTTTCTTCGTGCCTTGGTGCCTTGGTGGCAAAATACAATCAAGAAAATGTTTCTTCATCAATGAAGGGAGTCAAATTGTGAAGACGGATAATGCATCGGTAAGTCAGATCTGCCTCTCTTTGATTTTTCCTTCGTGCTTCTTCGTGCCTTGGTGCCTTGGTGGCAAAAAATTCCATCATAAAAAAACCGGCAGTCTTTTTCAAAACCACCGGTGAAATTCATTCTTGAAAATCATTCTGTTACTGCAAGCGTAATGTTCGTCGCTTTTTTCCTGTCGCCGTATTTTATTTTTACAGCCATCCCTCCCGTCACGCGCACGCTTCTTGTTGTATCGTAACCTGTACCATAGATGTAATATTTTCCCACATTCAGGGTCACAAGATTCACGTGATCGTCACCCGCCACACCAACATAAAGTTTATCGTAATTGTGTGTGGGATCGGCAGGCAAATCCTGCGTGTTGAATTTTACAAAAATGGAATCCAGGTAATTCGCCTGATTGGGAATGGTTAATCCGTGATGCTGTTCAACAACAACAAGTGTCGCTTCACCACTGTCGCCGGCTTTCGAGCAGGCGGAAAATGAAAAAGCACAAAGTGCCAAGAGGCCAAAAGAAGCGAATAGTTTTACCATAATCGATTTCAGAACGCGGATCGGTTTCGTTCGTTCCAGAACAAATTTAATGCAATTCCAAGGAAGGCCGGCAAATGCGGCGAAATTCATGGATTCGGGTCATCCCATGTTGCAATTATTGACTTTTATCATTGGGTAAATCCAATAGGGGCATTAAAATTGCAATATTCTATTGAGGGCATTTTCCATTGATTGCGGTAAATGATCGATCACTGAAAACTGCTTACCTTTAATAAGCTAAATCCATAAGAATGAGAACTACCCTGCTTTTTTTGTTTTGCGCCATGGCGACTTTTCGCCTGCATGCCCAATTTACCTGGGCGGAAATAGGTGTGGACGGTTTGACTTGCTCCGCCTGTACACGAAGTGTGGAAATGGAAATCCGCAAATTGGATTTTGTCGACAGCGTAGCCATGAATCTTGAGCATACGGATGGAAAAATATTTTTCAAGAAAGGCGCGGCGGTGAACATCGAGAAAATTTCGCAGGCGGTAGTGGATGCGGGATTCTCCGTTCGTTTTCTCAATGCAGGTTTCAACTTCAACAACCAACAGGTTTCTGAAAATTCGTGTTTCACCTATGAAAATAATGTCTACCAGTTTCTCGGTGTGGATTCGAAAACGTTGAATGGCGAAGTGGTCATGAAGTTCATCGGCAAGAAATATCTTGAGTCCAAGGAATTGTCCAAATGGAAATCAAAAATGAAAAGCAATTGCGGCGATAAATCCGTGAATGTTTATTTCGTGACACTATGAGATTTTTTTTCAGTCTCCTCTTTTTTTCAATTTCAATTTCTTCCGTTCATGCACAGGAATTGTTTCCGCTGAATGAACCGGCAAGTACGGTTCCAAAAGGCGTATTGGGTGTGCGTGGTTTTGTTGACACCTATCAGGAAGTGAAAATCCTGCGGAATCTTTACGCTGTGCGATTGATGTATGGCGTGTTACCCAAACTCACCGTTGAAGTTTCCACGAGCATGTCCAATCACCATGGAAGGGAATTTCCTGCCGGACTTGCATCGCACACACACTCGGGAACGGGAAGTGTTTTTTCAACGGGAAGTTTCGCGCGTGGCGTTTATTACCCTTATCTCTATACTGGAATTTATGTTTACGCCAAATACCGTTTCCTGAGTTTTGACAGCGAACACCGTCATTTCAGAATGGCCGTTTATGCCGACGGTTCGAATGTAAATGTGGCCCACGATGAAACGGAACCGAATTTGTTGGATGACACAAAAGGATACGGTGGCGGATTGATCACGACGTATTTGAATTATCACTTCGCAGTTTCGTTGACATCGGGTGTGATCATTCCAGGAAAATACAACGGGTTTTCACCTGACATTTATGGCGGACCGGATGTTCCCACACAATTGACTTACGGCAAAGCCGTGAAATACAATCTCTCATTCGGTTATCTTTTGTTTCCACGTCATTACGAAAATTATCAGCAGACAAATTGGAATGTGTATATGGAGTTCATGGGAAAATCTTACGGTCAGGCAACCATCATCCAGTACGGGGACAAGAATGTTCCCATTTCAACTCCGCTGTTGAAAGCCGGCAATTATGTAGATGTTTGTCCGGGAATACAATGCATCACAAAATCAAATGCAAGGATTGATCTGTCGGTGGAATTTCCGATGATCAATAAATCGTACGCACATTTTTATCCGGTCTTCATGCTCGGTGTGCAACGTTATTTTTTCTTCAACAAGAAAAAGCAAAAGCAGAATTCGGATTCCAAAAAATAAAAAAACAGGTTCCAAATTTCATTGCAATTTTTGGAACCTGTTTTTATGGAATCCGGAATTTACCGCCAGGTCAATTGTTTTTCGCTTTCTGCTGAATCCATTTCAGGATCAAATTGATATTATAAGCACTCATCTTTCCTGTCGGTGGCATTTGTGTGCTGCCGGTTGAATTGATTTGGATGTACAACACGCTTAATGTGGGATTCAGTGTATCCACTTCATGTCGCGCGAACAATTGTGTGTACGCATGCGCCGAGGTCAAATCAAGGTTTCCTGTTGGACTTCCGCCCGAATGGCAACCGGAAAGACTGCAAGTGGAATTGAAAATCGGAAGAATGTGCTGACTGAATGAAACGACAGCGGGTAATTGCGGTTGAATGTCTTCCTTGTCGTATTTGCATCTGAAAAAAACAATGGCGATGCCACCAAGGACAATCGCCATCGTAAAAAAATACCTCCGTGAATAATTTTTATCTGGATTCATTATTCATAATGGAACATGAAAGGAACATTTGCTGCGATCTGAGCTGCAACACCTGCGTTGCTGAATGGCGTTGCCATGCTCTGTGTCTTGAAATCGATTCCCTGCAACATTCTTCCATAATCACAAATGATATGTACCAATGCAGTCTGACCGGAAACAACAGTGAATGGTTGAGAAGGCAGATTAACCGTTTCAAGCATTGCACTTGTTCCCAATTGATAGCTGAACGCACAATTTACAGGACCTGCCTGCGCTGCCGTTGTATCGGCGACTCCCTGCACATTCGCAAACATATAGCCTTGCGCAATGGAACCGAACCACATGCTTGGTGTTTGTGGAGCCAAACATCCTGTCATCATCGAAGGGTTCATTGCATTCGTTGCCGCATCAATACCGACATTGAATGAAACAGAAGTGTAATTTCCTGCGGGCGCTTGTCCCACAAGATATTCTTCATTGGCAATGATTTTCAAAACGAAAGCGCCCGTAACTGTATAGGTTGTGTTGTCGGGTTTATGCAATACAATATTTGAAAGATAAAGTTGGGCAATGTTCAACTGGAAATGTCTTCCTGTTGCATCATGGCAAACCACACCTGAATCCGCTTCGGTTGTGTCAATATTGGTATGCAAATGGAAATAGACCAAACCCATTGCAGGTGCGGGTGTCGGTGGATTGTCTTTATGGCAGGAACTGAGTGAAAGGATTCCAATCAAAAAGAAAAAAGTCGGGAAAATATATTTGAATGTTGTTTTCATTTTTTTTGTTTTTAGGTAATCAATTGATTCGAGATTGTTTTTATTCAGTCCATCATGTTGAAAGTGTGTTGCAAGCCCAATTGCAAAACTCCCTTCATTGACATTTGCGGACCATTCAGGTTTTGATAAACGGGAATTCCATATTCGACTTGAAGACGGTTTCCTTTCAAGCAACCTGTAGGTTGGTAAAGATTGACGCCCAATAAAAATGTTGCGTGTGTTCCTCCAT
>CAYMZV010000261.1:0-6325 GCA_964394965.1 uncultured Chryseobacterium sp.
AGGTAAATCCGGTCATGTAAAGATTTCCGGCATTGTCCGAAACAATTCCGTTGGCATCCTCATTGTTTGTGCCACCGAAAAAAGTGGAGTAATGCAAAGCGCCATTCATTCCGAATTTCACGAGATAATTATCGGGCTGACTCAACAATCCGCTTTGCCATGCGTTTGGCGTGACATGAAAATCATTGCTGCGTGTTCCGCCTACTATTGCAATTTCTCCCTGCGGCGTGACACACATCGCATGAATGTCTTCCGTTTGTGTGCCACCATAATAAGTTGACCATTGCGCCGATAAATTGGAATTGAACACCGCGAGAAACGCATCGATTTGTCCGCCGAGTGCAGGTTGATATCCGGAAGATGCAATCGGAAGATAGGTTGAAGAGGAAGATCCCGCAAGTACAATTTCATTCGACGGGCCTTTTGCAATTGCGAGTCCCTGATCGCCGCCGGTGCCACCATAATAAGTCGAACGCAATTCATGTCCTGCACTGTCGAGCACCAAAAGAAAAGCATCGTAACCGCCCGCATTGAAATTCTGCGTGGCATTCATCACGGGCAAATCGGTGCTGTTGGTAATTCCGCAAATCACAAAAGTGGTATCGATGGCAACAACCTGATAAGCGCCATCGAAATTCGTTCCACCGAAGCATGTGGACCACAAACAAGTTCCGTTCGAGGTAAAACGTGCAATCACGGCATCATAATTTCCAGCCATCGTGTCCTGCTGTGATCCGGCGGTAGTCGGAAAATTAAAACTTCCTGTCCTGCCAACTACCACTGCACCCGTATCGGAAGTAAGGGCAATTCCGAAAAGATCGTCTTCGCTGTTTCCTCCCATGTAGGTGAGCCAATAAATGGAAGAAGCGCTGAGTGAATTTTCATTGGTGTTTTCACGCTGTGTCCAATAATATTCCGGTTCGGTTATTTCATGGTCATTGAAATCATAACCGGACATGTCGATAATTTCCATATCGGGATTTTCGCAAACGGCTTTTTCGCTGAATGTTCCTGCATCGGAAGAAAAAACATAACCGCCGGAAGAAACTTGCCGAATTGTTGAACCTGTTACATCAAATGAGAATATGGCCGCATTCAAGTGGTGGTTATTCAGGATCAGTTTTCTTTCGAGGCTGTCACCAACGATCGAAAACTCCAAATCATTTCCTTCGTAGACATTTCGGTAAATTATTTTTTCAAATTGGTGTGAAGCGATTTTTCCATTCTGCAAATAATATTTTTTTGCAACACCGGCTTCATTTTCCCCTTCAGGAATTATTTTTCTGTAAAGTGAATTTCCATCCGACTGAAAAAAGAAGTCCGTCCGATTCACAATCCCCCTCTCCCCTTTCTGCACAACGGAATATCCGCGATATGAAAAATAATAAGTCAATGCCTTTCCCTTCAACACAAATCTTATTTCCGGAATATTTTCCTTTTTTTCACCTGTCACTTGCCCCGCGCCACTTGCCCCAACCTGCCCGACATTCTCTTCAAAAAAAAGTTCCGAATGAAAGCCATTGCCCATTTGTGCAAAAGCAAAAGAGGGAAAAAACAAGCAGAGAAATAAAAATCGTTTCATTTTCCGGAAATCAAAACTGTCTTTTAAAGTTAGCAAGAAACCCACTACTGAAATCGCGAAATTTCAAAGGCTTTTCAGCCCCCTTTCATTTGTAGTTACATGGATTCTTCTTATTTTTGGCGCTCTATTCTGAAAAACATCTCCCACTCAGAATAAGTTGCTGCACCAAAATCAATCTTATTTTAAAACCTATCCAGATGAAATTCAAAATCATCATTGCTTCCGTTATTGTATTGCTCGGCTTCATCGTCATCAACAATTTTGATTTCGCATTCGGAAATGTGGCAGGTGCACCTACGGGAGCGACCGGATCACCGGGCGACGGCCCATCGAATACCTGTGCGCGTTCGGGTTGCCATACGGGAACGGCAGTCACCAACCAAAACAACTGGATCACTTCCAACATTCCTGCTGCCGGATATACACCGGGACAAACCTATACCATTACCGCTACAGCAACTTATGCTGGCCGTCAACGTTTCGGATTTGAAATTTCCCCGCAAGACCTTTCCGGAAATTATATCGGTACACTTGCTGTTACCGCTTCCACGCTCACACAAATCACAGGCACAAAATACATCACGCATAAATCCGCAGGAACATCAGGTTCAGGATCGGATACTTGGTCATTCAACTGGACGGCTCCATCGGCGGGAACAGGTGCATTCACATTTTATGGTGCATTCAATTGTGCAAACAACAACAACAGTTCATCGGGCGATATCATTTACACTTCAACCCTGCCTGTGAATGAAGCGCCAACACCGGGGTTGGATTGTGGTGTTGCATCGATTGTTTTTCCAGCAACAACTGCATGCGATTCCGTTTTTGCGCCGATCATCAAGCTTGGAAATTTTGGAACAACGACATTGACCACTTGCACTATAAATTATTTTGTCGATGCGAATACACCTTCCACATTTACATGGAGTGGAAATCTTGCGTCGCAAACTTCCACAATAGTTACACTGCCGACATTGACGGTTTCCGTTGCAGGCACACATACATTTACGGCAACAACTTCCGCTCCGAATTCGAGTACGGATGTGATGACGAACAACGATTCACGCACTTCAACTTTCAATCTTGTTTTCGCCGGATCGACACTTCCCTTCAGTGAAGGATTCGAATTGGCTGCATTCCCTCCGGCAGGTTGGGTGAGAAACAATCCGGATGGACTGACTTCTTGGGCACGCAATACAGCAGCGCATTTTACAGGAACCGCTTCCATGAAAATGGATAATTTCAATTACAGCAGCGTCGGTGCAATCGATGACATGATTACACCGGCAATAAATCTGTCAACAGATCCGGCCCCTGTCTTGACGTTTCAGGTTGCATATCGTTTGTATGACAATCTGAGTTCGGACACTTTGCGCATTTTCATTTCAACGGATTGTCAGCAGACGTGGACCCAGATTTATAATAAATACGGAACACCGCTTACGACCATTACACCTGCGACAAGTACAACCGCGTTCACTCCTACCGCTACCAACTGGAGACAGGAGTCCATCAATCTTTTGCCTTACCAAACAGCAACTGCAGCTTACATCAAGTTTGAAAACATCACGGCGTTCGAAAACAATTTATACATCGATGACATCTATATCAATGGTCCGGCGGGAATAAATGATCCGACTTCGGAAATCACTTCGCTCGATTTATTTCCGAATCCGGCTTTGGATATCCTGAATGTGAATTATCAGTTGAAAGAAAATGTTGCCGTTTCGATGCAGGTGTACGACATGGAAGGAAAAACGGTGAGAGCAATTTCCGAAAGTGAAAAACCGGAAGGCCGATTGACAGAAAGTGTTGACGTGAAAGATTTGCCATCGGGAATCTATTTCATGCACATCACTGCAGGTACAACTGTCATCACAAGAAAATTTGTCGTTACACATTAGATCCAATTAAATGCACCATTGCCATCCTTTCACTTGCCGGAGGATGGCAATGGTGCATTTACACGAAAGATATTCCACCTTGCAATCGGAAATCCTTTTTTTACCAACCATCGAATCCGGGTTTTCCCCATTTGTCTTTTCCCTAAATTAGCTAGGGTTATTTTCAGTCAATCAAAAAATGAAATACAAGATCATTTTTGCCACTGTTGCAATAATTCTTGCTGCAATTGTTTTCAACGGAAATCCTTATGCACTGGGCATGAGTGCGGGTGCGCCTTCGGGATGTGCAGGCGCGCCTTCCGACCAACAGACGTGCGTGAATGCAGGATGCCATAGCGGAAACAATGTGACGATGATGAGTGGATGGATTACGTCCAACATTCCTGTGGGTGGATACACACCCGGACAAACCTATACGATTACCGCCACTGCAACGTACGCGGGATTCAGCAAATTCGGTTTTGAAATTACGGCGGAAGATGCGGCGGGAAATTTTTTGGGATCGTTTGCCAACACTTCGTCTGAAACGCAAATCCTTTTCGGCAACAAATACATCACGCATACCAGCACAGGAAATTCAAATCCGAATTCCAAAACATGGTCTTTCAATTGGACGGCTCCTCCTTCGGGTTCCGGACCGTTGCGATTTTACGGATGCTTTGCCTGCTGCAATGGCGACAACACAAATCTCGGCGATTACATTTACCGTTCGCTTTTGCCTGTGACCGAAGCGCCAACTCCGGGAACGGATGCAGGAATACTGCCGATAAATTTTCCGAATGTTTTCGCCTGCGATTCCGATTTCGTTCCCATTGTGACGTTGCGGAATTTTGGAACGAATGCCATCAATTCCTGCACGATCAATTATTTTGTGGATGCGAATACGCCTTCGACATTTTCCTGGAACGGTATTCTTGCGCCCGGAAATTCCACTCAAGTGACGTTGCCGCAATTGACGGTTTCTTCGCAGGGCACACACACGTTCACGGCAGCATCTTCAAATCCGAATGGAGGTGCCGATGCGCTTACTGCAAATGATTCGAGGAGCGTGACATTCCAATCCGTTTACACTTCTCGTTCCATGCCGCTTGCAGAGGGTTTTGAATCGACAACATTTCCTCCTGCAGGTTGGGTTCTCCAGAATCCGGACAATGGTGTGACATGGGACCGCTACACTTTCATTCATTACACGGGTGTTGCCTGTTTGTACATGAACAATTTCGGTTATCCGTCGAAGGGACAAAAAGATGCCTTGCTCACACCGGAAATGGATCTTTCGACTTCACCTTCGCCCTCGTTGACATTCGAGCATGCGTACCAAATGTATTCCGATTCAGGATCGAATAATTATTCTTCCGACACACTTTCGATTTTCATTTCCACCGATTGTGGAACGACATGGACGATGCTGTACAACAAATATGATTCGTTGCTGACGACTGTTACACCCAAGTCAAACAATCTGCAATTCTGGCCTTCGTCTTCCGATTGGGTTTCCGATTTCATTGATCTTTCACCTTACGCTTTTTGCGACAATGCGATCATCAAATTCCAAAACACGACGGATTATGGAAATGAATTGTTCATCGATGACATCAATATTGACGGTCCGACCGGAATAAAAAACGGGAATGCGGGAATAACATCGCTCGATATTTTTCCTGTTCCAGCAAGCGATTTCCTGAGCGTAAATTTCAAATCGGATGCGAATGTTTCTCCTGCCTTGCGCATTTATGATATGCAGGGAGAATTGGAAAAAACAATTTCAATCGGGAATGAATCGGATGGAAAATTTTCGGAGATGATCGACTTGAGCGGTTTTTCTTCGGGAATTTACCTGTTGAGCATTACAACGGGAACAACTGTTGCAACAAAAAAATTCATTGTGGCATATTGACCGGCTTTTTCTGCAAATAAAAATAGCGTTGGATGCCGAACATGTAAAGCGGATAAAAGTGTGTGTAGGATTTATTGATCATGGGCAGACCAACGGAAATTTCAAAACGCAAATTCGAGTTGACAATTTTCTGGATTGCCGGATGAATTTCAATGTATGATCCCGCTTTCAATGCAGCACTTTGAATATCCACCTGCAGTTGTCCGGTGTTCTGTTCGTTCTGGTAAACTTTCGCTTCGGCATAACTTTTCCCAATGAATTCCAGATAAAAATTCCAATTCGTCTGGCTGTAGTTTTCATATTTTTTCGGATAGAACAGATAGCCGAAGGAAAGATTATACTGAACGGCATTTCCATATTGCAGTTTTGTATAAAGGGGAATCGGGCTTCCCAATGGATCTTTCGTATACTCGTCATAATAACCGGGAATGATGACACCGGTTGTCAATGATGCGGCAAAATGGTTTTTCAAATAGGTCGTGATCAATCCTCCTCCGTAACCTTTTGTATCGTCAATCAGATTCGGTTCCGCTTCGTCATGCACGGAAGTGATGTGCGCCCACTGTGCATAGATTGCCATTCGGAAATGAGTGTGCATTCCATCAAGCGAGAGAAAACGGAATTTCGCGTAAAGGTTGACTCCGTTGAACTTCATCGGATAAGTGATTCCGTAAGGAATCGGTTGCGTGGAATAAACGGTTTGATTTCCCACGTGCGTGTGCGTCACAAGATTGGCAGGCAAATGGTCGCCGTGGTGATTGGATTCGCTGCCGGTAACCATGACAGTCAGGTTGGGAAGCAAGCCGTACATCACGCGCAATGCCGCCATGTTTCGTTGTGTGCGGATTTCATAAAAAGTCTCGTCGTAAAATTTCACACCGATCACACCTTTGGGAACATTGCTCGCCGGTTCATTGATCGGAAACAATTCCTGCGCGT
>CAYMZV010000262.1:0-6317 GCA_964394965.1 uncultured Chryseobacterium sp.
AGGCGTTTCAATTGCGAACCACAAAAATTCGCGAGTCGGTGCGCTTGAGTGAGGAAGCGCGTGATCTTGCGCGGAAGATCGGATATCAAAAAGGTCTCGCCGAAAGTTTATGCAATCTCGGATTGTTCTACACGAAACTTTCAGAATACATTGACTTGGCTTTCGAGCAAACGAAAGAGGCATTGGCGATTTATCGCGAGATAGGCGATCGCGCAGTTGAAGCAACGGCACTTTATACGATCGCTGTCTCCCATATCAATGTGGGCGATTTCAACAAGGCCATGGAAAGCCAATTCGCCTGTTTGATGTTGCGTCAGGAATTGGGAGATAGACAAGGTGAAGCGGAATCATTGAACAACCTCGGTTACATACACGGAAAATTCGGCGACAATGAAAAGGCGATGGAATTCCAATTCAAGGGACTCGAAATCAGAAGGGAAATCGGGGATAAGATGGGAGAGGGAAATTCGCTCCTGAACATTGCCACGATTTACAGTGCCATGAAGGAATATGACTTGTCGATGAAATTCGTACTCGACAGCATTGAAATAAAAAAACAGGTGAACGACATACATGGAGTTGCCGTTGCGCTCAATCGGGTTGGCCTGAATTATTATTTCAAGGGGGAAAATGAAAAGGCGATTGAATGTTTTCTCGAAGGAATCGAAAAGATAAAGGTGAGTGAAGACCTGTGGGGAATTTCGCGTTACGGGTTTGACATTGCGCGGACCTATGTGCAAATGAAGGATTATGCGAAGGCCGAAGAATATTTCATCGAGTCGCTTGAACTTGCCAAGCAGGCAAAATCGAAAGAACTGATTTATGATACTTACAACGCAATGTCGGAGTTGTATGAAGTGAGCGGACGGCCGGAAAAAGCCTTGGAATATTATCGTTTATACCATCAGGGAAAAGAGGAGGCGTGGAGAACAGACGCTACAAAAAAACTGGATGACATGCGCGCGATGTTCAATGCGCAGAATGCAGAGAAGGAAGCGGAAATCCATCGCCTGCGAAATGTGGAACTTGCCGAGGCGCTGAAGCAAATCAACGACAGCATTTCTTATGCGCAACGCATTCAGGACGCCATGCTTCCCAATCAGGAATATTTCAATGAATTGATGGCCGACTCATTTCTTTTTTACAGGCCGCGTGATGTGGTGAGCGGTGATTTTTATTGGCTGCACGGGGATGCGAATAAATTCCTTTTTGCGTTGGTGGATTGTACCGGACATGGAGTGCCGGGTGCATTCATGTCGCTTATCGGAAACAGTTTGCTCAATCAGATTGCGAATGAAGCGGAAGAAAAAGATACATCTGCCTTGTTGCTTGAATTGGATAAAAAAGTTTGCCATTTGCTGAAACAACATGATCATGAAAATAAGAATCATGATGGAATGGATATTACGCTCGGGATTGTTGACAGGGAAAAAAAGCGACTCACATTTTCTTCCGCACATCGCCCGGTTGTCTTGTTTCATCAAGGCGAAATGAAACAGGTCAAGGGAGATAATTTCCCGATCGGGGGAACACAACTTTCCGACAAGAAATTTGTACTTCATCAGTTTGACATTGATGACACTTCCTCGATTTATCTTTTCTCCGATGGATTTACCGATCAGTTTGGCGGAGAGAAAAATAAAAAATATTCAACGAGTCGTTTCCTGAAATTGCTGGAGGAAATCAACTCGAAAGAATTTGCGTCCCAAAAAAAATCCGTAGAAACGGAGTTCGATAAATGGAGAAACAAAAACGAGCAGGTGGATGATGTTACGGTTTGGGGATTCAAATTGCTTTGAGGATTTCACAAACCGAATTTCCGGCAATGATTTATTTTTTCCCCAATCGTCATTAAAAAAAATCCCCCGAAAGTTTTTACGCTTTCGGAGGATTGCAATTCAACTCAAAAACCTCAGGCATTTACCGCTTCCAACCGTGGAGCGGCTTCCAGGATTTCCTTTGAAACACCGGATGCATATTGTTCGAAATTTTTCACAAACTGTGTCGCCAATTTTGAAGCCTGCACGTCAAATGCATTTTTGTCTTTCCAGGTATTGCGCGGTTCCATTATTTCAGATGGAACGTTCGGGCATGTTTTGGGAAAATGCAGTTTGAAAAATGGGGTTTCACCATATTCAACACCATCCAATTTTCCGTCCAGTGCAGCCGTGATGAGTGCGCGTGTGTAAGCCAATTTGATTCTGCTTCCGACACCGTAAGCGCCACCTGTCCAACCGGTATTCACCAGCCAAACATTGATGTTCGGATTCGCTTTCAATTTTTCTCCGAGCAATTGCGCATATTTTCCGGGATGGAGTGGAAGGAACGCTTTTCCGAAACAGGCAGAGAAAGTGGTTTGCGGTTCCGTAATTCCCATTTCTGTTCCCGCAACTTTCGCAGTATATCCCGAAATGAAATGATACATCGCCTGCGAAGTGGTGAGTTTTGAAATCGGGGGAATGACACCGAAAGCATCTGCCGTCAAAAAGAAAATATTCTTTGGAGCGGTTCCAACCGATGGCTCGAGTGCGTTGGCAATGTGATTGATCGGATAGGCAACACGTGTGTTTTCCGTTTTTGATGTATTGGAAAAATCGACGGTGCGGGTGCCTTCCTTGAATTCAATGTTTTCAACAAGCGCTCCGAATTTTATTGCATTCCATATTTCGGGTTCCTTTTCTTTTGTGAGGTCGATGCATTTTGCATAACAGCCTCCTTCGAAATTGAAAACGCTGGTGTCCGACCAACCATGTTCATCATCGCCGATCAACATGCGATTCGGATCAGCCGACAAGGTTGTTTTTCCTGTTCCGGAAAGTCCGAAGAAAATCGCTGTGTCTCCCGATTTTCCCTGATTGGCGGAACAGTGCATGGACAATACGCCTTTTTCCTGTGGAAGGATATAATTCAAGAGCGTGAAAATCCCTTTTTTGATTTCGCCCGTATAACCGCTTCCTCCAATGAGAATTATTTTCTTGGTGAGGTTGATGATGGTAAAATTGTGTTGGCGTGTTCCGTCGATGGCCGGATTGGCCTTGAATCCGGGAGCGCAAACAATGCTCCATTCGGGAGTGAAATTTTCAATTTCTGCAGTCGTCGGACGGAGAAACAGGTTATTGGCAAAAAGATTTGACCAAGGGAATTCGGTTACTACGCGAATGTTCAAACGGTATTTGGGATCCGCGCATGCGTATGAGTCGCGCACATAAACCTCTTTTCCTTCGAGATAGGCAGCGACACGATTGTACAATGCATCAAATTTCGCAGGCTCGAACTTGAAATTGATATCGCCCCACCACATGGTGTCTTTGCTGATGTCATCACACACCGTGAATTTATCTTTTGGCGATCGACCTGTAAATTCACCGGTGTCAATGGCGAGTGCACCATCGTCACACAATATCCCTTCGCCACGGTCGAGGGTTTCCTCCACCAATTCAGCCGTTGATAAATTCCAATAAGCCGCAGCAACATTGCCGAGACCGAGATTTGAAATGGAAGCGTTCTTGCTTTTGAACCCGAATTCGTTCATTGTCTTTTCCTTTTTTTATCAGGAGAAAAAAAGATGGCATCACCCTGTTTCTCCCGGGTTAACAAATGATGAATAATAAGGTTGCAAATTTACGGATTACTTGAAAGCCTCGCTTACTGATTCTTGACACCCTTGCAAACCGAGTATTCCGTTACAAAGACTAACTCTTTGTCTGCCAACATGGTGCGAACATCTTTTACAAACTGATCCTGTTCCCTTGTTGATAACTCATCGAGTTTTAAACAGAAATTTGTTTCGCCTTCACGCCCCCAATGCGTCTTTTCATACGCCGGGTGTTTTGGCTGTTGCTTTAACCAATTTTCAAAAGATTCTTCGGTTTTGTAATCGATTCCTGCCCCTTTACTTATGAAAGAAACAGTGAGTCGATAAATAGTTTGCGTTGTATCAACTGTTGGTTGAGGATTGTTCTGCACGGCGGTAGTGGTTACGTTGGAATCCGGTGGATTGTAAATTTCAATGGTCGCCGTTGTACTTTGATCGGTGGCAATCTGCACATTTCCCTGCGAATGGACAAGCGTAAAGGAGGAAGTGCTATCGTGTGTTGTGGTGGTTGTCTGTTGACTGGAATGGGAACTTGCATCGGTCTTGGCAATCGATTTCTGATGCTTGCATGCGGCGAATAAAAAAATAATTGCGGCAGGATAGAGGAGAGGTTTCATATTGAATGGGCGGTTTGGAATGAAGTTGAAATGTTTGAATCTTGAATCTTGAAAAGATGCGGGTTTAAAGATATTCATTCCATAAGTATGCCAAAGTGATGAAGAGCGTGGAAAGCAATGACAGGTGGCATTGAAAAGGTTGCAAGTGGGTTCCGTTTCACTGAAAATGTATCACAATTAATTTGCAATTTTACTTCATGAAAATCGGTATCGTTTGTTATCCCACTTTCGGTGGATCAGGAGTGGTGGCTACTGAACTTGGAAAGGCATTGGCTAAAAAAGGCCATCAGATTCATTTCATCACTTACAGTCAGCCTGTGCGACTGGATACGTTTACGGAAAATATTTTCTATCACGAAGTGGTCGTTTCCGATTATCCGTTGTTCGATTACCAGCCGTACGAATTGGTGTTGAGCAGCAGGATGGTGGATGTGGTGAAAAATGAAAAATTGGATTTGCTTCACGTACATTATGCGATCCCGCATGCGAGCGCTGCGTATATGGCGCAACAGATCTTGGCCGACAAGGGAATCCGTTTGCCATTCATCACCACCTTGCACGGAACGGACATTACACTCGTGGGACGTGATTCATCATTTGAACCCGTCATCACTTTTGCAATCAACCATTCCAATGCTGTGACTGCCGTTTCCGAAAGCCTGAAAGCGGACACCTACAAATATTTTAAGGTGACACGTGACATTGACGTCATTCCGAATTTCATCCGTCTTGAAGATTACGGACAGGCTTCGCAGAATTGCAATCGGCATACGTTTGCGCCGAATGGGGAAAAACTCATGGTGCATGTTTCGAATTTCAGGAAAGTGAAACGTGTCGAAGATGTGTTGCGTGTGTTTGACAAGGTGCGCAAAGCGATTCCCACAAAATTGATTCTGGTTGGCGATGGTCCCGAACGTTCGAACATTGAAAAGTTATGCCGCGAGCTGAAAACCTGTGACGACATCCTATCGTTGGGAAAAGTGCAGAACCCGAATGAGGTGCTTTCCGTTGCGGATTTATTCATTCTCCCTTCTGAAACGGAAAGTTTCGGATTGGCTGCACTCGAGGCAATGGCTTCGCATGTTCCGGTCATTTCAACCAATACGGGTGGATTGCCGGAAGTGAATATCAATGGTGTGACAGGATTCACCAGCAACGTGGGTGATGTGGATGACATGGCGAAAAACGCAATCACGATTTTGTCGGATGAAAGTACGCTGCAGAAATTCAAGACAAATGCCTATGAACAGGCGAAGAATTTTGAGATCGGGAAAATCCTGCCGATGTATGAAGCGTTGTATGCAAAAGTGATGAAAGGATAATTCCATTTTCGATCATGATTCATTTCAACTTTTCACCTTTCCCCGTTTTGCAATCCGAACGTTTGACATTGCGCGAAATTATTCGGGATGATGCGGAAGATTTTTTTGCCATGCGGATCGACCCCGATGTTTCAAGGTATTCCGATCGCGAATTGCCAAAGTCGGTGGATGAAATCGAGGAACTCATTCGGAAAATCCAGGAAGGAATTTCTTCCAACGAAACAATTGCGTGGGCGATAACCGAAAAGGGAAAAGATAAATTCATAGGACAGATTTGTTTTCATAAAACCTACCGCCAGCATCACCGTGCAGAACTCGGTTACCAATTGATGCCGGAATTCTGGAGAAGGGGATACATGAACGAAGCCGTGAAAACGGTAATCGGTTTTGGATTCAACGGAATGAAATTGCACAGCATCGAAGCCGCAACGAATCCGAACAACCAACCTTCAATCAATCTGTTGCTGAAAAACGGTTTTGTACAGGAAGCCCTGTTCAGGGAAAATTATTTCTACAATGGCGTTTATCTCGACACACCTGTTTTTTCATTGGTGAATCGGTGAAATTATTTTTCGCCCGTTCCTCGTCCCTTGTCATTACTTTTGCAACATGCTGTTCCACAAAAATGATAAAGTGCGTTTCCTGAATGAAACCGGAAATGGTGTCGTCACAAAAATACTCGGCAATGGAATGGTCATGGTGGAAATCGAGGACGGTTTTGAATATCCGTATCCCGTGAATCAATTGGTGCATGCCGAACCTGAAAAAGTGGCAAGTGACAAG
>CAYMZV010000263.1:0-6294 GCA_964394965.1 uncultured Chryseobacterium sp.
ATTGCCTTCTTCACTTCTAAATGCAGATATCTTTACAAATGAAGATGGTCTCAATCTAAGTTTCCATTTTACAGATATCACCCCGGTAACAGTAACTGTATATGATATAACCGGCAGACAAGTCATAGCTGAACAATTAAATGTATCCGGTGATCACGTTGTCATTCCAATGCCTGAAAGCAAAGGAGTTTATATTGTCAAATTGCAATCCGGTGATCAGGTTATTTCCAAAGAGCTTTTTCATTGATTTTCAATAAGCCATTGTTATGAATAAATCATTCAGGATTTCCATTCTCGTTGTTCTGGTGCTTGTTGTAATAATCAATACAGCACACGCACAACCACCGCCACCACCACCACCTGATACACCTCCATGTTGGCCACCTCCGTGTATTCCTGCTGACAATGGGATTTTATTCGCAATGGTAGCTGCCGCGTTTTTTGGGGCAATCACGCTTGTCAGAGCCTTGCGTATACGTACACGTGCTGCCGAGGAATGAATGATTGATGAATAAATCATCATTGGATCGACGTGCCTTTTCTTTTATCGGATTTTTCCTGGGACTTTATCTGTTATGGGTGATCCTCTATTATTTCCTCATCCAACCTTGGGGAAAATTGGATGCCTTGGTGATAAATGACGCTTCACTTTGGTCATTGTTCCTTTTGAAACATTTGGGCTTTCATACTTTCATAGATCCCAATCCAACCATAAGAACGATTGGAATTGATGGAACAAGCGGATTATGGATTGGCGATCCTTGCGATGGATTGGCTCTTTTTGCAATGTTCGCCTGTTTTATCATCGCCTATCCCGGAAATTGGAAACATAAGTTCTGGTTTATTCCCATCGGCATTACAGCCATTCACTTCCTGAATATATCTCGAATCACCTTGCTGTGCATTATCGTTCAGAAAAAACCATCCTGGTTGGAATTCAACCATACTTACCTCTTTCAGATCATCATGTATGGGTTCATTTTTTCCCTTTGGTTTATCTGGATTAAAAAATTCGGTAGCAGGAAAATAATTCATGAACCGAAATGATCAATATCAGAAAAAAAAAACTGATCGTTTTTTCTTTGGTAGCAATTTATATCGTTACAGGATTTTTCCGCGAATTCATTTTCCTGAACATCAATGAACAGATCCGTCTCACTTATTATCACGATACCGATTCACACGTTGCACCTTCGTTGCATTGGATTTCAACGGCCAGTTATGCCACATTGTATTATTCGAAATGGATATTGACTTTTCTGTTCACTGCATTTTTCGCTTTCCTCGCTGCACGGACAATTAAAATCGCCTTTCAAGATCATTCATTGGTGAAAATAACATGGAGCGCCTATGCGATAATTTTTGTAACCGGACTTCTTTTTTATCTCGGCGGAGCAATTTCGGGAAACTCACAAAACACGTATGCCATCTCGCGATTCCTTGCCGGATTAACCGAAACGCCTGCGTTGCTCGTCATTCTTTCCGCTTCGTTTCTTGCCATTCGCCGCAACTGATTTTCCTGATGAAAAACTTCTGCGGCACATCGCGTGATTTCCTTACTTTTGCCCAATCAAAATTTTCTCCACCACTATGAAAAAAGATACCGTCATTTTCAATCTTATCAAAGAAGAACTTCACCGCCAGAAAAATGGAATCGAATTGATTGCTTCCGAAAATTTCGTGAGCGATCAGGTGATGAAAGCAATGGGCTCCGTGCTCACAAATAAATATGCCGAAGGCCTTCCCGGAAAAAGATATTATGGCGGTTGCGAAATTGTGGATCAAACCGAACAGCTTGCAATCGATCGTGCAAAATCCCTCTTCAATGCGGAATGGGTGAATGTGCAACCGCACTCGGGCGCTCAAGCGAACGCAGCCGTCATGCTTGCCGTTTTAAAACCCGGTGATAAGATTCTCGGTTTCGATCTTTCGCATGGTGGACATCTTACGCACGGCTCTCCCGTAAATTTTTCCGGAAAATTATATGTGCCTTCTTTTTATGGAGTCGAAAAGGAAACCGGACAAATAAATTATGACAACGTAGAAAAAATCGCAAACAGGGAAAAACCAAAATTGATTATTTGTGGCGCATCCGCTTATTCACGCGATTGGGATTATGCTCGACTGAGAAAAATTGCAGACAGTGTTGGTGCCTTATTGATGGCCGACATTTCCCATCCTGCCGGATTGATTGCACGTGGAATTTTAAATGATCCATTGCCACATTGCCACATCATCACTACAACAACTCACAAAACATTACGTGGTCCACGTGGAGGAATGATCCTGCTCGGAAAAGATTTCGAAAATCCATGGGGATTAAAAACCCCGAAAGGTGAAATCAAAACGATGTCTTCACTTCTTGATTCTGCAGTTTTTCCGGGAACGCAAGGTGGACCGCTCGAACATGTGATTGCTGCAAAAGCGGTTGCATTTGAAGAGGCCTTGTCGGATAGCTTTTTGAAATATGCCGTTCAAGTGGTGAAGAATGCATCCGTAATGGCAAATGAATTCATGAAACGCGGCTATCATGTGATTTCAGGTGGAACGGATAATCACAGCATGCTGATCGATCTTCGCTCAAAAAACATTACCGGTAAACAAGCCGAAAATGCATTGGTACAAGCCGACATTACCGTGAATAAAAACATGGTTCCGTTCGATGACAAATCCCCTTTCGTTACATCGGGCATACGCGTGGGTACACCGGCTGTGACAACACGCGGCGCGAAAGAAAAACAGATTCCGAAAATCGTCGAGTTGATTGATGAAGTGGTGATGAATCACGAGAACGATAAAAAAATTCTCGCGGTGAAAAAGGAAGTCAATGTGATGATGAAAAAATATAAATTGTTCGGTTGGTAATATTTCAATGTTCGAACGGAGCGATTTCCAAAGGCAACAACCGATGTAAATTCGGATCGTATGCGTAAAAAGTCACAATAACAACACAAGCGACTTTTTTCGTTCTTGTACTTCCTTCCCTTTTGTTTCGCTGGGCAGGAAACCATTTTGTCAAGACTGTTGCATACCCTTTCGTTTTATCTTCAAACACACGGCAAGTGGAATCCGCTTTCGCATAGGGCAATGGCTTGCACGTCGCCTTTCCCCTTTTATCCAATGTGAACTGATATTGGGCACTGTCGGAACGGCTTGTGTCCGTCCACGCAAAAGTGTAATTGAGCGACGACAAATATTTTTTCCAGTCAAATGGCCCTTCCGAACTCGAATTGATGAGACTCCTTTCCGTTACAAAAGAGGAATCGTGCTTGACTTTTGATGTCGAATACAAATCCAAATTCTGCGGCTCAGGTGCATTCGGATTGTAAACACTGTCGGTGAAAACAATTTGGTTTCCGGAAAATTCTGAAATACGCGTACGTCCATGAAGCTGCGGATACACACAAACCATACTCACACGGTAGGAGGCGGGAATCGGTGGACGCTTGACTTTTATTATCCCAGTGGGAATCGAATCAGTTGGCGTTTGACAAAAAAGAAAACAACCGCAGAATAAAATCATTCCGGTTAAAATCATCATTCTCTTTTCCGCAGCAAACGATTGCATTTTCGAATTTAGACATTAGTGGTGAAACACGATTATTATTTTCCCTTTCCCGAATCGACAATGATGGACGGCGGAGATTCCCCGTTATTTTCATACGCATAAATGGTAACGGTCACAACGCAGGGAAGATTTTCCAATTTGGAAGTCCGGTTGCTGATGTGTTGTGCAGGATACCAAAATTTCAATGTCTTCATCAACGGCAATGCTTCCTGTTCCAACTTTCGCGAAGAGGAATCCGTTTTGTTCCATGGCAATGGGGTGCAAATGGAATTACCATTCGCATCAACCGAATATTGAAACCATGCGCTGTCAACGCGCATCGTATCCAACCAGGAAAAATCATGATTGATTGTCGACAGGAATTTGGACCAATTGAAAATTGTCGGGAATTTGCTCCTCTCCGCTTTCACATAATCAACACCCGAAACACTGTCGATTTGCGGATGCGATGAATCGAAAGAAATCTCAACCGGTTGCGGAACGGATGGACCAGCCAACCACGCCTGATATCCGCGATGTGCTGTTTTGACACGGCTTTCCCAAGGACGTTTTTTATCCCACTCTTTCGGAAAAACATACGCGCATTTTGAAATGAAGGAAGCGGGAACGGAAGGACGTTTTACAAAAATGATTCCGGTAGGAATCGAATCGACTGAAATGATTTGCTGTGAAAAACCATGCAATGAAAAAATAAAAAATCCTGCACTGAAAAGTGCAACACATCTTGTTTTCAATCTGCATTTCCTCATCATGCCGATTCGTATTTTTATTTCAAGTATTTACCTTGGTTTGTGTTTCGTAACCGGGTTTATTGAAGCTTGTGCTTCCGTATCTGCCGGACAATTCAACGGATAATCATGCGGTGCAAAATACATGCCCGATCTTTTCTGTTCCGCAGTCAACGGTCGCGCAGATACAATAACAAAAATTTCAGCGCAATAATCCATCGGCATGAACTGTCCCGATTTTGGCGTAAGCATCCCTCCCACTTTTCCCCAATTCGTTCCTGAAAGTCCTTCCGAAATCCAAGCCAATTCCTTTTCCATTTCATCCGGCATATTTCCAACCGAAGAGGTATCGGCATCAACACGTTTTATTTTTGCTGAATCCCCAGCGATGGAAAGCCACATTACGGCACGCAACGTATCGGAACTCGATGTGTCTGTTGCTGTATACCTGAATTGCAGATTCTCGGCAAAATACCGGGAAAGCAAAATTGTTTTTTGCGGATAAACGCGTTTTACATTTTCCGTGAAAAGCGATGAATCGTAAATGGGAAAGTCATTGTCGATCTGATAATCCCCTGGAATGCCATCGTTGAAGGGAACCTGTTTTGCAACGGTTGTCACCTTCGAGAGATAAAGTTTGTACTCCACTTCAATGAAAGGACGCGACACCGGTTTTTTCACACGAATCACACCCACCGGAATTTCCTTCAATGAATCCTGCGCAAAACAGGCTTGCATGAAAAAAAAAAGCACACAAACAATTCGCAGCGGTTTCATAAAACTTATTGTGTCGGCAATTTATTTCCGATGTGGAAAAATGTTTTCAGCTCATTCTCCGAGGTGAATTCATTCTGAACCGGATGCATGGTCATTGTTTCGCCCCTTGTATTCAGCGATTGGAACTGATCATTGTCTGCATAAAACAATTGTCCGTCCCTCACTCCCCAAATCAGGTTCGAGGAATTCGGATTGTATTGGATGCTGACGGATGGTGCATTGTAATAACTGAACAGGCTGAACAGATTCCTGTCGACATGGAAAACCGTATTCTTGAAAGGTTGTCCGTTTTCATCCGTAAGCGTTACCACATCATGCGCACCTTGCGGATAAGTTCCGGGTGTGTCGCAATTGATCAAGCCGAATCCGCTGATGGTGAAAATGCGCATCACTTCACTTTGCGCAGCCTCGCTCGCTGTCGGTTGTGCTGCCAGTTTATTCGAGATATCGGAAAGTCCGTGGTCATTCAACATGTTTTGATAAGCTTCGCGCGTTGTCTCTTCCGCTTTTTTCCGCGCGTTGAGCGCAACGGTGTAGTCGGCATATTTCTGATCGAAAATCTTTTTCGCATCATCATAACTTTTCCCTTCGAGAACCGGATATACATCATCCACCTCCACTGTACGTTGGCCTTTTCTCAAAGTCAAAAGGTATTTCCCATCTTGGTCTTTTGAAATTTTCGAATCATCCCAAGTAACAGAATAAATCGAGGGATCGAATTTTTCATTCGAGTTGTTCACTTGCCAAGTGACATCCTTGAAGGAATTCAGCTCCGGAAATTCTTTCGGATCGAACGAAACATCAAAACGGTTTTTTGTCTTGTCGGCATGCACCGGCTCCTTTGGAATTTCAGGAAGCGGCATCCGTTTCGTCAACGCGGCAATGGCAGTGTCGCGCTGTTTTTCTATCGTTGCAATTTGTTTCTTTTGTTCTTCGGTAAATTCCTTTTTGGCAACTGGATTTTCGTCGGAATTTTTCGGTTGCACTTTATCTTTTCCGATGTAAGTCCAATTTCCGGCAGTGGTGTCAAACTGATAAACATTGAATTGCGTTCCTGAATTGTTCGAAGCGAATTGAACCTGGACCGGTTTGTTTTTATCGAGGTAAACAACTTTCCCATTCTGGAAAGCGGCAACTTCCAGCATGCCCGCCGATTCGAATTGCAATGTTTTTCCGGCGGAATCATATTGCATCGGAATGCCCGCAACAAAAATGTCAGCA
>CAYMZV010000264.1:0-6261 GCA_964394965.1 uncultured Chryseobacterium sp.
CTTTCATACTCCGCAAAATGTTTGGCGGGAGTGGAAGGAGTCGAACCCTCAATCTTTTGATTCGTAATCAAGTGATTTTTCCAGTTAATCTACGCTTCTGTATTCGGGAAAATGATTTTCAGAAATGACCATGAAAATCATTTATCCCGTTTGATTCCGAAATCCTTCTTGCGCAATTTGCACATCCGTCCGTCTGATTTGTGATGGAAAACAATTCCCTCGATGTCATTTTCAGGATTCATCAGGAATTTTTTCAATCCTTCGAACGACAAATCGGGAATTTCCAAAACCTCTTTTCCGTGACGGATCAATCGGTGCCCGGAAATATTTTCCGGATTGCCCTGCACTTTTTGTCCGCAGAGTTCGTACGTGCCATCTTCCTTTTTTTCCAAAACATCAAACGCCTCGAAGAAAAATTTGTCTTCCGGTTTATTCCGTTCGCACTTCAACCAATGCGGATGGTGTCCGGAAATCTCATCGGGCTCTTGGCATGGAATCGCCCCTTTAGGAACCTGTCTTCCTTTTTTTACATCGTAGCGTTTGTAAATTTCGCCATTGATGATGGCACAGGCCGTTCCGTCAAACTTGCGCGTGGCAATTCCATCCCCATCAAACACCCATTGGTTTTCAGGATTGATTTCATTCGTCACTTTGCTCAAGTCATTCCGGTCTTTTTTGTAGAGCGTGCTGATCTTTTTCATTTTTCTTTTTTATAAAATTCCGTTCAACGTTTTTTGCAGAGGCGAAAGGAGTTGAACCTTTACTCTTTTGGTTCGAAGCCAAATGATTTATCCGATTAATCTACGCCTCTGTGTAATTTTTTTTTTCATTCATTTTATTTTCCAAGCAACACCTATCACGTGTCACTTTTCCAGTTGGGTGTCTTCGGGAATTGAACCCTGATCTTTCGCTCCACAAGCGAACATTCTACCGTTAAACTAAAGACACCGGATGTTACCTCGCATGGATTTGAACCACAATACACAGCTTCAAAAACTGTTGTCCTACCGTTAGACGACGAGGTAATTTGTAGAGCAAGCAGGATTCGAACCTGCGATCCCTTGGTCCCAAACCAAGTGCGATAGCCAACTTCGCCATTGCTCTGTAAATTGAAAGAACGATAAAAAGAAAAAGCCCCAATGATTTCTCAAAGGGGCTTTTGCCGTGCAGAATATTATTTAAGTTCTAGTCATGACAATCCCCTTCAACGCTTTGTGGGCGCTGTGTTGTGCGTGTTGTCTGATGTAGAACGATTGATTTCATTCGGCAATGTTATGACATATTTTTTGTCGACGCAAATATTTTTTTTCTGTCAGGATTTATTTTTTCCTTTTCTCCTCTCAAAGCAACTTTTTTTTCTCGCTGTCAAAACCAAAACATCATTTCTTTTTCAGCCATTGATCCATTTCCACTTGATTCTCGCATGCAGTAATCAGGTTTTCCAATCGGCGCAAACGCGTCTCTTCTTTTTTTCCGCTCATCACCCAAAAATTTGCAAGCTTGATGTAGGATGGTGCTTTTTTCGAATACCATTTCCAAGCCTTTTTGTTTTTCCTGAATTTCAGTTCAAGTGATTTTTCCAGTGCCGTAATTTTTTCCTGCTCATAAGAATAAATTCCCGATTTGTGCGCCAACCTTTTTTCGAAAGCTGTAATCCCGGAAGGTTTCATCCGTTTCATTTCCAGCAATTCTTCGACGTACCTGATATTGACATTGCTCCAAATGCTTTTTCCCTTTCGCGGCGTAAAGCGAATGGTGTAGGAATGTTCGTCAAGATTTTTCCGCACGCCGTCTATCCAACCGTAACACAACGCTTCATGCAATGCCTCTTTGTACGTAATTCCTTTCTTGACCGATTTTGTTTTATGGATTCCAATCAGGATTTCGATGGACGAAGAAAAGTTTTTCTCCAGCCATTTTCGGAATTCATCGCTCGTCTTGAAAAATGTCGGTTTCATTTATTTTTTCTGTAACAATAAAAGTAGGAAACAAAATAAAGATGGGGAGCGGAACAAAAAGTGCATTTCATTTTCTCCGGTCCCTTGTTCCACTGCAAGTCCGTCAAACGCACAAGCACGCGCGCTTCGGGCTTTCCGTTTCACCAGGGGCTAGACAAGTTTCTTCGGCGCAATAAAGCTGCATTTGCATCTGCCGTCTTTTCTTCCAAACCGTTTCGTGTGATTGGTAATTCGTACTTTCGTGCGGTTAGAAATTCCTCCACCTTTGGCTGTTCAATTAAAAGAAGCATCCACTTCCAATATTCCGGTCATCGCCGATTTGGCTGAGCGTATCTGGCGTACACATTACACGCCCATCATCGGATCTGCGCAGGTGAATTACATGCTGGAAAAAATGTATTCCGAAAAGAGCTTGGAACAGCAAATGACGGAAGGACAATTGTTTTTTCTTGTGCAACTTGACGGGAAAACAATCGGATACATTTCTGTCAGCAAAAAAAACAATTCGGATTTTTTCATGCATAAATTCTACATGGAAGTGAGTGAGCAGGGCAAAGGATTCGGGAAAAGAATATTCTCGGATTTGCTTTCACGTTTTCCCGAATTGAAAACCATGCGTCTGCAAGTGAACAGGGAGAATTATAAAACCATCAATTTTTATTTCCGCGTCGGATTCGTCATCGAGGAATCGAAAGACTTTGATATCGGAGAGGGTTTTTTCATGAAAGATTATGTCATGATCTACAAAGTCCACAAATAAAATCCGTTGCCATATTCAAAAACAAAAAAGCCGATCATTTGTTTGACCGGCTTTTTCATTGGAACAATTTTACGTTTATCTGATCACGTTCACGTGACCAATGGTGTGTTGCATTTTTCCATCCGAACATTCCGTTCGGTAATCGACCACATAAACATAAGTGTCCTCTTCGACCAATTTGTTATGGAACGTTCCATCCCAACCTGCATTCATGTCTGTTGTTTGATACAGCAACATTCCCCAGCGGTCAAAAATCATCATCTTGAAAGCTACAATTCCCACACCTTCCGCATTGAACGTTTCGTTTCTTCCATTGCCGTTCGGAGTGAAGGTGTTTGGAATGAACACGATTCCTTCGCCCGGAGTGCCCGTAATGTCAATGGTATCATTCAGGATACAACTTCCATTGTTTTCCTGCACCCAATATTGTCCTGCCGAAGAAACATCAATCGTTTGTGAGGTTTGTCCCGTATTCCACAAATAGGTTGACCCAGGACTTCCAGCATCGATCGTTACAAAAAACTGTCCGCACAAACTCATTTCACCACCGAGATAAAGTGGAGGTGCAATTGCAACATGAATCGAATCTCTTGTTGTACAATTATTTTGCGTAACGGTTACCACATATTCGTTTGCTGTATCAACGGTAATTGTTTGTGTGTTGCTTCCAACATTCCAAACATAAGTCGATCCCGGGGTTCCTGCATCCAACGTCAGGTTTGTACCCGGACAAATGGTGGTATCAGGACCAAGATTTTGGATGGGAAGTGCATTGATGGTAACATTGATACTGTCGCGTTGTGTGCAGCCATTGGTTGTAGCATCCACCCAATAAATTCCTGTTGATGGAGGATTTATCGTTTGTGTTGTTGCACCGGTATTCCATAACCACGAAGTTGCATTTCCACCGCTCAATTGCAAGGGCTGTCCCTGACAAACCGTAGTATCATTTCCGATTGATGGCGGATTGATGTTGGTAATGACAATCGTATCCACATCGGAACAAACGTTATTGGATGCGGTTACAAAATAGGTTCCTGCCGTATTGACCTGAATGGTTTGAGTGGTTGCTCCGGTTGACCAAACGTAATTCGCTCCCGGATTTGTCGCATTCAAAGTCAGGTTTACCGGACCGCAAATGATTGTATCGCTTCCAAGATTTACAAGCGGAGTGGGAATGACAGTAACATTGGCCGTATCGGTGAATGTGCAGGATCCGATGGTAACGCTTACGGAATATTGTCCGGAAGTTGTTGCATTGATCGTTTGTGTGGTCGCTCCGGTATTCCATAAATAGGAATTTGCAACTCCGGCATTGTAGGTAATCGACCCTCCCTGACAGAAGGAAGTATCGGGGCCAATGTTCGGTCCAATGGCTGCTGTAATGTTTATTGTGTCTGTTGCAGGACAAGTCGAGGAGTTTACGGTTACCCAATAAGATCCTGTTGTTGTTACGTTAATGGTTTGCGTATTTGCTCCAGTGCTCCAGAGATAAGAGTTTGCATTTCCTGCATTGAGATTCAAATTCACAGGCCCACAAATAGCAGTGTCATTTCCGATGTTCAAGGCACCGGCACCGCCGACAACAATTACATCAGTCGCAGTATCACATCCAATCGCACATCCAACGTTACCACAGACAATCAACGTTACAGTATAAGTTCCGGGCTGACTGTAGAGATAACTTGCAGCTGCAGTACTTGCCGTATCGCCAAGAGTGGATGGGTCGCCAAAATTCCAGGAATAGGAATAGCCAACATTATTTGTACTTGCATTGAATGAAATGGTTTGCGGCGCGCATGCGGGAGGCGTGCTGGTAATGGAAACTTGCGGTTGAGTAGGGGCAGGGCAGTTCGGGGAAAGTGTGTATTTCCAAAGCGCATTTAATTTTCCATTTGCACTCCATGCGCCAAACATCCAGAAATTTCCCTGTAAATCACGGAAGGCTGCACTGCCAGCACCGGCATCAGGGTAATTGCTTGGAGCCGGTACCAGCATGGTTCCATAATTCCCTGCGATATTTTGAGCGGTTGATCCATCCACCCATGTGAATAGGTTTGTATTTGGATCAAACATCCATAAATCATTCAGAGTTCCGATACCACCGCCGAATCCACCGTATTGCCAGAATCTTCCGCAATCATCCATCCATGCAGCCCTGTTTTCATAACGCGAAGCAGGATATCCGTTTCCGGGAGCACATTGTTGTGTAAAGGTTCCTGGGTCATTGGCAACATTGCTTCCCGCCATCCAAGCCCACTCATTCGTTGATATATCATACTTCCACATGTCTGCCGTAGTTCCAAAATTGTCGCTGCCGCCGAAAAGCCAGAAATTACCGGACAAGTCTTTCCATCTTCCATAAGTGTACCGGCCTCCCGGGGTATTGGCTGCATTGGGAACCAACATCGTTCCGTATACAGGAGGATTTCCAACCGTATTCGCACCGCTCATCCAAGTCCACATGTTTGTAGCCGGACTGTATCTCCACATGTCATTGTACAAACCGAAAAAACTTCCTCCACCGTACATCCACAAATCCCCATTGTTTGCAGTCCATGCAGTTGCAGCTTCAAATCTTCCCGGAGGATTGTTGGTTGGAGATGGTACTTGAAGTGTTCCATAATTACCGGCATAACCAGCAGTATTGGGTCCCGACATCCATGTCCAATTACCGGTAGCAATATCATATTTCCATAAATCCGCCAAAGCGCCGAGTGTACCGACAGCATCATAACCGTATCCACCGAAAATCCAAAGGTTTCCTTGGGCATCTGTCCAACTCATTACACCCCAAGCACGTGCACCGGGATAATTGCCGGGAGCCGGAACACCTTGAACACCATAAACACCGGGAACAACCGGAGCGCTCGGGCCTTTTATCCAAGTCCACATATTCGTTGCCGGATCGAAACGCCAAAGTGCGGCTTGTTCCTGGAAATTATTGTCAAGTCCTCCGAAAATGTAGAATTTACCGGTAAGATCCACAAGCTCTGTGGTTTCATACATGGCTGGAGGATCATTGGTTGGAGAAGCTACATTGATTGTTCCATAGTTTCCAAGTGCAGCAGGAATATTGGATCCATGTTGCCAAACCCATGTTCCGTTTTGGGAAAAAACAACAAGAGATGGAAAAAGAAATATCAATGCAAAAAATATTTGCCTGATGGACTTCTTTTTTATGTTGTGTAATTGTTTCAAGATATTTCCAAAAGATTAGGGTTAATTCTTTTTGTGCTCGCGTCCCGCTTCCGCATCGGGATCATTTTTTTTCTGTTCTTCCTTTACGAATTTGTTTTTAATGTCAACATAAAATTGCTCATCGCCTTTTTTCACTTTGGCAATTCCCTTGACAAAGAAATAGCACATGTCATACTCGAAAGGGATGACTGTTTTTCCCGAAGCGTCGATGAATCCCCACTTGCCATTCTTGCAAACCGAAGCGAATCCTTCTGAAAAATTATTCGCATTCTCATAGGTCAATGGAATGATGGCGGAATCATTGTTGTCGATGAATCCCCATTTTCCAGATACTTCTACACG
>CAYMZV010000265.1:0-6252 GCA_964394965.1 uncultured Chryseobacterium sp.
TTTTTTAATGATATGTCCACTTCTTGATGCGAAGAAAATCCAACTGCCGATTTTCACATCCTTGTCATTCCGGTGTCCGGCCGAAAAGATCATGTGGTTGTCATAAAAATCATATTTCATTTTGTCCTTGTCATCGAACAGTTCCTTGCAAGGATGATCGGTGTGGTCGGAAATATAATCTCCAGCCCATTTTGCAAAAGCAAGGATTTTCTTTTTGTTTTTCTTGACGCTTTTTCTCACCGTCGGATTGTTATCTGCAACGGAAATGAGTGTGTAACTGCTGAATGGAACGATGTAATCGTTTTTCTGGATCTCGGTGAAAAAAGGAACATACGTTTCCATCCACCAATTCCCTGTTCCCGATTGGTATTGAAGTTTTTCAAGAACAGCCTGAAACTGTTTGACCATCTTGAGACTGATTTTTGTCTTGTTCTTGAAACCCGGTTGAGTGGCAACCTGGGAAGTGATCAAATCCGCGATGTCGGAAAAACAATCGTCACCCGCTTCCTTGGCGGTCACTTTCAAGTCCGGATCGGCTTCGTAATCGCCGCTATACAAATCCTCGAGAGTGGAAACAACTTTGGCGGAACGTTCGGAAGAAGGTTCCAACAAAAGATAATATTCAAAAGCCAAGACAGCTGGCACCAATCTTCCCTGTTCGGCACAGGTTTTTCCCAACATGAAATGACTGTCGCTGTGGTAAGGGTTTATTTTCGCCGACTGTTCGAAACACGACTGTGCATCGAAATACTTTTTCATCTTGAAATACGTCATGCCCTTATTGTAATACAACAAATAACAGTACGGGAATTTCCTGATCCCTTCATTGAAAGTCGCCAAAGCCGTATCGTATTTGTTCAACTCCTTCAATGAAATTCCCAATGAATTATAAAAGTCCGCATCATAATCGGAATGCAAATTCAATCCGGTACGGCAAGTCAACAGGCACAGGCTGTCTTCCTTGTCTTCCGTATAGGCGAGTGCAAGATCGCGCAACACGAGTGCGTAGTTGGTATCGTTGCGTGTGACTTTTTTATAGAGGTCTTCCGCCTTGCCATATTTGCCAAGCATCCAGTACAAATCGGCTTCTCCCAAAATCGTCTGGGAATTGACCAATTCAACATCCATCTGGGCGTGGATTTTGTTGACGAATGAAAAACAAAAGAGTGCGATGGTGACGCGGAGAAGATGACTTTTCATAGAGCTATTTTGGGGGTGATGTGTTTCCTTCAAAAATAGTAAAATAGACGTGAGGATAGAGATACCGAGGGGGAAAATGAATGAAGTTGCCGGAAATATTTTCTAATCATTATCTTATTTCCAGCAGTTGTTCCAATTCACTGATCGATTTTTTTCTTGTCATGGAAAAAGTTTCTGCATCTATAACCTCGAGATGGCGGAAAAGTGACAGGGATTTCATCCGGCAATCGAAAGATTTGTTCGGCTCGAGTGGATGCAATTCGCCTTCCATCATCAGTGCACGTGCAATGGATTCGAGATGTTCCTTTTTGAAATCGGGATTTTCGGTCATCCTTTTCACGAAATCTTCGGGAAGGATTTTTTCAAGATCTTCATGATCGAGACCGAAAAAGGTTTTGTAAGCATCGTGAATTCCTTCCAGCGCTTCCGAATTCCTGTCCATTGTTTTCAGTCCCATCGCCTTCGCAAGCACACGGGAAAAATCCTCTATCATCCGCTGCAGATAATCTCTTCTGTACATGGGAGGAAATTACAAATTACCTATTACAAAATTCCCAATGGAAAATACGGATTACAAAATGTACGGACTCCAAATTCACCGATGAAAGCGATTATTATTTGAATTGATTATGGAAGGATTCGGTTTTGAAATGGGCTCCAATCATTTGCAATTGACAATTATTTCTTACCATTTTCCACCGCCGCCGCCGCCGCCGCCAAATCCGCCGCCGCCGCCGAAACCTCCAAATCCACCACCACCGCCACCGAAACCACCACCGGAATTTCCCCATCCGCCACCGCCAATGAAAAAACCGGTTGCCAATCCACTTCCAAACCCACCGCCTCCACCGCCCCTAAAAAGTAGTCGGAGCACAAAAAGGATGATCACAAAAATCACGATCAACAAAGTCGGATTGATTCCAGGTTCGCCTTCCTTGTCATATTCTTTCGAATTGATTTCGCCTTTTGCGAGTTTCATGATCGCGTCTGTGCCGGCATTCAATCCTTCATAATATTTTCCATCGGCAAAAGCTGGCGCTATTTCACGTTCACAAATGTGTTTTGCGGTAATGTCGGGAATGGCACCTTCCAATCCTGTACCCACTGCGATATAGGGAGGTTCCCTTTCGCCCGCACGTCCGGTAGGATTTATCAAGACAATTATTCCGTTGTTGACATCCTTATCCCCAACCAGCCAAGCCCTTCCCAATTTTGTGGCAAACGAGTTCGCATCATCATCACCGAAATCATCTACGATTACGACTACGATTTTATTGCTCGTCTCTTTCGAAAATTTTTCGAGTTTGGTTTCAAGTGCATCCTCTTCACCGGCAGAAAGAAAATCGGGAAATTGTTTGGAAAGGTTATTCACCAGCTTCGGTGGATCGGGTCGCGCAGGAATGGAACCGGTTTGTGAAAAAGCAGGAATGGCAAACAGGAAGAAAAAAACAACGCTCAGGAATTTCATTTGAAACTTATTTCATTCGTGAGTTCGTTCTTGTCATCGTCGGCATGCGGAAAATGCTGTTTCAACTGATTGCCTGCCATTGTAATTCCTCCAATCAATCCATCAGTGAATTCATTCTTGCGAAAATGATTTTCCATAAAAGCGGAAATCCCATTCCAGAAATCGGCAGGAACTTTTTCATTGATTCCCTTGTCGCCATAAATGGCAAATACGCGCGATTCGATGGCAAGGAAAAATAAAATCCCGTTTCGCTGTTGCGTCTTGTGCATTTTCAATTTTCCAAAAACCTTTTCCGCTTCCTTCACCGTCTCTCCCTTGCATTTCTTTTGGACATGCACGCGGATCTCACCCGAAGTTTTCTCCTCGGCAATTTCAATCGCTTTTCGGATCCGGCTTTTTTGTTCGTCGGAAAAAAATGCTTCGGTCGACATGTTTAGAATTTTACTTCAGGCGCTTTTTCGGATCCGGGTGTTTCCTTGAAAGGATCCTTGTGCGGGAATGTTGCAGAATTCAAAAACATCGAGGCGAAAAATCCCCGGATGGTGGAATTGTATGCCATGACCGCTGCGTTATAATCCTGACGGGCAACATTGATCCGGTTTTCGGTTCCTTCCAATTGCGCTTGCAAATCGGAAAAATTGGCTGTGGAAGTGATCGTCGGATAAGCCTCGAAAGTCGCCTTGATCAATGCATTGACTTTTGCGCCCGCAGCATCCAATTGGTCGGGTGTGGTAGCAGAAGTAATGCCTGAACGTGCGTCAGTGACCTTGGTAAGAATGTTTGTCTCATTCGCAGCTGCGCCTTTAACAGTTGCAACCAATTGCGGAATCAAATCCGCACGGCGCTGATAAGTAGCTCCGACATCGGCCCATTTTTCTGTAACGGTTTCCTGCAGGGCAACGGCAGAATTGTATGTGTTCCTGTAACCCAGAAAAGCAAACAGTCCGAGTAAAACAATAACTCCTAGAATAATCAGTCCTCTGTTCATTTGATTTGGTTGTTTGTGTAAAGGTCGTTTAAATGAATGGTTTTATTTTGGAAATCAAATCAATTCCACACTTCGCTTGATAAAGTTGGTGAGTTCCTGCCCTTTCAAAAGCCCTTGCGCGAGCAAAGCGAGATCGGTTGCCTGTTTGAGAATCGATTCCTGTTTGGTTTCATCCTTTTCCTCCATCGCTTTTGTGATCAGCGGATGATTCGTATTCACAACGAGATTGTGCATGTCGGGCAAATTGCCGAACATGTTCATGCCTCCACCTCCCCCGAGTGCGCTCATGTCTTTCATGCGGCGCATGAACTCCGGACGTGTCACCACCATCGGTGCATCCGTTTCACTGAGCGATTCGAGCTGCACGGTGAATTTGTCTTTTGACACAACTTTTTCCATTGCGGATTTCAAGCCTTCCAATTCCTTTTCGGAATATTTCGAAGGCATTGCATCCTCTTTCCTGATCAGCTTTTCAATCGTGTCCGCATCCACACGCACGAAAGAAACATTTTCCAGTTTCGGTTCGAGGTGATTGATGAAATGCGGGTCGAGCATGCTGTCCATCACAAGCACATCGTAACCGCGGTCTTTTGCCGTGGCAATGAAACTGTGCTGTTCCTCGGGATTGCTCGTATAAAGGTAAACCACTTTTTTGTTCTTGTCGGTCTGCAACGCTTCAACGTGGGTTTTGTATTCATCGAATGTGAAACATTTCCCGTCGGTGTTTTTCAGCAATGCGAATTTCTTCGCACGGTCGAAAAACTTGTCATCGCTGAGCATTCCGTATTGTACGAAAATGCGGATATCATCCCATTTGCTTTCGAAATCGGCACGGTCCTTTTTGAAAAGCTCTTCGAGTTTATCCGAAACTTTTTTCGTGATGTGCGAAGAAATCTTTTTCACGTTCGAATCATTTTGCAGATAGGAACGGGAAACGTTGAGCGGAATATCCGGCGAATCGATAACGCCACGGAGCAATGTCAGGAAATCGGGAACAATTTCACCAACGGAATCCGTTACGAAAACCTGGTTGCAATACAATTGGATTTTATCCTTTTGCGTTTCGAATGATTTCTTGATTTTCGGGAAAAACAAGATTCCGGTGAGGTTGAACGGATAATCCACATTGAGGTGAATCCAGAAAAGCGGTTCTTCAAAATTCATCGGATACAATTCGCGATAGAATTTCTTGTAATCCTCGTCGGTGAGATCGGCCGGCTTTTTTGTCCATGCAGGAGTCGGATTATTGATGATGGTGGGAACCGTTTCCTTTTCCGCAGGTTTTATTTCTTTTCCATCCGCATCTTTTTCCGCAGGGACAATTGTGATTTCATGTGTACCGAAATGGATTTCGACGGGAAGGAATTTGCAATATTTTTCCAGTATTCCGCTGATGCGATTCTCCTCGAGAAATTCCAATGAATCATCGGCAATGTGCAACACCACATCCGTTCCGCGATTTTCCTTTTCGGCTGGTGCAATATTATAAGTCGGACTTCCATCGCAAGTCCAGCTCACGGCGGAAGAATCGTCCTTGTAACTTTTCGTGACGATTTCAACTTTCGAGGAAACCATGAATGCGGAATAGAATCCCAAGCCAAAATGTCCGATGATTCCATTCACTGCATCGGTTTTGTCCTTGTATTTTTCCACAAACTCTTCCGCACCTGAAAACGCAACCTGCGTAATGTATTTTTCCACTTCCTCTTCCGTCATCCCGATTCCACGGTCACTTACGGTAAGTGTTTTGTTTTCCTTGTCAATGGTCACTTCAATGAAAAGATTTCCGAAATCGCCTTTCGCCTCTCCCATTGCAGCGAGTGCCTGCAACTTTTTTGTGGCATCGACAGCATTGGAAACCAATTCGCGAAGAAAAATTTCATGGTCGGAATAAAGGAATTTCTTGATGATCGGGAAGATGTTCTCTGTTTGAACATTGATGGTACCGGTGGACATAGGTTCGAAAGTTGAAAGGTTTGAAGATTGAAAAGTTCTGATTTGAGATTGACTGTTGACAACAAAAAACATGAACAACAGTTGGCATCCCATTCTGTCAAACCACATGCCATTGAGGTTCATGGATAAATTTCTGTCATTATGGCATTAAATTAGTTATTGACAAAAATTGCATTGATCATATTATGAATTGTATAATTGCCCATAAAACATACATATCATGATAAATAAATTGGTTGCCACAAGCGCATTTATCCTTTTGTCATTTGCATTTTCATTCAGGATGCAAGCATCCACTTATTATTGGGTTGGCGACGCTGGCAGATGGGAAGATTTTTCCAATCATTGGGCAACCACATCGGGAGGAAGCACATTTTACACCCAGCAACCTACGCCGACTGATGATGTGGTTTTTGATGCAAATTCCTTTACAACAATCCATGCACTTGTTACGCTCGATACAGGGTTTCTTTATTGCAATAATATGACATGGGCAGCAGCGACAAACAGTCCAAGGTTCGGTGAGGTTTCCAACATCGGCAATTTTTTATATACGACACTTAAAATTTACGGCTCCCTCACACTCAATTCATCAATGATTTGGGGATATACCGGGAAACTTTCTTTTGAGTCGACAATG
>CAYMZV010000266.1:0-6194 GCA_964394965.1 uncultured Chryseobacterium sp.
GCCCCTTTTTCAGCGTTGTACAAAAACGGCAGCCATTGGCTCATTTGTGCAAGTCCGGAAAGGTTTCTGCAGAAAAAAGGAAGCCGCATCATTTCACAACCGATCAAGGGAACACGTGCACGCGGTAAAACAATTGCCGAAGACGAGCAATTGAAAAGTGAATTGTTCCTCGATGAAAAGGAACGAAGTGAGAACGTGATGATCGTTGATCTCGTGAGGAACGATCTGTCAAAGTCGGCAAAAAAGGGAACGGTGAAAGTGGAAGAGCTTTTTGGAATCCACTCGTTCAAATCCGTTCACCAAATGATTTCAACCGTAAGTGCGGAATTGAAAAATGATGTTCATCCGGTTGATGCCATCCGAAATGCTTTTCCAATGGGATCGATGACCGGCACACCGAAATTGGCAGCCCTTCAACTTGCCGAGGAATTTGAAAATACGAAACGCGGTTTGTATTCCGGAGCAGTGGGATATTTTACACCCGAACTTGATTTTGATTTCAATGTTGTCATTCGCAGCATCCAATACAATTCCGAAACCGGTTATCTATCGATCATGGTCGGTAGTGCATTGACTGCAAATGCTGATCCGGAAAAGGAATATGAGGAATGCCTGCTCAAGGCAAAAGCACTGTTTGAAAGTCTCGGCACCGTCTTGAGTTCGGAGTGAATAACAGGTTTTCCGAGAACCCCGAATTGAATTCACCGAACTCAACACTCAAAACTCCGAACTATCTTTACGCATGCTTTCGACAGCATCTTTTCAAGATTATTTATTTTCCGCGTGTGCCTATACGCAAGGCGCAAGCGTTCTCGCAGGTGTAAGCGGTGGCGTGGATTCAGTGGTGCTTTGCCATTTGCTGAAACAAAACGGGATTCCCTTTGGCATTGCACATGTGAATTATGGATTGCGGGGAAATGAATCGGAAGAGGATGAAAAATTCGTTTCCGAATTGGCGAGAAAATTGGATGTCCCTTTCTATCTCAAAAAATGTTCATCGGATGATTTTGAAAAGACGGGTGAAAATTCAATTCAATTTGCGGCTCGGAAAATCCGTTACTCCTTTTTTGAATTCATTTCGATGACCAATGGGTTTTCAAACATTGCAACCGCACACCATCTCGACGATTCCATCGAAACCGCCCTGCTGAATTTCGCACGTGGCACAGGAGTTGCCGGCTTGCGCGCGATGCAACCGAGAAAGGAAAAAATCATCCGCCCCTTGCTTTTTACGACACGTCTGGAAATCCTGGATTATGCGAATTCAAACGGAGTCGTATGGCGTGAAGACAGCAGCAATGAATCGGATAAATATTCCAGAAACCGTTTCCGTCACCATTTGCTTCCTTGGCTGATGAGTGAGATCCCTCAAGGATATGCGGGTTTTGAATCCAGCTTTTCCAAATTGTCTGAAACGGAAAAATTCATTCACGCCTCACTTTCATTCTGGAAAAATAAATGTTGCGAAGTTTCATCGACAGAAACAAGAATTTCACTGGACAACCTGAATCAATTTCCAGATCCCGAATTATTCCTGAAATTTTTTCTGCTTGAACAGGATTTTTCAGAAGTCAAACTCACTGCACTTTCCGATTTGATCAATGGTGAATCTGGAACGCAGTTGGTCTCGCATTCATCGCGACTTATTCGCGACAGGAATCATCTTTTCCTGATTCATGAAAACAAAAACAGAAGTGGTGATTTCATTTTCACTGAAGAACCTTTTACAGGACAAATTCCAACAGGAAAATTTTCCGCCATTGTTGATGCAAAGTCGGTTCGTTTGCCTTTTCAAATCCGCTCATGGAAATCGGGCGACAGAATGATTCCATTCGGAATGACAGGTCACAGAAATGTGAGTGACATTTTGAATGACATGAAAATCCCTTTGCATAAAAAAGAAGCGGTGCGGGTAATTTTATCCGGTGAAGAAATCGTATGGATTCCGGGATACAGGATAGCCGACAAATTCAAGGTCAATCCGACAACTTCAACAGTCATTAAATTATCCTACGAAGAATGAATCCTGACGCGGCACTTTTTGACGAGAGACAATTTCACGGATTGAATCGACATTCGCTCGTAAGGAGATTGTTGCTTTCCGTTTTTTGTTTTGTCGCATATTACTGGTCCGAAAATCCGAAACCCGTCAATCTGGAATTGTTTGAAATCGGGGAATATCCGGGACGCGATCATTCGGGACAATTGTTTTTTGTATTGGGCTTGTGCATTCTCATCCTTTCGGCTGTTTTGCTTTTTGTGCTTCACATGCGCACAACTGTCCGTCAGGAAGCGATTTTCATTGACGGTATCCTATCGGCAAGGAAAGTTCGGATTTACCTGAAAGGAATTGCCTCTGCAAAAAAAATCAGGTTGAAGCCATCCATTTTCAACCGGCCGGTTTACAATTTGCACAATAAGGGAAGGATTCGATTCTACACTTACGGAAATGAAGCTGTTGAGTTGACGACACACGACGGATTGATTTACAGAATAGGAACACAGCGTCCGGATGAATTGCTGAAAGTGATTGAGGATTCGATCGTTGAAAAAAATTGATCAGGCAACCCATCTTTTCTTTCCATTCGCTTTACGATTCTTATTAGTTACCGATTAATTTTTCCCAATATCTCCCATTGGAAAAACTTTACCCGTTCATTAGCCGTATACCTTGTTTGAAACCCCAAAAAACATTCGCATGAATTCCACTTTACACACACTCTCCCATGAACGCTACAACTCAAAATGCCATCCTGATTGACAAGGATCAAGTCAAGGATTTGCGCTTTCCGCAAACGGAAGTTCTGAATTCACAAGAGGAAATCGCCCGCCGCAAGGAGCAACTCCGACGTGCACTCGTTCTTGGAAATGTCGACCATAATAAGGTCAGGATCATTTTCAGCGACACGGAAGGCGAAAAAATAGTGGAAACAACCATTTGGGCGGTAACCGAACTCAGGATTGTTCTAAAAAGCGGAATGGTGATTCCCATACACCGAATACATGAGATTATAACCTGAAAACGGGATTTTGGTCGAATTAATCCCCCTTTTCCGAAACCTTCGGGTACAATTTCCGTTTAGCTGAGGTAACTTTGGTTCCCAGCAGCCACACACTGCATCAAAGCAAACGCGCACAAATACACACACAAAACCATGCGACCTAAACCCTTGGTCACCCGTCTATCGACGGTAGTGACCTTAACTCTCCTAGCTGCCCTTACTTTCGGATTCCGCACTTCCCAAAATGCCGTTTCGGCAAAATGGAATGCGTACGTCATGCACACTGCTGCCGGTGAAGCGGACATTCATTTTACAGCAGAAATTCCGGGTGGATGGAGAATCTATTCCCAGAATATGGTGGGAGTGGACGGACCTCTGGCTACAAACATCGAGTTTGATCCGGATCCTGCTTTTACGGTAGTCGGCTCTCCAAAAGAAACAGGCAAGAAGGTTTCCTTCTTTCAGGACAATCTTGGGATGGAAGTGAATTGTCTCGAAGGAAACGTGCAATATATCCAGCACATCAGTTTCAAGGAGGACAAACCCTTTGCCATCAAATGCGTTTTGAATTATATGCTGGAACGCGACGGCGAAATTCTTCCTCCCGATGATGAAGACTTTACCATAACAATTCAACCCTAAGCGTTTTTTGCTTTTTTGTTGATCGTTATTAACCTTACTTCGGTCGTGAATGTATTCCACTTATTTTTGGAAAACGTTTACGACCAATTTTTTTATGACAAATCGATTTCAAAATATCAGAAAGCGTTTTTCCGCTTCAACATTTTCCCTTTGGATTCTGGCAATCGTTTTTTCCGGAACAATCCATGCACAATCCGATCACGCAAAGTGGACTTGGTCGGTGAATGTTACAGGTCCCTGCGAAGCGGAACTTGTGATGAAGGCGAATGTGGACAACGGCTGGCATATTTTTGCATTGGTTGCACATGACAAGGACGATGGCCCTGTTGAAACATCCTTTACGTTTACCCCGAATGCAAATTATGAATTGGTTGGAAATGTAATTGAAACCGGAACACCCATCAAACGTTTTGAAAAGGATTTCGGAACCAACGGTGTCAATACTTTCCTTTTTCTCGGAACAGTTACGTGGAAACAAAAAATAAAAATAAAAAGTGCGGCCGATTTTAAGATTACGGGAGAGGTAAACGGACAAACATGTACCGAAGGCGATGCGGGAATGTGTGTGTTGCTGAATGCGCAAATGAGCTTTGATGTGAAAGGTTGTTCCGGTCCTGTTGCGCCAACCGGTGCGACTGGAAGTACAGGTCCAACAGGTGCAACAGGAAAAATTGCTCCAACAGGTCCAACAGGTGGAACAGGAATGACTGCCACAACAGGAGCAACCGCCGTCACAGGAACCACTGATGCCGCATCTCCGAATTCGTGCAATTGCACAGCGGAAATCCAAAAAGCGGTTGCAGATGCGATGAGCAAAGGAAGCAGCCATCCGATTGTGGATACTGCCGGTTGCAAAGCGCGATTGGTAAAACCTTCCGATGCGGAATTGAACCATGTGCAGGAAGACAAATCGTTTTGGCTCATTTTCATTCTTGGATTTCTCGGCGGACTCACGGCGTTGGTTACGCCATGTGTTTTTCCAATGATTCCATTGACCGTAAGTTTTTTCACGAAGAGAAGTAAAGACAGAAAAACAGGTTTGAAAAATGCTTTCAGTTATGCACTTTCCATTGTGATCATTTATGTTGCACTCGGAATGCTGATTACCATTCCACTCGGACCCGATGCATTGAATGCCATGTCGAGCAGTGCGGTCTTCAATCTGATTTTCTTTTTCGTCTTCATCATTTTTGCAATTTCATTTCTCGGCGCTTTTGAAATCACGTTGCCAAGCCGATTCGTGAACAAGGTGGATTCCGCTTCCGACCGTGGAGGATTGATTGGAATTTTTTTCATGGCATTTACACTTTCACTCGTTTCATTTTCATGTACAGGACCAATCATCGGAACATTATTGGTGGAAGCGTCGAGAGGTGGAAGTTATTTCGGTCCTGCAATCGGCATGACAGGATTTGCACTTGCCCTTGCATTGCCATTCGCGTTGTTCGCCATGTTCCCAGGTTGGTTGAATTCACTTCCTAAATCGGGCGGTTGGCTGAATTCCGTAAAAGTCACTTTGGGATTTATTGAAATTGCATTGTCATTGAAATTCCTTTCGACAGTTGATCTCGCCTATCACTGGGAATTCCTCAAACGCGAATTGTTTCTCGCCATCTGGATTGTTGTCAGCATTCTTCTCGGACTTTATCTGATCGGCAAGCTCAAACTTTCGCACGACAGTGATTTGCCGCACATTTCCGTTCCGCGTGTCATGCTCGCGATTGTAGCTTTCACTTTTGCTGCGTATCTGATCCCTGGAATGTGGGGAGCGCCAACGAATTTCGTCAGCGGATTTTTACCACCGAGTTATTACCGCGAATGGAAAGATCCACACAGCAGCGATTGTCCACAAGACCTTTCCTGCTTTCACGATTTGCAGGAAGGATTGTGTTATGCAAAAAGTCAAGGCAAACCGGTGTTCATTGATTTCACGGGTTATGCATGCGTGAATTGCAGAAAGATGGAAGACAATGTGTGGTCAAAACCGGAAGTGTACAAATACCTCAGTGAAAAATATGTGGTGATTTCACTTTACGTGGATGACAAGAAGGAATTGCCTGCAACACAACAATTCAGGAATGCCGATGGAAGATTGATGCGGACGATCGGAAATAAATGGAGCGACATTGAAACGAATTTTTACAAACAGAATTCACAACCGCTTTATGTGTTGGTGGACAATGATGGAAAAATCCTGGATGCTCCCAGAGGTTATACGCCTGATGCAGGCAAGTATGCGGAATATCTGGAGAAAGGTTTGAAAACCTATACCGACAGGAAAACCGCACCTGCCGAAGTGAAATGATTTTGTGTGGACCGTAAACTGGTTTTTCAATCTCAAATTGAAAATCGGAAATCGGAAATTATTTTTCAGTGTCTTCTCAGCTCGAAATTCTTTCCGAGATAAACCCTTCTCACCTGTTCATCATTCGCCAACTCTTCGGCTGTTCCGGCTTTCAATATTTTTCCCTCGAACAATAAATAGGCGCGGTCCGTGATCGTCAATGTTTCGTGTACGTTGTGATCGGTAATCAAAATGCCGATATTTTT
>CAYMZV010000267.1:0-6161 GCA_964394965.1 uncultured Chryseobacterium sp.
GCTGGGTTCAGAACGTCGTGAGACAGTTCGGTCCCTATCTGTTGTGGGCGTAGGAGATTTGAGAGGACCTGACTCTAGTACGAGAGGACCGAGTCGGACAGACCGCTAGTGTGCCTGTTGTGCCGCCTAGGTGCAGTGCAGGGTAGCTAAGTCTGGATGAGATAAGCGCTGAAAGCATATAAGTGCGAAGCTCGCCTCAAGATGAGATCTTCCTTAAGAGCCGTAGAAGACTACTACGTTGATAGGTCGCAGGTGTAAAGGCAGCAATGTCAAAGCCGAGCGATACTAATTGCTCTTGAGTCTTTCTTTGGACGCCGCTTTTTTTGTGTTTCCTTCCAATATGTTATTTAAAATATTCAAGATTCATGGTGGCTATAGCGACGGGGTTCACCTCTTCCCATTCCGAACAGAGAAGTTAAGCCCGTCAGCGCAGATGGTACTGCCCTACAAGGTGGGAGAGTATGTCGCTGCCAGTTTTACAGAAACCTCGGCTCTTTTGAGCCGAGGTTTCATTTTTTATGCCTTACCTATATCCACTTCAGTTAATTTTGTAATTCATTCGTTCTGCATGAATTTTCAAAAAAAAATCTCCTTCTATCTCCTGTTTTATTTATTCCTTTCGGAAAGTCAATATCTAGTTGCTCAAACAACACTCCCTACTAAAAAAGATAGTATCACCCTCCCCGTAGATTCAACCCGATTCTTCTCCTTTTCTGAAAATGGATTTCCCTATGGAAATGCAGGCGACTTAAAAAAAATCGATAATAAATTAGACGCATTTCAAAATTTTCACGAGCGTCAGGCGAGTCTTGGGAATGCTGGGGCACCTGAAAAACAACTTCAGCTTCCTGAACCCAATGCAATTGATTTTCGAAGGAGTATAAATAACTTTTCGACTTTCGGATTTCTCCCTCAAAATAGAACCTTTTACACTTCTGAAAAACCGTACACGAAACTCCAATACATCGTTGGACAAAAACAGGAACTCAACGTTAGCATAATTCACGCTCACCCTTTTGGGAAAAACTGCAATATCGCTTTCGGCTTTAATCGAATTAGGTCAACTGGATTTTATCAGAGGCAAAACACAAACAATACAAGCCTCGATCTTAACGGATGGTACAGGGCTCCAGGGAAAAGATATGCGATGCTGTCCGATATTTATTGGACTTCGGATAACGTTGCCGAAAATGGCGGAATAAAAAATGATTCGGATTTTGATTTTGCCAAACAACTTGATCGACATCTTGTGAATGTAAATCTCTCTTCAGCTGAAACTCGTCAGCGCATGCGCGGAATTTGGCTGAAGGAATTCTGGTCTTTTGGAAGTGTGATCGATACGATTTCAGATAAAAACGACAGTGGAAATGTGCGCACAGAAATTCGACCTTCATGGGCAATCGTTCATACAATTTCATTGTCCGATGAAAAATACAGTTACACCGATCAGGATCCTCCGATTGGATTTTATCCAAATATTTTCAGGGATTCATTGCTGGGAAAGGATTCAACTTATTTGTGGCGGTTTGAAAACGGAATTTGGCTCGAAAGATTTGATGTCGGGGAAAATAAAACCAAACGTTTTTTGTCAGGGAAAATAGGCTTGAGGGAAGAGAATGGGGAAATCTCGAACGATACGATTCGATTCATGTTCCAAAATATTTTCGTTGACGGAAGCTTGAAATTGGCAATGAAAAACAAATGGTGGAATTCTGTCGTGTTGAAAGGATGGTATGTGTTGAACGGGACAAACAAAAATGATTACTTCGCATCCGGTGAAACGGTGACCAAAGAGTTGACGAAATTCAAATTGATTTTATTCTTGAATTCCAAGATTTCACTGACACAACCCGATTTCATCTATCGACACTATTCCGGAGATTTTTTACGTTGGCAAAATGATCTGACACAAACCGGAATTGCAAATGTGAAAGCAGGAATTGAAAAAAAAATCGGAACAGATGTTTTTCAGGTTTGTGGCGGATTGTTTGAGTATTCCCGGCCAACTTATTTTGATTCGACTTTTACTCCTGTTCAATATTCAAAATCCGTTCAGGCACTTTTTGCACAGGCTTCTTGCATTGTCGGCACAACAGGATTTAAAATCAGAAGCAATATTACATGGAATGACATGCCAAAGGACTCTCCCATCCGCTTGCCGGAATTCATTGTTCGTGAATCCGTTTATGGCAATTTCCGGCTTTTTAAAAATGCGTTGCAATTGCAAGCCGGAGTGGATGCAACTTGGTACTCTGCTTATTTTGCCGACGGATACAATCCCAACCTTGCACAGTTTTATGTTCAGGATTCAAAATCAATCGGCAATTATATTTTTCTGGATCCGTTCGTGAGTTTCAAAGTGAAACCCGTCAGGGTTTTTGTAACGGCGAACCATGTCAATGCAGGATGGTTCGGCAGAAAATATTATCAAGTGCCGCATTATCCGGGAAATGATTTTGCGTTGAAATTCGGATTGTCATGGACCTTCAACGATTGAGAAATGTTTGCACCTGCTCCATGATTTTTTTTGTCGCTCCACAATTTGACTGGACAAATTCATAGGAGACAATTGATTTGTATTCGCGCAATTCATCATCTCCCACCAACTTATTCAGAATCACTTTCAATTCGTTTTCATCGTGCACACAAATCGCACCGCCCAATTGAAGAAGATTCTCCGCTTCATGGAATTTTTCCCAACGCGGACCAAAAATAACCGGTCGACCATAAACCGCTGCTTCCAGAATATTGTGAATGCTCTTGCCGAATCCCCCTCCGATGTAAGCGATTTTTCCATAATGATACAATGCCGACAGCATTCCGATGTTGTCGATGATCAGGACTTTTTTTCCGACGACTGAGTTTTCATCCGCTTTGGAAAAACGAATGATTTCATTTGCCGGAATTCCCGCTTCATGCAATTTGTTTTCAATCGATGACAAATGTGTTTCACCCAATTCATGTGGCGCAACAATGAATTTCCATCCGGCTTCAAAAGGTTTTTTCATTGACGGAAAAAGGAATTCCTCATCCGACGGCCAAGTGCTTCCTGCAACAATAACTTTTTTATTCTCTCCCGAAAAAGCCGCAGCAACCGGAATCACTTTTGCACTTTCCGAAATTTCACGCACGCGGTCAAAACGAGTATCACCCGCTTCTTCAACAGAAGAAATTGAAATGGATTTCAACAGGTCGGAGGAGTTTTTTTCCTGCGTGAAAATCCAGGAATATCCTTTCAAGGCATCACGGAAAATTTTACCGTATGATTTGAAAAAAATCTGATCCTTTCGGAAAATCGCACTCACCAGAAAATGTGGAATATTCTTTTTCTTGATCTCGCGTAAGATATTCAGCCAGAATTCATACTTCACGAAAAAAACAACATCGGGCTTTACAATCTCAATGAAACGTTTTGCATTTCCCCTTGTGTCCAACGGAAGATAACACACGATTTCCGCTCCCGAATAATTTTTCCGAACCTCAAACCCCGAAGGCGAAAAAAAAGTGAGCAGGATCCTATACGAGGGATTTTCCTTGCTGAATTTTTCGATCAATGGACGACCCTGTTCAAATTCACCAAGAGAGGCACAATGAAACCACGCGATTTTTTTTTGATCATTACCGATTTTTTTTTGAAGGTCAGCGAATAAATTCCTTCTTCCTTTCACCCACAGATTCGCCTTCGCATGGAACAGCGAAGCGATTCGAATGGCAATGCCATAAAAAAAAATATTGAGCGAATAGAGCGCCCGCATTGCTGAATCAGTAATAATAAACAGTGTTAGTGGATCTCTTAACGATCGGGATTATCCAACCGACGCAAACACCCGACAATAAATCAATTCTGCGGTCGGTGCCGGGGCGCATCAAACTGTAATCCCACGAACGACGCCCTTTTGTAAATCCTTGGATGAATTGGAATCCCGCATAAAAATTCACGTAACGGTTTTTGCTCATGAAAAAATAACCGGCAAATTCATTCAACGAAAGCCCACTCGTCAATCTGTCATAACCCTTGAGGAATTCTTTTGTCAATTCAGCCGTTCGGGAGCCATTGTCATAAATTTTTATTTTATGCTGCAGGAATCCGAGACCGCCCATCAGCATCGGACCGGAATTCTTATTGGGAGAAAGGAAATCAGTGAAAATTTTTCCCGCCGAACAATTCAACGTGAACCCGCGTTCAAAAATGCGCAGGTCGGCATATTTTCCGTCTGTGCCAATGACATGACCATCGGAAGTTTCAATGCTGTCCAATGGACTTGGGCCTACCAGATTTTTTCCGAAAATATAAGTCCACTGAAAACCAAAAATGAAATTCTTGTCTGTTTTGTAAAAACATGAAGCTCCCGCTGTTGCATCCTGCCCGAATCGCCAACGCAAATCGCCTCCCGGAATCTGATACGCAAAACCTGCAGAAATCCCGAAATAATGAAATGCACTGTCGGCGTAAGTTCTTTTTTTCATCGGCATCATACTCTCGCCGTTTTGTTGGCCGCCACGATGCCCATGGTGCTGCTCATATTGCGCATGCAATCCATAAGACGCAAAAAACAAAATGAAAAAAAATACTGCCGATTTCATTCCTGTAAAGATAGCCATTTTCAGACCCTCACAGCCGGGCATTCCCAAAGCCATTGGTAAAATTGTCTATCTTTGCGCCACTGAAAACCAAACGGTTAATGGAAAAAGTGTCGAAGAAAATCCAGATGGTTGACCTCGTCGGTCAGTATGAGAAAATTCAGGCTGAAATTGACAATGCGGTCATCAATGTCATCCGTTCTTCCGCTTATATCAATGGCCCGGAAGTGAAAGCTTTCAAAAAGGAATTGGAAGAATATCTGGGTGTAAAACATGTCATTCCCTGCGGCAATGGAACCGATGCATTGCAAATCGCAATGATGGCGCTCGAATTGAAACCGGGTGACGAGGTGATCACAGCCGATTTTACATACGCCGCAACTGCAGAAGTGATTGCCTTGCTTGGATTGAAACCCGTGTTGGTGGATGTCTATCCCGATACTTTCGATATCAATGTGGAGGCAATTGAAAAAGCGATCACACCCAAAACAAAAGCGATCGTTCCCGTTCATCTGTTCGGACAATGTGCCGACATGGAAAAAATAATGTCCGTCGCGAAAAAAAACAACCTGTTTGTGATTGAAGATGTAGCACAGGCGATTGGTGCGGAATATATTTTCAGCAATGGGAAAAAAGCAAAAGCGGGAACGATTGGTGACATCGGCTGTACTTCCTTTTTCCCTTCGAAAAACCTGGGCTGTTATGGCGATGGCGGAGCAATGTATTGCAACAACGATGAACTCGCCGCCAAAATGCAGATGATTGCAAATCATGGACAGCGCATCCAATATTACCACGACAGTATCGGTGTCAATTCAAGATTGGATTCCATTCAGGCAGCCATTCTCAGGATAAAACTTCGCCACCTTGATGAATATGCCAAAGCGAGAAATGATGCGGCCAATTTTTACGATAGGTTATTGGCCAATCAGCCGAAAATAAAAACACCCGTGCGCGTGAAAAACAGTACACACGCATTTCACCAGTATACGATTCAGCTCAGTGGAGTTGACCGTACTGGACTTCGTGAGTATCTTGCCACGAAAGGAATCCCCGCAATGATTTATTATCCCGTTCCCCTGCATCTTCAGAAAGCCTATCTCGATCCGCGTTATAAGGCGGGAGATTTCCCGGTTACTGAAAAACTTTGTGAATCGGTGATCTCATTGCCATTGCACACCGAACTCGATGAAGAGACACAAAAATACATTTGTGATGCGGTGATTGAATTCGTCAGAAAATAAATTACTAAAAGATTAAATCGGAATATGAATATTGCTGTTGTCGGAACCGGATACGTCGGACTTGTTACAGGAACCTGTCTTGCTGAAACCGGAAATCATGTTGTTTGCGTTGACATCGACGCTTCGAAAGTTGAAAAAATGCGTAACGGAATCATTCCGATTTACGAACCGCATCTGGATGCATTGTTTGAACGCAACATCAAACAGGGTCGTCTTCGTTTCACAACAAATCTTGCCGAAGCGATTGAAAACGCGAAAATAATTTTTCTCGCCTTGCCCACTCCTCCCGGGGAAGATGGTTCCGCCGATTTATCGTACGTGCTTGGTGTTGCCGAA
>CAYMZV010000268.1:0-6152 GCA_964394965.1 uncultured Chryseobacterium sp.
CCGATCGGCGGCGTGATGATGTCCTTGACCAACGACGTGATGATGCCGGTGAAAGACGGTTACACACTCGCAAAGGAAATCAGAACCATCAACCATGATATCCCGATCGTATTTCTCACCGCAAAATCGATGAAGGAAGATACCATAGAGGGTTTCAATGCGGGAGCCGATGATTACATCACCAAACCTTTTTCAATGGAGGAATTGTTGCTCCGCCTGAAAGCGATTTTGCGCAGGACAAAAGGCGGCGCATTGAATATGGAGCAAACCGAATTCACCGTTGGGGAATACAAATACGATTACACCCGTCAAATGCTGGAGTTCGGAAACAAACCGCAAAAACTGACTTCGAAGGAAGCCGATCTTTTGCGTTTGCTTGCGTTGCACAAGAATGAAGTGCTTGACCGGTCATTCGCCCTCAACACGATTTGGGGTGACGACAGTTATTTCAATTCGCGCAGCATGGATGTGTACATCGCGAAGCTGAGAAAATATTTGAAAGACGATCCGACCGTTGAGATCATGAATATCCACGGCCGGGGATTTCGCTTGATTGCAAAGTGAGCAGTCGCCGGAGTTGAGAAGTGAAAAAGATGTTGTTAAAACAAAAATGGTCGGCTATCAGTCGACCATTTTTTGTTTGAGAATTTTCCGTTGCAATTTTCTCGCATTCATGTCTTAAAATTTCAAAGTCAATCCCACTCCCAAGACTTGTTGGAATTGGAATCGCGGACCGTAAGCATCGATTACGCCATCGTGGTTTTTGTCAATGGCAATGTTCACATCGTTGTCATAAATCCCTTGCATGTCAAAACTGGCGGAAATGTATTTGTTCACTTTCATCGCCAATAGGATTTCAGCATTCACCACAACATCCTGCGGATTTTTCAGATAGTTGGTGAAAAGTTCGCAGCGTGATGTCAACGAAATGTTTTTCATGATGTCTGCCTTATAGGAAATACGAACATAACCGCCGAATTCATTCCGCACATGTTGTCCGTCTTTTATTTTATTCCCAGCCGCATCATACACCGCCTTGTCCACACCGAAATCACCCGCATCGGCAAGTTTTTGATCTTGCACAATTGTTGTTCTTCCCGTGAGCGGTGCCGTGAAAAAGGAAAAATGCTTGTTCGGCTTGTAATCCAATCCGATAGCGAGAATCACATATCCCGGCGACATGAAATCTGAAATTTTTGTTTTTGCCGTGTCGCCCAGATAATTGTATCCCGGAGAGAATTGTGACTTGAATCCCAACAAAGCCGAATAATACCACACACGTTCAAATGCATAACGGCTGTACTTCGAAGTGAAATCAATCTTGTCATCCGTTTTTTTTGTGATCCCCCTTCCTTGTTGCAGCAAGCCGTAAGCAAGGTCGATTCCATTTTCCCAACTCGTGGAATCCTTTTTGTAATTGATGAACGAATGCAATCGTGTTTGTCCGGAAACAGAATTCTCCCCACCGGCCGCCCAATCCGTAAAAGAGGCTTCGGCAAAATTCAGCGCAAACATTCCACCGTGATGCCAATGGCGCAGACTGTCGGGAAGATGTTGCGAGAAAAGGAAAGTCGGGAAAAGAAAAAATAAAAAGGAAAAATATTTTTTCATGGAATTATTTTTTGGCGGCATTCTCTTTCAGCAAATCGCGGATTTCCATCAACAGCAATTCCTCCTTCGTTTGTTCCACCGGAGGTTTCGGTTTTTCCGCATCCTTTTTCTTTGCGGCATTGATGCCTTTTATGATCATGAAAAGCACGATGGCAACAAGGAGGAAATTGATGATTGCAGCGATGAAGGTTCCATATTTCACGGATCCCATTACGGTCAACTCTTCCAATTTTGTCAAGTGCGCGGCATCAAGCGCGGGCTTCAGGATCAATGGCGTGATCACATCCTCGATGAGTGAATTGACAATCTTTCCGAAAGCGGCGCCGATGACGACACCGATTGCAAGATCAATCACATTGCCACGAATGGCAAACTCCTTGAATTCATGGAAGAATCCTTTTTTGTCTTTTATAACTGTCATAAAAATTAATTTGTGCGAAAATAGGAAAGGAAAATCAGTAGCAAGGCTGTTTTCGATGAACGGAAGATTTTTTCCTACAGGTTACCTGTACGTCCTCCGTCAACGGGAACATTTATCCCATTAATGTATCCGGCAGCGGGCGACGCCAAAAATGCAATGGCATTCGCAACCTCTTCCGGTGTACCGAAACGTTTTGCCGGAATTTCATCGAGCATTTCCTGCTCGGCCTTTTCACGTGTCATTCCCGGCTTCAACATTTTATTTTCAATGATGCCATACAAACGCTGGGTTGCCGTTGCGCCGGGCAAAACATTGTTGACGGTGATTCCGAATTGCGCAATTTCCATCGAAAGTGTTTTCGACCAATTCGCCACGGCTGCGCGAATGGTATTTGAAACGCCCAAGCCTTTCAGCGGTTGTTTCACCGAAGTGGAAATCACATTGATGATGCGCCCGAACTTTTCGGATTTCATTCCCGGCAAAACCGCCTGCACAAGAATATGATTGCACAACAGGTGATTTGAAAATGCAGTTGTAAACTCTTCCGTTTTCGCTTCCGTGATCAATCCTCCCGGAGGGCCGCCGGTATTGTTGACGAGTATGTGAATGATTTTTTCCTTGCGCAGATAATCTGCAATCGCCGTTTTTACATTTTCAGGATCGGAAAAATCAGCAACGATGTAATCATGTTTTCCATTTCCGGGCAAATCAGCAACTGCATTTTTCAAACGCGGTTCATTTCTCGCCATGAGTGTAACATTTGCACCCAATGATGCAAGTTCCATGGCAGCGGCTTTCCCGATTCCCTGTGTGCTTCCGCAAACAAGTGCATGCTTTCCGGTGAGATCTAGATTCATGTGACAAAGATAGGTGACAGGAGGCAGGTGACAAGTGGCAGGTGATTCCAATGAAAAGATATCCAGTCAATCTTTCACCTGTCACTTGCCCTTGTCACTTTTTCGCAGTGGAAAAACTCCACAGGACTTTTCCCGTATTCCAATCGAATGCAATGGCGTTGTGGTCATCGTATTCGCAAAAAACGATCGCTGCCGTTTTCGAATACACAAAATTGATTCCGCGATTGTTATCGGAAAAAACATCGGACAAAGGTTTTGTTTCCTTTCCGGAAAAATCCCACAATTCTTTTCCATCGGCATTGACACAGGAAATATGCAACGCGGATTTTTTTGCAATGCTGTTCTGATAAAGCACAAGCGCCTTTTCATTGTCCGCATATTCGATGAATCCGTTGAAATAGGTTTTGTCGGGAAACAGTTGCGTAATTGAAATGACATTGTCGCTCATATTGTCGGGACGTTTGCCGGGAACATAATTTTCCAATTCGCTTTCAAACACATCGGAACTGGTGGAATTGGGATAGGCTTTTTCCACCGTCTTGAAAAGCGAAGGGCGTTTGGAATCCGACAAAATGAAAAAGTTTTTCGTCACCCTGTTTTTTTCATCGTGTTTTTCCGCATCCTCTTTCTTGATTATTTTTTTTGAATCGGGATTGAAAATATATTCGAACCCATCATTTGTCGTGAGTGTGAAATCGTGATCCGAATAACCCCATTCCGCTTTTGTGATTCCCTTCGACAATTCAGGATAAAGTTTGGCCAATTGGTCGACTGTGATAATTATTTTTCCTGAATAAATGTCGCGCGCCGTGAGAATGTCATGCTCGGAAATCATCCAGCAAGTGTCGCCGAAAGAATAAATTTCACCGATGTATTTGCCCGAATTGAAATTATCCTCCCACGTCATCGCGGGAATGAATTGCATTTCCTTTTCCACCTGTCCATTCGACGGATTGATGATTTGCAAAGGGTGATGAACACTGTCGGAAATGGAACCTTCCAATTCCTTCACCATCCAGATCACCGGACCCTTGCTTCCCGAAAACACACAGAATTTACTGACGGATGCATTTTGTTCCATTGTAACAGCCGCATTTTTAATCGCACTCCTGACACTGAAGAAAACAATGCTGCCGATCAATGCAATGAAACCGAATGTGATGATCAATGCAATTCGCGCACGCCTTTTCATTGCGGCCTTCTGCTCGGGAGTCAATCCCGCTTTCATCTGCGCCAGCTTTTCTGCATAAATCCTTTTCGATTCCTCACTCGTCCGGTTGCTCGTCTCCTGACTCATCTTGAGGATATTCGAAATCATATCCGCCTTGGAAACTTCCACATTGAAATTGCTTTCGCAATAAGGGCAATGGTAAACGCCTTCGGAAACCTTGGTTGTGGTTGTTGAACCGCATTGGGGACATTGCAATTTGTTTACTTCCATTTTATTTTATTTAAAACCTGTTTTGCACCCATGAATGATGCCGTAATATTCAGGTTGGTTGTCTTGAAAAATTTTATTTTACAATAATACTTCTATTTCATTTCTCCCTGATAAAACCCTGGTTAAACATGATTTTTTGCCCTGCCACTTGCCTCGTTCCCTCGTCTTCCGTCCCTTTTTTTATTCTTACATTCGTAATGCAATTTCCCTAATAGAAAAACACATGATCACACGTCCGTTTAACTTCAAGAAATGGATTGACGAAAACCGTCATTTGCTCAAGCCTCCCGTCAACAACAAAGTCGTTTACAAAGACACGGAATTCATTGTCATGGTTGTCGGTGGACCGAACGCGAGAAAGGATTTCCATTTCAACGAGAGCGAAGAATTCTTTTATCAGCTGGAAGGAAACATTACGGTGAAAATCCAGGAAGACGGAAAAGCGGTTGATGTTCCGATCAATGAAGGTGATATTTTCCTTCTGCCGCCGAATGTCCCGCACAATCCCATGCGCGGACCAAACACAATCGGTTTGGTGATGGAACGCAAGCGACGCGAAAATGAAAAGGATGGGCTGCTTTGGTTCTGCGAAAAGTGCAACACGAAATTGTACGAAGAATATTTTGTACTCACCGATATTGTGAATCAGTTTCAAGGGGTGTTCGCAAAATTTTACGGCAGCGAAGATTTGCGCACCTGCAAAAAATGCGGTCACCTGATGCAGCCTCCTGAACCGGTGAAAGTGAGCAGCCATTGATGATTCAAACATTCAAGAATTCAAAAATGATTCTTGGCAAGCAATTTATTAAATCGTTGAATCCTTGAATGGACATGAATTTTTTTTCAATCGACATCCATACCCACATTCTCCCTGAAAACATTCCGCACTGGAATGAAAAATTCGGTTATGGGGGGTTTATCCAATTGGACCATCACAAGAATTGTTGCGCGCGCATGATTCGCGATGACGGGAAATTTTTCCGTGAAGTGGAAGACAATTGCTGGAGTGCGGAAAAACGCATGCATGAATGCGAGCGCCATCACGTGAATGTGCAAGTGCTTTCGACCGTACCCGTGATGTTTTCCTATTGGGCGAAACCGAATGACTGTCTGGAGATTTCAAAATTCCTGAACGATCACATCGCAGAAATCGTCACGCGTTTTCCGAAACGTTTTGTCGGATTGGGAACGATTCCGATGCAGGATCCGAAATTGGCGATTCAGGAATTGGAACGTTGCAAAAAAATCGGGTTGAAGGGAATCCAGATCGGCACGAATGTGAATCAGGAAAATTTGAACGAGGAAAAATATTTTGAAATTTTCGCAGCGTGTGAAAATCTGGGAATGGCTGTGTTTGTGCATCCATGGGAAATGATGGGCGAAAAGGAAATGCAGAAATATTGGCTGCCTTGGCTTGTGGGAATGCCGGCGGAAACTTCACGCGCGATCTGTTCGCTTTTGTTCGGTGGCGTATTGGAAAAATTGCCGAAACTCAGAATCGCTTTTGCGCACGGCGGCGGATCTTTCCCTTCGACAATCGGAAGAATACAACACGGATTCGATTGCCGTCCCGATTTGGTGGCGATTGACAATAACATTTCACCGAAAAATTATCTCGGGAAATTCTGGTTGGATTCATTGGTGCACGAACCGAAAATGTTGGATTACGTTGTCGATTTGTTCGGTGCGAACAGGATTGCATTGGGAAGCGATTATCCATTTCCATTGGGCGAAAACATTCCCGGCGATTTGATTCGCGGAATGAAATGGGGTGATGAAAAAAAGGAAATGGTTTTGAGTGGAGCGGCGTTGGAGTGGTTGG
>CAYMZV010000269.1:0-6108 GCA_964394965.1 uncultured Chryseobacterium sp.
CTATGAATAGCCCGTAAACAGGGGGTTTTGGCATAGCCAGAACATCTCCAAACGTAGTATCCGATGACACCGAAAGACGACCTTTTCAGACTGATTAAATCGCTGTCAAAAAATGAAAAGGGATATTTTAAAAAACAAGCATTCAATTCCACGACTGCGAAAAACAGCAATTACCTGAAGCTTTTTGATGCCATTGACCGTCAATCGGAGTACAATGAAAAGTTGATCAAGCAGAAATTCCGGAATGAGAAATTCGTGAAACAATTGCATGTTGCCAAAAATTATCTTTTTGGAATCATTCTCGAAAGTTTGGGATCCTATCACTCCAGTATCGATTCCGAATTGCAAAACCAATTGCAACGCCTTGAAATTCTTTATCAGAAAGGATTTTATGAAATGTGCGAATCGCTGGTAGTACGCATCCGCGAAAAGGCAATGGCCGTGGAAAAATACACTTATGTCATTCAGGCATTGGAATGGGAACGGAAGCTGATTTGCCTGGGTGCGCGTTCATCCGCAAATGAAACCGAATTGAATGAACTTGTCAGCTATGGAAACGACGCGATGCTTTTGCTCAAGCATCATTGTGATTATGCAACATTGCACGACAGGATGTACTTTACCTTAACGAGGTCGGGAGCCATTCGCAATAAAACGCAACAGGCAAAATTAAACGCACTCATAAAAGATCCGCTTTTTCAGGACGAAAGCCAAGCGACAACATTTGGCAATAAGTATTTCCTGAACAGCATTTACGATTTGTACAATTCATATTCCCAGGATCAGGCCGGAATCGAAAAGGCAATTCGTTTCAAGACAAAACTGGTGGCACTTGCGGAAGCCAATCCCGAAAGAATAAGGATGCGCCCCAATATGTATTTTGCATTGCTGGCAAACCTGCTTCATTTTCATTCGGCAAAAAGAAATCGCAAACAAACCATGATTTGTCTTGACAAGATGCGATCGTTCGACAGGACATTTAAAATAAACCTGAGTGAGGATTTGCAAGCCAAGATTTTTTTCACGTCACATGTGAACGAACTCAATTTGTATTATTTGGAAGGGGGTTTTGAAAAAATAGATGACCGTATTGCAGAAATCGTAAGGGGCATTGAAAAATTTGATACCATTCATTTTGATCCGAAAAAACTTTTCCTGCATTACAATGTTGCCAAAATGTATTTTGGGAAAAAGGATTTCAAGTCGGCGTTGAAATGGATCAACAAAATCCTGAATTACGAAAAAGGGGGAATCAGGACAGACATTCTTTGTTTCTCGAAAATCATTCTTCTGTTGGTGCATTTTGAATTGGAAAACATGGATATCTTGCCGTATCTCGTTTCTTCCACCGAACGCTTTCTTGTCAAGCAGGGGAGGAATTATGGGTTTGAAACGGCGCTGCTGAAATTCTTCAAGCGATCCTTGCTTGTAAAGTCGAAACCGGAAATGCATGATTTATTGCAGGAGACAAAAGACAAGATCACCGAAATTCTCAAGGATCCGTTTGAAAAAAAGGTTTCCGGGTTTTTTGATTTTGTGTTCTGGTTTGAAAACAAATTATCGGCAAAATAATTTTCCTTCGTTTCACCTTGAATCAAACCACCGCGTTTTCGATTTTTTCCTTGCAATTCGTATCGAAAGGTCAATCGAACAATTTTGTTGTCGTTGTTTTTGAGAACGGATTCGGAGTCATGAACCGCAATGAAATTTCAAACCCGCCTCTCGATTTGCTGGCTGTTTTCAGGTCGGAAAGATTGACGTCATAACTCATGCCGATGGAATAATTCGAGAATTCATAACGGGTTGCAACAATGAAAGCGTCGGTATAACGGTAATAACCTCCGAGAGAAAAAGCGGCGGGTTTTTTTCTTCCTGTATATTTCGAAGCATCCTGCATGATGTATTTGATCATCATTCCCGCCGTCACCTCATGATGACCCGCCTGAATCATGACAAGGTAAGACGGTTCCAAAACGATGTTGTGATTTTTCATTCCAAAATCGCCCGTTCCATGTGCGGTGAATTTCATTGGCAATTTTTCCCCGCCGTCTCCATAAAAACTGTAGGAAGGCTGATTGATGTGTTGCAGTGAAAAACCAATGTTGAAAGTCCGCTGATCATTCGAGCTCAATGTGGAATGCCCTTTCCCATAAAACCAAGCAATCCCGGCACCGAAATCCGCATAATTATGATTTGCAAAAGTCTGCGGTTCGCCGGATGACAAACCGGAATTGTATTGCATGCCATCGTATTGATTGTCCCAATACAATTTGTTGTACTGCAAACTGCGTTGACCGAAACCGCCATAAATGCCGACAGAAATCAAATTGTCGTCATTCGCCGCAAGTACGCCGGACAAATGAAGATTCCCGGTTGTGGTTGACATCGCGCCGTCACCGGCCTTATCGGAAAAAAAGTTTATTCCCAAACCGAGATGGCTTCCGCTTGATTTTTTCATGAATGCGAAATCCGTGCTCACATTGAATGTTTTGTAGGCGGACGCGGTCGAAACGCTTTTCCATTGGTCCTTATAATTCAAAACCGCCATCACATCATGCCCGAGCGCAGCCTCTGCAGGATTGAGCAGCAACGGAGTTTCTGTCATTTGTGAAAAGTGAATGTCCTGTGCCGGGGAAAAAAGCGGCAGCAAAAAGAGAGGCAGGGGCAGTAAAAAAATCTTGATCTGTTTCATTTGCTTGAGTTTGAAAGTGGGAAGGCTGAAATGTTGGAAAGTTGTGTTTTGCATTTCAACGCTGTCGGTTCTATGTCATTTTTAATTGTTATCGCTTGAAAACGGATAGGTTGTGTTATAATATAACTTTTCAATTTTCAAGCTTTTCAACTGTTTTATTTTACCAGGGAAACGTTTCCCTGTTTTTCGACCACCGTTCCGTCGAGCAGGGTGGCCCGCAGGAAATAAGTGAACACAGCCGCTTCACACGCTTGGCCTCTCCATGTTCCATCCCATCCAATTGTCGGATCTGTAGTGGAGAAAACGCGTTCTCCCCAGCGGTTGTACACTTCGAACTGCATGAACTTGATACAGTTTCCCCTCACATACAACACATCATTTTCATGATCATTATTCGGGGAGAATGCATTCGGCAAATAAACTGTTCCGCAAGAAATGTCAACAAAAACGGTTACCGTATCCGTTGCCGTACAACCGAGCGAATCGGTTACTGTCAATGTATAGGTTGTGGTAACCGTTGGAGAAGCAATCGGGTTCGGACATGTCGGGCAATTCAAATCGGTTGGCGGTGACCAGCTGTAGGTTCCTCCGCCGCTTCCGTTGAGTTGTGTGCTTTGTCCCATTGTTATGGTAATGGAATTTCCGGCATTGGCCGTTGCGCTTCCCGCCGAGCCGACTGTTGCTGTTGAAGTGGAGGTGCAACCATTCGCATCGGTCACAGTCACCGTATACGTTCCTGCCGATAAGTTGGTGATGGAAGATGTTGTTGCCGCATTGCTCCATACGTATGTATATCCGGGAGTTCCCCCATTTACAGTGGCGCTTGCTGTTCCATCGCCTGCGCTGCAATTGTCAGGAGTTGTTGCATCCGTAATCTGGATGGCGGAAGGCTGGGTAATCGTCACAAGTTGTGTTTGCGCACAACCATCGCTTCCTGTAACCGTCACCGTATAGGTTCCTGCGGCAAGATTGTTCGCCGTTGCACTTGTCCCTCCCGAAGGCGACCACGCATACGTGTATGGCGATTGTCCACCTGTTGCATTTACAGTTGCCGAGCCATTGCCCCCTCCGAAGCAGGTCACGTTACTTGAAGATTGTAATGTTACGGTTGGCGCACCGGAATTTCCCACGGTTGCTGTTGCTGTTGTTGTGCATCCATTCGCATCCGTAATGTTGACGGTATAAACCCCTGCGGCAAGATTGTTTATTGTTGCCGTTGTCTGTGAGTTGTTCCAGAGATAAGTGTAAGGGCCTGTTCCTCCCGAAACGGTTACCGTTGCATCTCCATTGCTGTTTCCACAGGTTGCAGAATCTGCGGAAGTTGTGGTTGCAAGTTGTGTCGGTTGTGTAATGGTAACGGTTTGGATTGAAGTGCATCCGTTCGCATCCGTAACGGTTACCGAATAGGTTTGTGAAGCAAGATTGTTTGCAGTCGCCGCATTTCCTCCCGATGGCGACCAACTGTAAGTGAAAGGTCCGTTACCCGTTGCATTGATCGTTGCCGATCCGTTGGAGCCACCAAAGCAGGAAACATCGCTGCTCGCTTGGACGGTTGTTGTTGGCCCACCTGTTGTTCCTATGCTAGCTGTTGCCGTAGTTGTGCATCCGTTTGCATCGGTCACGGTCACGGTATAATTTCCCGCACTTAAATTATTTGCTGTCGCGGCATTTCCTCCTGACGGCAACCACGAATAGGTGTATCCCGGAGTTCCTCCTGTTGGATTGGCTGTGGCTGTTCCCGTGGACAAATTGCATCCGGTAGGAGTGATCGTTGTCGTTGCCGAAAGCAATGTGGGTTCGGTAATGTTCACGAGTTGTGTTGTGACACAACCTGCCTGGTCGGTGATCGTACAGGTATATGTTCCTGCGCTCAATCCGCTTGCGTTTGCCGCATTTCCGCCCGTAGGTGTCCATGCGTAAGTGTATCCCGGCGAACCTCCCGTTACATTCAGTGTTGCGCTACCGTTATTTCCACCATTGCACAGGATATTGGATTGGGATTGTATGGTTGCTGTTGGCGCTCCCGTATTGGTAACGGTTGTTGTTGCCGTTTGTGTGCAACCGTTTGCGTCGGTGATGGTGCATGTATAGTTCCCTGCCACAAGATTATTTGCAGTTGCCGCATTTCCTCCCGATGGCGACCAGCTGTAAGCGAGAACCCCTGTTCCTCCGCTGGCAGTTGTTGTCGCCGTTCCATTGTTGTTTCCACAGGTTGCGGGTGTTGACGTTGCGTTTGCGGTAATTGCGATAGGCTGTGTGATGGTTGTCGTTTGTGTTATAATACAACCATTCGCATCCGTGATCGTACACGTGTAATTTCCTGCGCCGATTGCGGTTGAAGTTGCGCCTGTTCCTCCCGATGGACTCCAAGAATAAGTGTATCCCGGTGTTCCTCCCAATACAACAACAGATGCCGTTGCCGTTCCCCCATTGCACAAAATCGTTCCTTGCGATTGTGTTGCGGAAAGCACAGTCGGTGCAGTGATTGCAAAAGATTGTGTTCCAATACAACCATTCGCATCGGTAATTGTGCAAGTATAATTTCCCGCACCGATCGCCGTTGACGTTGCACCTGTTCCACCCGATGGACTCCATGAATAAGTGTATCCCGGAGTTCCTCCCGACGCAACGACCGATGCGGTTGTTGTTCCCCCATTGCACAGGATTGTTCCTTGCGATGGAGTTGCAGCAACGGCAGTTGGAGCTGATATTGCAAAAGTTTTTGTTGTCGTACACCCATTCGCATCGGTAATTGTGCAAGTGTAATTCCCCGCACCGATTGCAGTTGATGTTGCGCCTGTTCCACCCGACGGACTCCATGAATAAGTATATCCCGGTGTTCCTCCTGATGCAACAACGGATGCGGTGGTTGTTCCTCCATTACAGAGAATTGTTCCTTGCGATTGCGTTGCGGTAATCACTGTCGGTGCCGTGATTGAAAAAGTTTTTACCACTGTGCATCCATTCGCATCTGTAATTGTACAAGAGTAATTTCCTGCGCCGATCGGATTTGACGTTGCACCGGATCCTCCCGACGGAGTCCATGAATAAGTGTAGGTCGGTGTTCCACCCGACGCAACGACTGACGCAGTTGTTGTTCCTCCGTTGCACAGGATTGTTCCTTGCGATTGTGTTGCGGTAACAGCGGTTGCCGGTTGAGTGATGGTGACAGAAGTGGTGGTGGTTGCCAATGTTGCATCGGTGATGGTGCAGGTGTAACTTCCGGCACACAGGGAACTTGCCGTTGCTGAATTTCCTCCAGATGGCGACCATGAATAAGTGTATGGACCGGTTCCGCCGCTTGGAGAGGCTGTTGCGCTGCCGTTGCATCCGCCGAAACAACTCACGTTTGTTGAAGTGGAAGTTGCTGCAAGTGTGGAGACAATGCAAATCGCCTGCATCGGATCGCAGGATCC